>JBEKSU010000328.1:0-2693 GCA_049516755.1 Verrucomicrobiota bacterium | reverse complement strand
TTGACCGGAATGGCCAATGCACCCCTAATCTCTTAAACCGATTTTTCATCCAGCCTCTCGCTTTTCAGGAAAATCCGCACATAAATGTCGCGGCATCAATCGCTATTGGCCGACAGTGAAACGCGTCTTATAACGCGGATGATGTCGATTATTATCTCTATTTGGACCCTTATGAGACCGACCGTTGGGTCGATTCCTATAATGGTGAAAACTATTATTTCATTATTCCTGGAGCCGAAGTTCGTTACGAATCTGCCAATGATGAAGACTATTTTAACGTTACTGGCTTAATAACGGACAAATTGAATTACGACACTGACAACGAAAATTACAGCTTGAAAAATGGTCAGGGTTACATCTACTTCAACGACGAAGAGATCTATGGCACGATTATGAACGCCAGTGTCAGCGGGTCAGGGAAGGACGTTGATCCTTTTGACGATTAACCGATTTCCCCTTTAAGAGAAGTTGTTTTCAAGACAGGTTCGATACGCGGATTGGCCCGTATCGAACCTGTTGTTTTTTGCCGTGGGTTTCAGCGAAATCCGCACGCTTTGCCTCGTCCCCGGTGGAACCATCGCGACCCCTTGCGGTGATATGCCAAATTAAAGCAAAAACAACATTGGCGCATGCATGGTAGGGCGGCGCTGCTCGCCTCTTGGCTGACCAGCAGGTCAGCCCTACCAAATTGGTGTTTGTGCCAACTTCACAAACACGCTCACGCGTTTCACCTGTTCAACTGCCCCGACCGGCCCCAAATCGAGACGAAATCGTCTTTCCCAAGGCCGCGTCGGAATGACCTCACCGCGGGAGCATCATAAGTTTTTATTGACAATAATAGCCGTTTCGCTCAATCTTCAACAAATTCAGCGGGTAAGCTGAAACATAAAAAGGACTGAGCCGGTTAAACAAGCAACCAAACGAGAAACTGCAAAAACAAAGAGAGGAACAACATGAGACCAACAAAATTAATAATTCTAGCCGCATCAGCCGCGTTTGTCTTGAACGCAAGTGCTAAATTGCCTTCAGGTTACGAGTCAGTAGTTATCAAAGCAACCGTTGTGACGGAAAGTGGTGCCAAGGTCGTAAAATCGAAGATTACGACCGATGACATTCTCACGTTGATTGACACCGAATATGACACATCTTATGCGAAAAAAGACGGGGGCAAAGGATACCAATTGGTGTCGTATGGTTTGTACGAGGAGGAGTTTGCTGTGGCGGATAAGGACGGGAATATTGTTCTGACAAACGCGTCTTCTGACGGAGATGATTATAGACTCTATTTGGATGCTTATAACGACGACAATTGGGTCGAATCCTATAAGGGTGCAAACTATAATTACACCATTCCTGATGCCGAACTTTATTACAATTCTGCCGATGATAATGACTCTTTTTACGTTGACGGTTTAATGACGGACAAAGTGAATTGGGACAGCTACAACGAAAGTTACAGCTTGAAAAGTGGCCAGGGTTCCATCTACTTCGACGACGAAGGCATATACGGCCCGATTATGAGCGCCAGTGTCAGCGGCTCAGGGAAAGACGTTGATTATCCTTTTGATTATTAACCGATTTACCTTTTAATAGAAGTTGTATTCAAGACAGGTTCGATACGCGGATTGGCCCGTATCGAACCTGTTGTTTTTTGCCGTGGGTTCCAGTGAAATCCGCACGCTTTGCCTCGTCCCCGGTGGAACCATCGCGGCACCGCGGCGTGATTGTGGCATGGAGTCGTTCCGCTTGATTTCGCGGCGGCAAACATTCAAAATGTAACAACCATGAGACCAAAAGTTGTTCTTGCCATTTTATTGATGGCGGCGGGCGTGTTGGCCGTTGCCGTCATGCTGTCGAAAGTTTTCCGTCCGCAACCGGCGGTTGCGACGGTGCCGGTCGCCATCACCCATTCCAATTCCTCACCGGTCACGCTTGCGCCCAAACCGGCGGTTGTGATTGCACCTGCGCCGGTAACGATCACAAATCGCGCTACCAATGCCATTGCCCCGCAGGACCATGAAGAATATGTTAAAAACCGATACGAGGAGTTGATGGATTTGGCCAGAGAAGACAGTCCGGCAGCCATCCAGCAAATCATGGCTGAATTAAAAAATCCAGATAGAGCGATTCGAAAAGCCGCGCTCGATGCCTTGGAACAGGCCAACGACCGGTCCGTTGTCCCCCAAATGCAACAGATTGCCGATCAAACGGACGATCCGGATGACAAGCAGGCCATCCAGGATGCCATAGATTTCATCAATCTGCCTTCGCTCACCGAAGTCCGACAGCAGCAGAAGGCCCAAAATACGGCATCGGGGAATCAGCCTCAGAGCCAGCCGCCGCATTCGCCGCATCACACCCAGGCCGCACCAGCAGGGTCCAATCAGTAATTGACTGTGGAATCCCGCTTTTGATTTACGATACCTTTACTGCCGACCCAGCGACTAAACAATCGCCCCAGGCTCTTTCCTGACCGAGGCCCAAATTTAAACGAAATCTTCATTCCCAACGTGGCATCAGAGCCGGGTTGACTCACGGTCCCGGCAACATGTAATTTGAGTCAACTCGGAAGCATGCGCGCATAACAAATGTTGTTGACAGAACACATACTTATACGCAATTTTTCTACTGGATTCAGTCCCTTTGCTGAAGCCGGAACAACCAACGGATAAAAGAAAACAGATAAATAAAGA
>JBEKSU010000327.1:0-2856 GCA_049516755.1 Verrucomicrobiota bacterium | reverse complement strand
CCGTATTTGAGTCGTCATCGAGCGGCGCCGGCGGTAAGACCGCCGGCGCCGCCCGGGCGAGGGCCGGTTGGGTTGGCGGACGAGTTTTTGTCATGACATTGTCTGGCGTGCCTGTTATACTGACCCTGTAGAGGAACGCCGCCGATGCCGGACGCCGAAACCCGCAGCGAAAAGCTCGACCTTCGGCTGACGCCGTCGGCGAAGCGTGCGCTCCAGGACGCCGCCGTCGCCGCGCACCGCTCGGTCAGCGAATTCGTTTTGGAGAGCGCCCTCGCCCGCGCCGAGGAAACCCTACCCGACCGCAGGCGCTTCTCCTTGAGCGCCGGGCAGTGGGAAGCCTTCCAGGCGGCGCTCGCGGCGCAGCCCCGGCCGGCGCGGCGGCTTGCCCGCCTTCTCAAGAAGCCCAGCGTGTTCGAGCGCGGCGGCATTTAAGTGGCCGCGCTCCGCATCGAAAAGCTGCGGCGCAGCCACGACCTGGACAGGTTCGACTGCGGCCGGGAAGCGCTTAACCGCTTTTTGGTACGGTACGCGCTTCCGAGCCAGCAAGCCGGGGCCTCACAAACCTACATCGCCCTGGCGGATGAAGCGGATGCAGAGGTCGTCGGTTACTACACCCTTGTGGTCGGCCAGGTGGAATATAGCGAAGCGCCCGAACGCCTGACCAAGGGCTTGGCCCGGCATCCCGTTCCCATCATGTTGCTGGCCCGCCTTGCGGTTGCAGCCACCTGGCAAGGCAAGGGCCTCGGCAGCGGCCTTCTCAAGGACGCCATGCTTCGCACGTTGCAGGCAGCGGACATCGCCGGCATTCGAGCGTTTGCGGTTCACGCCAAGGACGACGAAGCCAAATCCTTCTCTGAACGCTTCGATTTCGTCGCGTCGCCCAGCGATCCCTACCACCTGTTCCGGTTGCTCAAGGACATCCGGGCGGCGCTCAGAGGGTGAATCGCCATAGCCTGCTCCAGCGTTCGAGTGCCAGCCGCGTCATCGGCTCCCGTTACTGATCCTCGGTCGGCTTCTCTTCGAGGTGGTCTATGACGACCACGGGCTGCGGCTTTTTCGTGGTCTCCAGCTTGAGGCCAAGCTGCTTCTCCAGAGCCTCGAATAAGGTGTAGCCGGCGGTGGGTTCGGCCGCGGCGGGAAGGTCGCCGCCTGGCTGTCCGGTTTCGACGCCGCGGGCCAAGGCGGCCGGCATGGCATAGGTGTAGGTAAGCGAAAAATCCCACGCGCCGTTGAGACCGGTGGCGTCCGAAACCGGCCCGTTCACGCCCACGCCGTTGGATGACAGCCAGTCCGCGAATTGCGTCATGGTGATGTTCTGACACGTCATCACCAGAGAACCACCCGGAGATCCGGCGGGCGCCGCTGCCCGTTTGCACGAGGTACGGCCGGCGGGGTCGGCGGTTTTCATTTTGGGCTTGGCGGCTTGGAGATTGTACGCGGTTCCGGGCTGTTGATCGATGTGGTAGGCCAGCTTGAACCGGTCTTTGAGCAGAGCCAGCAAGGGCGGTCCCATGCTCATCATGTCTAGCGGCGCGGTATCCGGCGGCGTCTTGGCCACGATATCGAAACGGGCTGAATCGGCCCACTTCGGCGTGCCCGTGAGTTGCGAGGTGCGTCTGCTGATCGGGTCCATAAAAGCGTACATGAGCAGCGAACGCATCGGGAAGCCCCGGATGTTTAGCCGTCCCCCGGGCTGAACCTGGAAGTTCATAGCGGACGATCCCGGATCGGTGGGCTTGACGCTGGCGACATCGAACTCGGTAGCCGGTGGCATCGGCGGCATGACCTGGGCAAGGTCGGGCGCGTTCGCGCTGGGCGTCCGATTGACGCTCTCCACCACAAGCACAGGCGTGGGAATCTGGCGCGGTTCCAGCTTCAGGCCGAGCTGCTTGTCGATTGCGTCGGCTACCGTGACGCGTTCGGTGGACGATCCGCCGCTTATTGGCAGGCTGATCGAAAGCGAAAAGCTCAGGTCGAAGTTCCAGGCGCCTTTCAGGCCGGTCTCCTCCAGCACGGGGCTTGTGCCGATGTTCGAACCGAGCATGGTGTGCAGGCCCTCCGCGAACGCGGCCATGGTTTCGTTGCGACAGTTGTAGGTGAGCATCGTGTTGCCGCTGATGGCGATGCGTACAACGGCTCCATTTATGCTCGTCATGAACATCCCCCCGCCTTCGGGCGCCGGGCCGGAGGAAGATTGCAGCTTGCACCCGCTTTCCTCCGTGCCGGCGGCTTCTTTCAGCGCCGGCTTCTTTCCGGCGATCAGCGCAAAACCGGCGATGGACTTCGTCTCTTTGCGCGTTACCAGCTTGAAACGGTCTTCCAGAAGCGTTTGCAGCATCAGCTTCTGGTCATCTGGCGAGGTTTCGCCAGGCAGCTTGGCCGTGATATCGAAACGGTCCATTTCGAGCCAGCTCGGGCCGCCCAGGATCTTGTCGGCGTCGAAGCCGTAAGCGATTCGGACCAGGTCGAGCATCGCGGCGCTCTTCACCTCGTAGCGGTTGTCGTGGACCGGAATGGTCCGAGCATACGGATATCCGGCAGGGGCGGGATGGACATCCGCGGCCAGGAACTTAGGCCGCGTATCGGCGGGCTGGCCGAGGATGGTCGAACAGCATGCGAATATCAGAATGGCTCCCAGGATCGCTCGTTTCATCGAAGCTAACTCCCTTGCTTAAGGATCTTGACTCAAAACCTAAGGCACTACCAGCACTGGCGCCTGCCAAAAAGCCGCTTTGTGCCCGGTTGGATCGAGTACGCTCACTTCGCAATCGTACTCGCCGGGCTTCAACTGGCCGAGCGAAAAGCTCAGCTTGATCGGCAGCATGTGCGACTTCGCGTCGAGGCCATCGGCGATCT
>JBEKSU010000326.1:0-3977 GCA_049516755.1 Verrucomicrobiota bacterium | reverse complement strand
ACTGGATGCGGTTGCCGTCCCCGCCCAGCGCCTCCACTAGGTTCGGTAGCGCCTGAAGCACCATCACCCACTCGGCCAGGATCGTCTTCGGGTTAATCACTGAGAGTCTGCCCGGCCCGCGCCATCAGCGAGAGTTCGACCATGCCGTACGGGTCGGGCTGGCGCACGCTGGTCACCACGAACTGCGATCCCCATGCAGTCACCCAATCTCCGCGCTGCGGGAAGTTCGGAAGGTCACCAGGATTGACCGAGATCTCTTCGAGGTTGGCCATCGCGCCAGATTCCTCGCGCACGCGTGCGTGGCGGATAGCGGTGATCGTCATGGAATCGCCAAGGGCCACACCGGCTTGCACGGATTGATACGCCACCGGCTCGCCGAAGGTCTCCTGCATTATGGCGCTGACATCTGCGTCGAGGGTGGCCCAATCGGACATACATTAAGGATGCCGGGCGGCGCGACGGCCGCCCCAAGTCGCGCGGCTGCTGTTTCGCCTAATCGTTGCTGGCGATGGCGTAGAGCGCCCAAACCTCGATCTGGCCCGCTGTGAGCGGCCCGGTGGCGATGGTCACCGAGATCTTGCCGGCGGCCGTCATCTTGAACGGCGTCGCCGCGCACGCCGCCGCCAGCACCGCGTCGAGCGACAGCGACGCCTTCGCGGTGGCGACCAGTATCGACGTCGCGCTCGAACCTGCCGCCGTCCCCACCGCCAGCGTCGCGGCCCCGGCTGCAGCCGCGGCCACCGTCGAATTGATCGCGCCACCGAACACCACCGCGTCCTTGGGGATGGTGTCGGAGTTCGCCGGCGTGCAACTCGCCCCACCGTCGACCGTGAAGTCGTAAAGCGCGTGCGCCACCTTCACGCCGTTGACCTGCCCGGAGAACCCCGGCACACCGAACAGCTTGACGCGGACCGTGGCATCGCCGGTCAACTGCGCCTTCTCGGCGTTGCCGATGAGCAGGTTGGCCCCGACTGTACTGGTCGCCACTTTGTTCGTGTCGTCCCAGTAGACCAGGTCGCCCTGGGCGAAGATGCTGGTATCCTTCGCCAAGTCGAACACGCCGACAACCTGGGCCTCCATGCTGTCGCCCTGGCTCTGCGTGTTGACGGCAATGCCGAAGATATTGCCGATTTTGACGCCCCCGCCGGAGGTGACCGCGTAGGGCGCCGTTACCGTGAGGGTATCCCCTCGATGAACATAATTCTGCATCGATTTTTCTCTCCGTTCTCTTCCCTTTGGTGGCGTCCTATGCACCGGCGTTCTTCTGCAGGCCGCGGAAGTCCAGGGCCGCCGCGCCGAAGTCCATGCGCGCCTTGATCTCCACACCGTCCACTTCGAAGCCCTGCTTGGTTTCGATGTACACGCCCTGCTGTCCTTCCAGGTAGCAGTACTCCGCCGTGTCGATTTGCGCCGGATCCGCGATGAGATACCAGGCTGTGGTCCCATTCGTCGCGGCGTCCAAACGTGGCTCGACCACCGGCACCAGGCTACGCACCCACTCCGGCACGACCCTGGTCGCATCGGCCGAAGCAATGTTGATCGGGTATACGAGCTGGAGCATGTAGGTTTCGAGCGCCGTCGGGACGGCGATGAACCGCGGGATGAGGTTCAGAGGAGTGCCCTGCGGTCCCTTCTGCAACCGCATGGCACCGCGCGCCTTGCCCAGGGCGGTCAGCGGAACGGCGTTCTGCACGGTGTTATCGATGCTGCTGGCGGCGCCAGTCAGCAGGTTGCCGTGATTGGCGTGGAACAGCGCCGTGGAGTTCTTGTCGCCGGCGTACAGCGCCGCCGGATTCGACGTGATGATGCCCCAGACAGTGTTCGATTCCAGTTGCGCAGCCGCCACGCCGAGCAGAGCCGGAACCCGGGTGAACGCCTGGAGATCATCGTTGATGATGACCTTACGGGTCAGCGCCACGATCTCGCCGTAGGTGCCGAGCGAGTAGTTGATGTTGTTATCGGTCAGGTTCGCGCGGTGGTACTCGCCCTTCTCGTTCAACGGCTGCAGGGTCGGCGCATCGGCCAGCATCACGCGGTTGATGGGCTTGAAGTCCTGCGCCGTCACTTGCCGGCAGAAGGGCTGGAAGGTGCGCGGGTAGGCCTCGTAACCCTGGCGCAAGGTCTTGTTGGCGACGTTGGCCAAGATCGCCGGAAAGTCGGAAGTCGATTCCGCGCCGCCCATAAAGAACTCCGGCCCGCGCGAGGGGCCCTGGAGCGCCAGGTCGGCGATCCGCGTGACGTCCATGCCGCGCGGGTTCACGCCCTTGAATGCCAAGTACTCCTTGGCCATATCGATGAGTTTGAAGTTGCGGTACTCCCGCGCCATGTCGGCGGCCCGTTTGTGCTGCTCGGGACCGCAGCCGTCGAGATACTCCCCGAGGTCATTGCCGTTGTGGTCGCGGCGGCGCGCCATGAAGAACCGGCCATCGGCGCGCAACAACAACGCCATCTGCATGCAGGCGAGCCGCTGCTCCATGCCGTCGCGGGTCCCCGAGCCGCCGCCCTCGCCGCGGATCGGGAACTGGTCGCCATGCAGGTTCAACTCACCCTTCTCGGCGAGTTGGGCGAACAGTTCCTTCCGGGCCTGATCGGCGGAAATGCCCTTGCCGATGAACTGGCTGATCACGGCGCCGTCGATGCTGTATTTGGTCGCGGTGGCGCGCAGCGATTCAATCTCGCTGACCCGCTCCCGCTCGACCGTGACCGCTTGCTCCCGCGCTGCGGCCAGGTCCTGTTCGTTCGTTCGGTCCTCTGCGCCCGCATCCTGCGTGGGGACTTGTTCCATGGCAGGTTTCTCCTTTTGTGGGCTGGTTGCCCGTAGTGAATCATCCGGTTGCGCGCTCAGAAAGCACGTGTTGAAATCGGCCGGCACAGTGCATGGCGAGATTTCAAACGGCTCCCAGTCGGTGGCTTTGAACATGCCGATCTCTTTGTCGTTCATGTACGGCGGCTTGCCCTCCGGCATTCCCTCGGCGCGGGCGTCGACCTTTTCGCGCTTGTAGACAAAGGTTCCGAAGCTGAGATTCTGCAGGATGCCGGCGCTGGCCTTGCGGAACATCTCGGCCCCGTCTTCGTTGCCGAGATCGAACTGCAACGTGGCCATACCCTTGTCGCCGTTCGGCCAGGCGCGGCGCACCACGCCTACCTGGGCGCGCGTGCCGACCTTCCCGGCCATGAGCGATTTGAAATCGTCGCCGGAAAGGTGGTTGTCGAATACCGGCGCGCCGTTGTTCAGTCGGTCGAAGCGGCAGCCCTGCATGTCCAGTTGAAGCATGTAGGGTTCGCCGGTGGCGCGATCGATCCTGGGAACGGGAGCACCGCTGTACCAGACCACGTCGATGGTTCCGTCCTTCGGGTTGGCCGTGCTGGGGAGGATCTGCGCGTCGGCCGAGAGGACCTCGGCGTAGTACTTGGGCATAGACTGTTCTCCTGTTTGTTGGGTGCGTGTTTTGCGATCAGTTTCGATAGAGGCGGGAGGTGGATTCCCAACCGCCGGCCGCCCGTGCGATCCCGGCGGCGAGCAACTCTCTCGCCATCCCCAAATCCTCTTCCGACAACGCCGTGAGTTTTCTCGGCGTGGCGGGAGGGGCCTGGCTCGTCGGTGTCCGCTCCTCCGTATTCGCCGGCTGCTCCTGGCCGCGCAACGTGGTGTTGCGCGGGTCCGAGTCGAGAATGATCTCGAATTTGTCCAGCAGCCGGTTGAACAGGGCGATCTGTTCCAGTTGCGTGGTGGGATCGTAGCCGTTCTCCAGCACCGCTTCGAACCACGTCTTGCGGCCCATCCGAACATCCTTCAGAACGCCCTCGGCGTCCTTCACCGGATCGACCGACTCGAAGCGTGGCGCGGTCCACTGTACCGTACGCAGGTTGATTCTCTGGTCGTTGGCGGCCGACCGCGGAATCTTGCCTTGCAAGATCAGGACGTCGATGAAACGCCGCCACACGGGCATACAAAACAGCGGAATCAGGGTTAACCA
>JBEKSU010000325.1:0-4046 GCA_049516755.1 Verrucomicrobiota bacterium | reverse complement strand
TGAAGTCCACCTCCGGTTTTTGCATCTGGTCGAGGAACTGGCGGGCGTAGGCGGAGAGGCTCTCGACGTATTTGCGCTGGCCCTCGGCGTAGATGGTGTCGAACGCGAGCGACGACTTGCCGCTGCCGCTGAGGCCGGTGATGACCACCAGCTTGTCGCGCGGGATGTTCAGCGTGAGGTTTTTCAGATTGTGCTCACGCGCGCCGCCGATGCGGATGAATTCCTTGCTCATAACCGCGAATTTCGCATTCTAATCAATCGGGAAATATATTCCAGACCGCGGCGAAAGCAAAGTAGGGATATTAGCAAGGCGATACATTGATGCCAGCACCATCTGGCATCAATGAAAGCAGAAGGACGCAGGAAACAAGACGTACATCAAGGGACATTCAACCGGTCATTCAGGAATTTTTGTGCGGTAGAATTTTGCTGACGGGACGTAGCCTGTCGGATCAGTGATTACTGTGCAACCATTCGTTGGCGTTACAACGATCCAATCAATCCAGTGCATAAGATCGCTAGAGTTTTGGACGGTGTAGTTTTGACCAACGAGGCCGTACAGCAAAAACCGCATGCCGCCGCTCGTTGCCAAGGATAGCGGGTCAAGTATGGCAGGCAAGCGTCCCGCGACCAGCACGCCATCCTGCCGCCCATAAGCGAAAAGCCGTGCGTTGGGAGCCATTGCGAGGCAACCCGTTTGCATAACTTCCGAGTCGTACGTCGTCAGCAAAGTGCCGTCGCACAAACGCCAGACGCGCAGAGTAGCATCGGCACCGGCGGAGATCAGGCTCTCACCGTTGGGAGAAAAGGCCACTGAGATAATCGAAGCTTGGTGCCCGGTAAAGGTTCGGACAAATCCGCCATCGGCAACGCGCCAGATTCGAACCAATGCATTGCTGCCACCCGTCGCTATTAAAGTACCATCTGGAGAAAACGCAACGGCGGTGACGGCAGAGTCCACAGGAATAGTGCGCAAGGCATTGCCATCTGGCATCTGCCAAAGCCTGACCGTCTGATCCTGGCTGCCGGAGGCGAGCACCATTCCATCCGGTGAAAAGCAAACTGAGGCAACAATGTTGCTATGACCTGTCAATGTATTGATTAGTTGTCCGTCAGAATAGCGACGGAGTTCAATTTGACATGGAAGTTCTCCATAAAATGATTCGCCCACTGCAAAGAACTCGTTCGAGCATGATCCGGCGAGACAGGTTATCTGCCACGGATAGGTGCTATTTGCCCACACCTGCGTGCCGTCTGAGGTATGCCAACAGCAAACCCTCGCGCTATTACCACCACCGACAACCGTAAGACTGTCAGGCGGGAATGCAATGCCTGTGCAAACTCCTTGCAGACCCAGCAATGTCTGCAACGGCGTTCCATTCGTCGCTTGCCACAACCGTACGGTTCCGTCCGAACCACCGGACGCCACCATCCTGCCATCCCAGGAAAAAGTGGCAGCAGTCACAACTCCATTATGCCCCGTCAAGGTTAGCAACTGGGTGCCGTTGGTTACACTCCAAAAGTCAATACTAACGCTTCCTGAAACCAAGGTGGCTCCGTCAGGTGCAAAGCTGACAGCCGCTACGTAAGAGCCGTTGGTGAGCATACTGTACAGAAGACTGCCATCACTTGTGTTCCACAGCTTGATTGCTGGATCCGCAACTCCAGCCCGCCCACCTCCAGTCGCTATCATGTTCCCGTCGGGCGAAAAACAGGCTGAATATATTTCAGTGGCATAGGCTTGGCTGACCCACAATTGCTGACCATCGCTCACACGCCGCAGTTTGACATAGGCATAGTCCGACCCACCTCCGGTAAGAAGCGCTTGTCCATCGGGCGAGAAGGTAACGAAAGCATCGGACGCGTAGCCATCATTCCAGACGTGCTGCAATGTTCCGTCGCTGACCTGCCATACGGCCACCATGCTGTCGGCAAAAGTCGCGGCCAGCAAACTGCCATCTGGAGAGAACATTATGGCTGTGGCACTCATCGTTCCGTTCGTCAGAACGCGGACGAGCGAACCATCGGACGCATTCAAAAGCGTCACTGTACCGTCGTACTCCGACGGCCAACCGGGACTGCCACTCGCGCACGCCACCAAAGAACCATTTGGAGAAACCGCTATGGCTCTCAGCCAGGGAAATTGATTGGTTATTACCCACGACAAATTGCCGTCGGGCACTTGCCAGAAACGAACGGTGCCATCATAGCTCCCGGACACAAGCGTCCCGTTGGTGGTGAAGGTAATGGAAGACGCTGATGACGTGATACTCCGTGTGTGAAGCAGCCGGCCGTCTGAAGCACGCCACAACTTGACAGTCTCGGAGTCGGCAGTAGCAAAAACATTTCCATCTGGTGAAAACGCAACCGCATCGGTTCCGGCGCCACCTTTCCACCAGACAATCTCAGGGCACTGTTCAGCTTTCAAAACAGTGGAGCGGAGTAGCAGGACAATCACAAGCCAACCGAGGCTGAAACTAAACTTTCCGGTCCTCCAACCCAGCCTTATAGCGCCGTTAATGGTTCTTGTCTTAACCTGTTTAACTTTTGCATCCATGCCGTCCGTTTGAATCGTTTTCAATTTACGTGCCTTTCTCTGTTCCGTTCGCCGGTTTGGATCTGTTCCATCCATCCATTACGCTCTTTCCGGTCGGATGGAAATGTGCGTCTGACCGCACACCCCTGTGCCTTCGGAGGCACAGCCTGGAACACGCTCAAATCTGCCACCATCCCTGACCCGCACCAGAGGGCGAAATCACGCGGGGATTTTCCCCTGCGGGTTTTCCCGCAGGGCGGCGAAGATGAATCCCGCCTGGCAGCGGTTCACCGAGCCGAGCTTCCGATGGATGGCGCGCCAGTGACCCTCCAGCGTGCGCGGAGAAACTCCCAGCTGGTCGGCAATCAACTTGTCCGGCAGCCCTTCACAAGCGGCCTGCAGGATTTCCTCCTGCCGCTTTGACAACACCGTCAAGATCGGAATCGTCAGCATTTTCATTGGTCATCAAACTTCATGACCCACGCGCCGTTCCGCGGCGCGCTGGGGACAGCGCGCCCTGCCCAGCCGTCACGGATAATCGTAGAGCCGGAAAAACTTCGAGCTGGCGGTCGGGCCGGTCTGGCCGTTGTCGATGAAGGTGTAAACGCCGTTGGACTGCGTGAGCACCGGGCTGGCCAGGATGGACCAGCTGCTGCGGGGCAGCGCGAGATTGGTCGTCCAGAGAATTCCATAATGATAATTCGTCGGCGCGCTCCATTGGAGCGTCAGGTCATTGGTCCCGCCAATGCTGGAGACGGTGACGCTGGAAAAGGACAGGGTTTGCGGTATCGGCGTCAGGAACGGCCAGACGATGAGCCGGTAATATTTCATGGGCCCGAACCCGCCCGTCAATGAGCCGTCATCGAAGAAGGTGAAGATTCCGGTGGTGGAGGTCAGGACGATGTTCGAGATGGTATTCCACGGTGTCGGTGAGGCGAGATTGGTCTTCCACTGCACCTGATACTGATAATCCGTCCGGCCATTCCACTTGAGCCAGACGCCGCCGTTGGTCGCGGTGATGCTGAAATTGGCCACCGACGGGAACGAGCCGACACCGAACGTCACTTGAAAGACAAACGTGACGTTGCTGGTGCCCGGGTTTTGGAAGCCGAGGTAATAATTCGCGCCGGGAACGAGCGGCGGCACGGAATTGCTGGTGAGCAGGAAGACGCCGGAGGTGGCGGTGGACAGCATCAGGTAGTCGCCCGCGCCGGGGTTGCCGGTGGGCGGATTGGTCTGATTGAACCACACGTTCAGCGGCCCGGTGGCGGAAATCAGGAGGTTGCTCGCCGAGGCAGCACTGGCCGGCACGATTACCGTCGCCTGCGACATGGCCCCGGCCAGGACGGTGTTGGTGATGGGACCCGAACCGATGATCGGCCCCAGACTCAGGCCACCCAGGATGCGGTAGAATTTTATGGAGCCCAGTCCGCCGGTCAGCGAACCGTTGTCAAACCAGCTGAAATGGCCATTGGTTGAGGTCACGACGACGTTGATGAGCGGGTCCAGG
>JBEKSU010000324.1:0-4790 GCA_049516755.1 Verrucomicrobiota bacterium | reverse complement strand
CAGGATTTTAATTCGTCATTCATGGGTCAACCCACCGTCGGATTATGGCAAAAAGGCTGTTGTTGGCGCGAGTCGTTTTTCATCGTGGCGGTTACGAGGATGCAGCAATCTACCTTTGGGCAATACCACGGCCTTGAATCCGAACGCCGGCAATTAAAATCCCGGGTTTTCTTCCTTGGGTTTCAAGCTGAAGAGATAAGCGACGAGGTCGTCCAGCTCGGAATCCTTGATGATGCCGGCCCAAGCGGCCATGAACAGCGGAGGCGGCGGACGTTTCGGGTCGAGCGCCGTGATTTCGCGCTGGCCGTTCAGGATACGCTTTTTCAGTTCGTCCTTGGTGTAGCCGTCGGCCACGTAGATCAGGCCGGGGACCTGCTCGGCGGTCTTGGCGTTCGGATTGGGCACGCCGCCTTTGCCGTCGGCGCCGTGACAGCCGGCACAACCGTATTTGCGGAAGACTTCCCGTCCGCGTTCCCCCGGGCTCATCAGCGACGGCAGGCTCAGTGCGACTTTCTGGTCGCGCAAGTGCATCAGGAAATCCGTCAGCGCTCGCGCTTCGGTCTCGGTGAAACCAAATCGCGGCATGACCGTGCCCGGAGTTACCGCCTGCGGATCGCGGAAGTGCTGCATCATCCATTCGACCGGGCGCCGCAGGCCGACGTCGTCCAGCGCCGGGCCGATTTTGCCGCCCTGGCCGCCGATGGAGTGGCAACCGATGCAGCCTTTCTGCTGGAATAATCGCTGTCCCTCGCTCGCGCTGGGAATGACTTTCATGGAGGCGTAGTAGCCGGGCGCCGATTCGCCGGTCTGGCTGAGCATAAAAAGAATGATTGCCTCGAGGTTCGTCTCGGAAAATTTTTGCGGCGGCATTGCGGAACCGGGCGTGACCGATGCGGGGGCGAGGAAATGTTTTTTCAACCATTCCGGCGAACGGCGGGCGCCGACCTTGTCGAGTTCCGGTCCAACCACACCGCCGATGCCATTGAGTTTGTGGCAGCCACGGCAGCCGCTGTCCTCAAACACCTGCTGGCCGCGCGCCAGTTCCGGCGCGGCGGGATTATCGGCGGCCTCGTGGCATTGGCCGCAGGAGGCCTGGATGTATTGCAACGGCAGCATCGGCTGATCCCAATGCGGCACGTTGCCGTGCGCGTCGGCGTCGGTCGTGGCCCGGCCCTGGCCGCGATGGCATATGGTGCAGCCAAACCGGTCAAACGGGTGTTGTTCGTGCAACGGATGGTACGCGAGCGGTTGCGGATAACCGCCATAGCTCGGGTCTTCCACCGCGAGATGGCACGTGGTGCAGCGATCCACACGGTTGAGGTCGGGCAGGAGAATCTGACGGATTTGAACCGGGATTTGTTTGGCCAGCGCCAGTTGTTGCGGCGTCGACGCCCGGCGGATTTCCTCCTGGATGTATTTGTGCTGATAATTCTTCCACTCGCGGTACTCATCCCGGTAATAACCGATGACGACGAGAACGCCGACCAAGAGGCCGAGCATGGTGAACCAGGCGTAGAATTTGCGGACGGAAAGGTCGTTCATATCAGTGGCCCTCCGTGATGGCCGGCGGTTGCTCCCAAGGCACCACCCAGCCCCAGTTCGGGCCGCGGAACAGGGTGCCGATGATTGTCAGCACGATGGCCGTCAACAGACAGACGGTGAAGATTGTGTTGGCGACCACGCGTTCGCGGGCAAACCAGCGACCGACGCCTTGGCGCTGGCGATCCAGGTAGGGCAACAGCATCAGAGCCGTCACCAGCAGGCCGGGCACCACCACACCGCCCCAGAACGCCGAATAGCTGACCAGTTCCTGCAGGCCGAGAAAATACCACGGTGCCTTTGCCGGATTCGGCGGATGAATCGGGTTGGCGAGTTCCTCCAACGGCGCATTCCAGAAAATCGACAGGAACAGCACCACGGCCGCCACCAGCAGGAACAGCAGCAGCTCGCGGAAAACCAGGTGCGGCCAGGAGAACACCTCGTCCTCCGGATTCTGGCCGACCTGCGGCGTCGTGCCGCGTGCGAGTTCCATCAGGCCGTAGGTCTTGTTCGTCGGCAATTGCTTGAGTTCGACCTGCTGGACGATGTCGCCCGGTTCATCGGGACGCGACAGCCCGCCGTCCTTGCGCACGCGCCAGAGATGGACGGCCACCATGAGCAGTGCCGCTGCCGGCAGCACGATCACATGCAACGCGTAAAACCGGGTGAGCGCTTCCTGTCCCACCACGTTCCCGCCGAGCAGCAGATATTTTATCTTGAGACCGATGACCGGCGCATAGCCGGCGATGTTCGTGCCGACGGTGATCGCCCAGAATGCAAGCTGGTCCCAAGGCAGCAGGTAGCCGGTGAAGCTCAGGCCGAGGGTCAGCAGGAACAGCCCGACGCCGATCATCCAGTTGAACTCGCGCGGGCGTTTGTAGGCGCCGGTGTAATACACGCGGCACATATGCAGCAGCACGAACAGCACCATCAGGTGCGCCGCCCAGCGGTGCATGTTGCGAATGACCAGGCCGGCGGAGACGACATACTGCAAATCCTTCATGATGTCGTACGCCTTCTCGGTGCTCGGCACGTAATAAAACATGAGCAACACGCCGGTGACGATCAGGATCAGGAACAGGTAAAGTGAAATCAGCCCCAGCCCGAGCGAATAGGAGGCGCGCAGTGAATGGCGGTTGACCTTTGCCGGCTGTACGTGCAGCAGAAAGCTGGAGACCATCACCTGCGACCGCTCCAGATTGCTCTCCGGCAGGCCAATCCGGAAAATCGAACGGCCGACGCGCGTGCGCGTGAACCATTGCCAGATTCGTTTGGGTAAAGGCGTATTCACAAGACGAGGTATTTGTCCGCGGCCACGCGCTGATTTTTGTCCACCAGCAGCCGGTTATCCTTGCTCAAGGTTATTTGAAACCAGTCCAATCCACGCGGCGCCGGGCCGCTGACGACACCGCCCTGGTCGTTAAATACGCTGCCGTGGCACGGGCAATGGTAGCCGTGTTCGGCGCGGTTGACCGTGCAGCCGAGGTGCGTGCAGATCGCCGAAAGACAGCGGAACGTGTTGCCCTGGCGCACGAGGAATACCCGCTCCGCTTCCAAAAACGTCACGGAACCATCGGGATAATCATCGGGCCGGCCGGCCTTGAAACGCAGGCTCGGCTCGTACAGCACGTTCGGCACGAGAAAGCGCACGGCTCCCGCCGACGCCGCCACCACTGCGAAGGTGCTGGCGAGCCAGCCCAGCGTGAGTTGAAGGAAATTGCGCCGGGAAACTTCGTTTTTATTTTCGGAGGGGGTGTGATTCATATCAGGCGGGCATCAGTTCCACGCGTTCCATGGTGATCGCGCCGGTGGGGCAGCGGGCGGCGCACAGGCCGCAGCGGATGCAGCGGGTTTCGTCCTTGATGATCGCGCCCTGTTCGCCGCGTTCGGGCGTGCGCCCGTAACGCGCGAGGAACGCGCCCTGCAGTTTTTCGTCGCCGCGCAGATTGGCGGCATCCACCAGCCGCAGGCAGAATTCAGGGCAGACATCGGCGCAACCGCCGCAGAGGATGCACTCGTCGCCGTTGAACACCGGACCGACGTGACACTTCAGGCAGCGGTCCGCCTGCCGCCGCGCGTCGGGTTCCGGATAATTTTTTTCCACCTCGGCGATCCCGATGCGCCGGTCCAGCGGCAGCGTCGGCGGCAGCCGGCGGACAAACTTTTCGTAATCGGGCTTCATCCGATACTGGAGCGTGTTGTAAATCGTCACGCGCGCCCGGCGCGGCTCCGCAGGCACACGGCCCGTGAGGAATTTGGCGATGGAATTCGCCGCCTTCTTGCCTTCGGCGACCGCGGTGATGATGATTCGCGGCCCGAACGCCACGTCACCGCCCGCGAACACATCACGCCGCGACGTGGCCATTGTCACTGGATCGGTTTGCAACGCTCCGCGCGGCGTCACTTTCAAATCATCTTCGGGACGAATCCAGGAAAGGTCTGCCGATTGGCCGATGGCAAGAACGACCGTGTCGCAATCCACGGTCTCCTCGCTGCCTTCGATGAACTGCGGATTGAACCGGCGGTTTTCGTCGAAGACCCGGCCGGCCTTGATCAGTTCGATGCCCGAGACTTTCCCATCGCTGCCGACGATGCGTTTGGGGCCGAAGCGCGTGTGGAGCCGGATGCCTTCCTTTTCCGCCTCCTCGATTTCCTCGCGCGCGGCGGGGATCTCGTCGAGGCTCTCCAGGCAATACATGTGAACTTCGGGCACGCCCTTGCGGATGGCTTCCCGCGCCACGTCCAGGGCAAGGCGCACCTCGTCGGGCGCTTCCGGTTCGCGCGCGGTCAATTGTTCCAGCGCGGACGCCGCCTGATGCAGCGCCTCGCGCAATTCCGCCTCGGTCATCCCCGCAAACTTCTCCGTCTGGCGGACAACCGAACGCGCCACGTCGAAGGCGACGTTGCCGCCGCCGATGACGACGACTTTGCGGCCGAGGGTCACGCGATAGCCCAGATTGACGTTCAGCAGGAAATCAATCGCGCGCAGCACGCCGTCGAGTTGCACGCCCTCGATGGACAGCTCGCGGCTTTTGTGCGCGCCGATGCCGAGGAACACGGCTTCGAAGCCTTGTTTCTTGAGGTCAGCGAACGCGAAGTCCTTGCCGAGCCTCGTGTTCAGGCGGATTTCCACGCCGAGCGATTCGATGGCTGCGATTTCCGCCCGGATGATCTCGCGCGGCAGCCGGTATTCGGGCACGCCGAGCACCAGCATGCCTCCCGCCACGCTGTGCGCTTCAAAAACCGTGGGA
>JBEKSU010000323.1:0-3316 GCA_049516755.1 Verrucomicrobiota bacterium | reverse complement strand
ACCGCACCCGCTCGCGGGCCGAGGAGATGGCCGCGTTGTTCGGCGGCCAGGTGATCGATTACGAGGATTGGAAGCCGCGTCTGGCCGAGATGGACATCGTCATCGCCTCCAGCGGCGCCAGCGATTACATTCTGCGCCGCGACGAGCTGCGGCGGGCGCTCGATAAGCGCCGCAACCGGCCCATGTTCGTCATCGACATCGCGGTGCCGCGCAACGTCGAACCGGCGGTCAACGAACTGGAGAACGTTTTCCTCTACGACATCGACGACCTCGGCCGCGCCGTCGAGCAGAACCTCCAGGCGCGCCAGCGCGAAGCCGCCGACGCCGAGCAGATCGTCGAGGACGAAATCGACCGTCTGATCGCGCGCTGGAAAGCGCGCGAAGCGGCGCCGACGCTGGTGAAACTCCAGCAGCAGCTCGAGGAGTTGGCGCGCGCCGAGATGGAACGCGTGCGCGGAAAGCTCGGCGCGTTGAGCCCGCAGCAGGAGGAGGCGCTCGCCGCCTATACGCGCGGCTTGCTCAACAAGATCGCCCACGGCCCGCTGACCGAGATTCGCCGCGCCGCCGCGCTACCCGACGGTGAGCAGACGATTGCCCTCATCCGCCGCCTCTTCCGGCTCGAGGATTAGCCTGAATCCATGTGGACGAAACCACTAAGGCGATTTGAAATCAAACTGGTGCGGACAGGGAGACTCTGACTCCCATGGGATCGCCCCCCAGATCCAAAAAGGGAACTCAAGAGCGTCAATATGCGTGAGCATTCCTTTGCGCGACACATAGCGCCTTTTGGCTGACACGGACATTGGCTGAAATATGGCGAATAGCCCGGAGAAGTTGCACCAGTGTCGCACTGCCGAAAAACGTAAGCGCGCGGTTTACGGACTCGGCGCACTTGGTAGTGCCCGAAATAAGCTAACTGCACTTCGCATGCCCCAAGCGATGCGGCAGCTTGCATGTGAGAAGGTGGCCGGCGCTGCGAAGGTTGGGGCGCGCGACTCCTCCGGGATCGCGCAACCTTTGGCCTTCCGGCGCTAGCAGTGGCGCTGGAGCTTGGCGTTGATCCCGGTACCTCCGATCGGAAGGAGCGCTGGAATCGGGAGCCCGCCGGCACGTTCCAGGCGCGCGTGAAATGCTTTCTCCTGGATGAGCAAACGTGGTCAATTGAGAAGTCTCACAAACACAGCCATCGCGGCAACGTCTAGCGTCATCGATGCGGTGAGAAACTAGCGGGACCGCTGCTTGCCCCATCGTGCCAATGTTGGAGGCGGTCGAAATACAGGTATACAACCGGCGTCGTGTACAGAGTCAGCAGTTGGCTCATAATCAGCCCTCCGATGATGGTAATACCCAGCGGACGGCGAAGCTCGGATCCAGTACCGGTTCCCAGCGCGAGAGGCAAAGCTCCAAGAAGCGCGGCCATTGTCGTCATCAGAATCGGGCGGAAGCGCAACATACATGCTTCGACGATGGAGTCATATGAGTTCTTCCCTTCGTTGCGCGTGGCGGCGAGAGCGAAGTCGATCATCATGATGGCGTTCTTTTTCACAATGCCGATCAGCAGGATGATACCAATGATCGCAATGATACTAAGGTCGGTATGGGTGAGGAATAGTGCCAGCAGCGCGCCCACGCTGGCGGCCGGAAGACTGGAAATGATGGTGATGGGATGGACATAACTCTCATACAGCATCGCCAGAATCAGGTAAACGGTCACGAGGGCCGCCGCAATCAAGATGGGTTCGGTAGCAAGGGAGGACTCGTAGGCTTGTGCGGTGCCGGCGAATTGAGTCTGGATGGTTGCCGGAAGCCCGATCTTCGCTGCCGCCGCTGTCGTGGCATTCACAGCATCTCCCAGCGCGACGCCCGGCTTCAGATTGAAGGAAACCGTCACCGCCGGAAAGAGACCGTCGTGAGTCACCGTCAGCGGAGCAGTGGTGGAGGTGAATGTAGCGAATGCGCTTAAAGGGACCTGTTCTCCGCCCGGCGCATTCACATAGATTTGTCGCAGGAACAGCGGATTTTGCCAATACTCCGGCGATGCCTCCATCACCACGTGGTATTGGTTCAGCGAGGTGTACATGGTTGACACCTGGCGCTGGCCGAACGCATCGTAGAGCGTGTTGTCGATGAGTTGCGACGTGATACCGAAACGCGCGCAAGTTCCGCGATCGTACTCAATCATGGCTTGCAAACCACGGTTTTGCTGATCGCTGCTTACATCGGAGATTATCGGAATCGACTTGAACTGCTCTACCATTTTAAGGGCGAACTTATTGAGATCATCCAGGTTGTCGCCGTGCATCGTGAATTGATATTGAGCGTTACTCTGCCGGCCACCCACGCGCAGATCCTGTGCGGCTTGCAAGTACAGCGTGGCTCCGGGTACCCTGGCCAACTTAGGCCGCAGTCGCGCGATGATAAGGTCGGCGGAGATTCTTCGCTCCTCGAGCGGCTTTAAAGAGATAAACAGCCGCGCCGTGTTGTACGTGCTGCCCCCCGTAAATCCATTCACCGTATCGACGGCCGGGTCCGCCGCGACGATATTAATCATCGGCAACATAATCTTATCCATGGCTTGAAACGAGGTATCCTGGTCGGCGGTAATCGATCCCTGAATGCGTCCGTTATCCTGTTGCGGGAAGAATCCCTTTGGTATGCGAATAAACATGTAAGCGGTAAGTCCGATCGTGGCCAACAAGACCATGAGTGTAATCGCTCGAAAACGGAGTGCGACGGACAAGGTTCTCCCGTACAGATTGACGACCCATTCAAAAGCCTGCTCTGTAGTGCGATACATCCAGCCATGGGTTTGATTTTCTTTTAAGAGATGGGCGCACATCATGGGAGTCGCGGTCAGAGAAACCACCATGGAAACCGCGATGGCGACGGAGAGCGTGACTGCGAATTCGCGGAAGAGGCGGCCGACGATGCCTCCCATAAGAAGCAATGGAATGAAGACTGCAATCAGCGAAACGCTGATGGTGAATACCGTGGAGCCTACTTCCTGCGCGCCTTTTAGGGCAGCTTCGAAAGGATGCATGCCCTGTTCAAGATAACGCGTGATATTCTCGATGACGACGATCGCGTCGTCGACAACAAAACCTGTCGAGATTGTGAGGGCCATCAGTGAAAGATTGTCAAGGCTATAGCCCAGCAGATACATCACGCCGAATGTCCCTACCAGCGAAACGGGGACCGCGACGCTGGGAATGAAGGTTGTCCGCGCGTTTCGTAGGAAAACGAAAACAACCAGAATCACCAGCAATACCGAGATGAACAGGGTCTTCTCCGTGTCGTGCACGGATGCACGGATGGT
>JBEKSU010000322.1:0-3213 GCA_049516755.1 Verrucomicrobiota bacterium | reverse complement strand
CGGCGCCCCGCCCGCGGTTCTGGCCGTCGGGGAAGATGAGGTGGCCGGCCTTATCGATGCGGCGCGGGTCTTCCCACACCAGGATCTTGCTGGCCGCCATGCCCACGTCCGGAGCGCTCGAACAGGCGCGGTGGAGCGCGGCCAGCCAGCCGGGCGCGGCTTCCGCGTCGTTATTGAGCAGGGCGATGAACTCGCCGCGAGCGGCGGCGATGCCCTGGTTGTTGGCCGCGCAGAAGCCGCGGTTCCCGGCGTTGCGAATCACGCGCGCCGCGAACTCGCGTTCGGCCATATCGGCGGAACCGTCGGCGGAGCCGTTATCCACCACGATGGTCTCGAACTCCACGCCGGTCTGGAGCCCCACCGATGCCAGGCAGGCGCGCAGCAACTGCTTCCGGTTCCAATTCACTATCACGAGGGAGATCAACCGATTATGCTATCAGGCGCGGAGGCGCGGAGACGCGCTTCGCTCGGATTGACAAGCCTGGAGGCTACCGGTACGCGAACACCACCGCGTAGATAATCAGCAGAATTAGCGTAATGCCAATTCCCAGCGCGGCGAAGCCGAGGCGCCGCCAGAGCTTCGCGGCCAGAGGGACCGGGGCCGGCATGAGAAGTTTCTCCAGCTCTCCGCTCTCCACCAGTTCCTGGTATTCCCTGGGCCGGTCCTGCTTGAATTCTTCGAGCGGCATCCCGCCGGTGAAGATCACCGTGTCGATGGGAAACTTCTCCGGCCGGAAATGGGTGTTGAAGAAGTGCACCGTGAAGATGAAGCCCACCGCCAGCAACGCTTCGTCGCTGTGGATGGTGGTGGCCACGTTGATCACCCAGCCGGGCAGCACGCGCGTGAATAGCGTCGGCCACCACAGCATCATTCCGGTTCCGCCGATCACGGCCACGCCCCAGAACACGGCGAAGTAGTCGAACTTCTCCCAATAGGTCCAGCGCCCGTATTCCGGCCGAGGCCCTTTGAAGACGAACCACTTGATGGAGCCGATAAACTCCCGCCAGTCGCGCCGGTTGAGCAGCAGGCTTTCCGGCCCGGCGATGAACTGCCGCCAGGTCATGCCGCTCTTCCGCTTGCGCCGCCGCAGGTCCCACAGGTGCGCGCCGAAGTAGGAGAAGGTGGCCACGGCGCACACGCGATGGATCCACCCGGCCACCTCGAAGCCTCCCAACAGGCGCGCCACCACGCTGGCCCAGGCGGCGTAAGAGAACTTCAGGATCATGCCGGTGGACGCCAGGCCGATAAAACTGGTGATCACGACCAGGTGCAGGTTGCGTTGGAACGGCTGGAAGCGCCGCACGTATACCTGGCCCTCGAAGGCGTGCTGTTTTTGCAGGGTGCGTCGGTATTCGAGCGAGCGGGGAAGCCACAGCAGGGTGTGCGCTCCGGAGATGACGAACGTTCCCACCAGCAGCGACGTCATGCCCCAGAAGGTCCAGAACAGCAGCGGGTAGCGCACCGGGTCGTGGTGGGTGGCGTGCGTCAGATAGCCCGCGAACTGGCGATGCGCCCCGGTATGGCACTGCGCGCAGGTCTTGACGATGTTATTGCGGCTGAGTCTCGAGCGGGGATCGGTCACCGGCAGGACGTCGTGCGAGCCATGACAGTCGTAACACTTAGCCGTCTTGAGGTAACCCAGCTTGGAGACCTTACCGTGGTAAGTCTCGAAGTAACTGGCCGTGATGGCCTGGTGGCAGCGCCCGCACTGATTCATGATGTTCAGCCGGAAATCCGCCTGGTCGGTGCGCTCGATGCTGTGCGCCGAGTGGCAGTCCTCGCACACCGGCAACACCTTGGTAGTAGGATGCGAAACCGGCGAGTGGACGCTGTTGATGAACACTTCGTAGATGCCGCGGTGGCACTTGGCGCAGGTCTGCGCGATGTTGGCGCGGGCCACGCTGGAGCGCGGGTCCGAAGCGGGCAGCTCGAGGTGCGCGCTGTGGCAGTCGGCGCAGTTGGCCGTCACGGTAAGTCCGGCTTCCAGCAGGCCCCGCCCGTGGATGCTCTCGGTGTAGCGCTCCACGATGTGGTCCTGCTTGCCCTCGTACCGCAGGGCCGCCTTCTGGCCGGAGCGGTGGCACTTGGCGCACAGGTTCGGCACGTTGCGCGAGAAAGTCGGCGAGTTCGAGTCGATCTTTCCCAGCACGCCGTGGCTGCCGTGGCAGTCGGTGCAGTCGGGCGCGTCCGGGCTGCCCTTGGCGTTCAACTGCCCGTGCGTGCTTTGCTTGTAATCGGCCATCTGCTGGCTGTGGCAGATGGAGCAGTCCACTTTGTCCGCGATGGTCTCGCACGCCCGCACCTTCGATGGCGTGCCGCCCGTGTGGCATTGCACGCAGGCCACTTTGGCGTGGCGCGAGTGCTGCAACTCATCCTGGCTCACGAAAAGGGAGACGGTCTTGCCCGCGCGCACCGTTTTGAGTTCGGGGTTGGCATGGCACCGCTGGCAGTCCTGGTCGGACATGCCCTGCGGATAGAAAACCTTGCGGATCTGGTGGGGTTCGTGGCAATCCACGCAGGCCGGAATCATGTTCGGCTGCTTTTCCCACAACTCGCCCCGGATTACCTTCTGATGCACGGCCTCGATCTGCGCGTGGCACTGGGTGCATGTCTTGACGATGTTCTGCTTGGCGATGGAAGACTGCGGGTCCGTGTGCGGCAGCACGTGGTGGGCCGTATGGCAGCTCGTGCACACGGCCGTCACGGTGAGGCCCTTCTTGTACAAGCCCTCGCCGTGGATGCTGTCCATGTAATTGCCCAGGATATTCGCCTGCGGGATCTGGCGGGTCTCGGAAACCGGCGTGCCTTCCTTGTGGCACTGCCCGCAGAGCTGGGGGATTTGGATGGTGGAGATAGGCGAACCGGGAGCGTTGCGCGCCTTTACCGTGTGCGTTCCGTGGCAGGTCTTGCACCCGGGCGCCAGCTTGTCGCCGCGCGCCGCGGCCTGGCCGTGCAGGCTGGCGGCGTACTGCGCCTGCTCCTCGGTGTGACACCCGCCGCAATCCACCGGCGCCAGCTTCTCGGGATGCGGAAACTCCTTGACGTTGGCCAGATCCGTATGGCAGGACCTGCACTCAAGTTCGGCGTGCGGAGACGCGCGCAGGGAGGCCGCGTCGAAAGCCGGCGGAACTCCGGCCTCGCGCCGGCCGGTTCGCTTGCCGGTATCGTGGCAGTCCAGGCATTCCTTGGAGCCGGGAAGCGGCTGGCTTGGC
>JBEKSU010000321.1:0-5374 GCA_049516755.1 Verrucomicrobiota bacterium | reverse complement strand
GGGTTTGGCTGCACCGGCGGCCAGCACCGCTCGGTGTACCTGGCGGAGGAACTGGCCCGGCATTTCCGCGGCCGGAAGGGCCTGGACGTGGTGGTGCGGCATGTGGAAATGGAGAAGCCGGGTCAATGAAAGCCATGATTCTGGCCGCCGGGTTGGGCACGCGGTTGCGTCCGCTGACCAATGACCGGCCCAAGGCGCTGGTTGAGGTGGACGGACGCACGCTGCTGGAGATCGCTATCGCACGCCTGCGGGAATTTGGAGTGCGTGAAGTCATTGTCAATGCGCACCATTTCGCCGGAATGATCGTTGAATATCTGCGCCAGAAGAACAACTTCGGAATGCGGATCGAGATATCCGAAGAGGATAGCTTGCTCGATACCGGCGGCGGCCTGAAGAAGGCGGCGTGGTTTTTTCGCGAAGACGGTCCGGCGGCGGCGCCGTTCATCCTGCACAATGTCGACGTGATCAGCTCCATCGATCTCGGGCGTTTGCTCGACTTCCACACGCGGAACCAGGCGCTGGCTACGCTCGCGGTGCAACGGCGTCGGAGTTCCCGATATCTGTTGTTCGACGAGCAAGAGCGGCTTTGCGGCCGGCGGCTGGTCGAAGAGCGGAAGACGGAACTGGTGAGGCCGTCACCGCGGTTGCGGGAGGCGGCGTTCTGTGGAATTCACGCGATCTCGCCACGCCTCCTGGAGACGATGCGCGAAGAGGGGGCGTTCTCCATTGTCCAGGCTTATCTGCGGCTGGCAGGTGAAGGAGAAAGGATTGTGGCCTATCGCGCCGACGGCGATTCCTGGCGCGACCTGGGCACGCCGGAAAGCATCGCACGCGCCTCCGAGGATTTGAAGAGAGGGGATATCCATTAGGCGGGAATTCTTCGACGGAGAGAGACCGTAATCGACGGGCTTTTTGCCTGGCGGCGGTTCAGGGCTCGACCAACAATGTCGAATGCGGACATGCCGCAACGGGTGTTGCAAGAGTTGTCGTCCCTGCGTTCGGCCTCACCCCGGCTCGGCATCGTCGCTCTGGGAGGCTATGGGGGAGTGGGATAGAAGACGCCGCGCTGCCTGAGCGAATTCGACAGGCGCCTCGCACGGGACGGCCGGCAGCGGACGAGAAACTTCATCGAGGCCCTGGAAAGGCAGACAAATTATGGGTTGCGACCGCGGAAGCGGGACCAAACCCGAAGGCAGGTGCTGGCGAGCAGCCCTATTTCGGAGTTTCGTAGCCCGTCCCTCTCGACACATTGGGAGGGGCGAGCGGTCGATGGCTTGGCCTTCTGCCTGAGCCATCTGGCGAAAGCGCCATTGCTACAGAGCCCTAAGCAGCCGCCGGACGCACCCACGTTCGTTCTTCGGCGCCAGCTCGTGCTCCCAAACGCGCAGCACCCGCCACCCTCGCTCTCGCAGAGCAGCCGCCACCAATCGGTCCCGTTCGCGGTTGCGGAGAAGCTTCTTGTTCCAGTATTCACAGTTCGTTTTGGGTGGCTTAGAGTGTGCCTTGCATCCGTGCCAAAAGCACCCGTCTACAAAAATCACCAAGCGCGCGGAAGGAAACGTAAAGTCCGGCCTCCCCAAAAGCGGCCATCGCCGTCGCCAACCGGTGATGCCCTGCCTCTTGAAGACGCCAATCAAAGCTAGCTCTGTGTCGGCATTGCCTTCCGAGCGAATTCGCGACATCACATCGGAGCGTTTCTTTCTGGAAAAGACGTCGGCCATAGCCCGTATCGCTAGTCGCTCGAAGGCATCTCCCCCTCTGAAACCCACTTCAGGTAAGCCGCTCGGTCATAGCCCGCCGATTCAAGCAGGCACGCCTGGGCTTCCTTCAGTGCATGCGTGAGATTCGGATCAGCGCTGAGTTCGTCTTCAACGGCTCTGATTTTTGCCACCGACTCGGCGAGCTTCATTGCACACTTTGGCTGCACCGTGACTGTGGACATTCCAGCAGCATCAAATGGGGGAGCCACGTTCGGCCTCAACTCAAACGCAAGCGATAGCATCACTGCCCCCTTGTCTTCGTTTATGAAATAGCGATAACTCGGTCGCATTGCGACCGTCCATTGAGGCTTGGCTGATCGACAAAGCGCAAGAAGCCACTTCCCGAGAGCGACTCCGAACAAATCGACAATCTGCCGCTCGGTCAGTCCCGACAGAACTACCGTACCCTCCGAACTGGCAAAGACCCCCGAAGGAACAAGTTTGACAAGTCGGTCGGCGAACTCGGGGTACTTGTGATAGTTTTCCTGAGTCGGGCCGCACAGTTTCTTCAGCCACTCGGCGTCAACCACCGCAGGTTCCACCATTGTCGTAACGAACAGAAGCCATTCAGCCGTTTGGTGTTCAAACTGGTAGACACAGAGCCTGTGCAAGGCATCATAGTATCCCTGAACATTGCTGGCGGTGTTCGGAAATATCGATCCGCACAAATCGAGATTCACCACGTGATACGGCCCGTACTCTTTCAGGTAGCGGTAAGCCTGCGAGTCAGGGCTTGCTATGGCTTCAAAACGGTCACGCACGACGCGCGAGTCCCTCAGGACATGATCGAGCGATGTTACGGCGTTATTCGCAACATGCACGCGGGTGCCCGTTTGGTCCGACCCTTGGCTCTCATTAAAACCCAGATACCGGATAACACAGTTCAGGGGCCGAATGTCCCGGTGCAATGCCCGGATGTCGAGAAGGTCTTCACCAGGTATCATGAGGCAATTCAAAGCCCGCTGCAGGAGTATGGTCTCGGGGACCTGAAGCGTATCGTCGTCGGCGGAAAGGTCCTCAAGCGACCATGCCGTCTCCTCAAGGTGAAGCTGCCGTCGCCATCGCCGCTGGATCATCCGCACCGTGAGCTGGTTCCATTGAAGGCGTCTAACGAATTCCTTTCTTGTCCGGTGCCAGGGGAGAAACCGGTCACTCGGCGGCTCGGAGTGTTCTGGCAGCCGATCTTGGATGATTTCGTCAGCAAAATCAGGGTCTTGATCGCTCATGCGTTAGGTTTCCAGCAACACGATCTCAAGAATGTCGTGGACCAGCTTCTCCTGGTCCTCGTAGGAGAGCTTATCCATCAGACCCCAGCCGTGAAGGAGCTGCACGATGGCTACAGCCTTCCTCTCTGCGAGCTTGCGGCGCTCCTCTTCGGCCGAGGTCGTGTACTTGGCCGTGGAGGGGGGAATAACCGCGTCCTTTCGGAGCGCTATCGTGCCTTGCCGACGTAGGCCCCGGGCCTCGTGTTGTTGGGACGCCTCCAGGAGAACGACCTCGGGAGTGTCTTCGACGCCGCGCGCTCGGAGTGCTGCCTCCACTCTTTCGCCGATTTTTTCCCGAACCTCCTCGCCTGCCGTCGCCAGCTTCTCAGAGCGCCTCTCTTTGCCGATCTCCTTGTGTCGGTTTGCGAGCTGTCTGAGCGCCGAATGCAGCCACTTGACTAGATACTGGTAGTGCGGATGGGCGTAGTTGAACGATTCGCGGTCGATATTCAGGGCCTCGTCGAGGCCCTCGTGCACAAAGATCTCAGCAGTGATCTGCCGCGTTCGCGTCTGCTCCGAGACTTGGTACCCCATGAACGTCCGATCGAAAAGCGCGCCCGCAGCATTTCCGACGCGCAGCATGACGCCTTGGTGCTGCTTTGGAATGATTCGGGGTGCCCAGAACAGGTATGCTTCAAACCGGAGCGGACCGCCGCTCAACAGCCGTGGCTTCTTCTCGAAATGTTGAGCGTCGTGACCGATGAAAACTAGCGGGTTCTTAACTGCCGTCTGGGTCTTCGGAAGATGACGAAATAGGATCGGCCGGAACAACTGCACGCCGTCCACGAAAACACTGAACGGGGCTCCCGGGGCTCCATCCGGGGTTTGGAGCTTCAGCTTCGTCCTAGGCGTTTGATTCTTACTCAGAGCCAGGCGTTTGGACTGTCCGCGTCCCCGGTTCTCCAAGTCGAAAAACAGGAACTCGCCACCGCCGGCCAAGTCGAAAGGATGAACCTCGATGTATGGAAGAGGCGGAGACAAAGAAAGAGTCCAAAGAGTCTGGAGGTAGCGGTCGAAAGTGAAATCCAAATCCGACTCAAGCGTGGAGTCGGCCGCCTTCCGGACAGCGTCGACGAGCTTCTCGAAGCGCTCCCGCGCTGTGTCGCTCTCACACCATGGGAGGCGCGGCTGCACCTCGAGCAGTTCGGTCTGCTGGGGCTTCATGCGGCCTATGTGCCACTTTGGAGGCTCCGTCGTCTGCGGCTCTCCTTCCTCCTTCTCGTAGTCCAGCTTCGCCCAGAGGTCATCGCTCGCGAGTTCAGCACGCGTGCGAGGGAGGAGTTCGAGAAGTTTAACTTCTGTACCGTGCGACTCCATGTCCGCCGCACGCTCGCGCCAAATCCTCGCGTGGCCGGTCTCAATCTTGCGCCCGCCCCTGCCCACAACCGCCGACTTCTGCGCGGCAACTGAGCCGAGGGTGATATCTGCGACCGTCCGGTAGGCATCGCCTCTTGTCTTGGTGATTATTAAGAAGTGACGCGTAAATTGAGCGACGGAGAAGAGCCCTATCCCAAGTTTTCCGATAAGCCAACGCCCGCCAGGGCTGAAGTTCTCGTCATCCTTCGCGGTCACACCAAGCTCTCGTCCTTCCTCAGTGCGTTTGGGGCTGCCGCCAATATGCCTTACCAGGTGCTCTAGCACCTCTGGCGAAAGCCCGAGACCGTCATCACGCACCGAGATCTCGCCGAAGCGTGGGGCGTCAGTGAGAATGATGACTTCCTGCGCATCGGCGTCGTACGCATTTGAAATCAGTTCGCGGAGTGCTGACGACGGTTGCCGGTAGATTCCATCAGTGATGCGCGCCAAGACGCGCTCATCGGTTGCCAGGGAAGCCTCCGCTGGCGTCCGTGTCCGTTCTGAGGCGCGTATCTCTTTCGCGAGCGGTTGGTCGGACTCAGGCATAGGCTGGAAGGGGGAGACCCACGAGTTCTGAGAGGACTCGTAGGACCGCTTTAGCGAGCGGTGGCGGCACGGCGTTTGTCACTTGTTCCATTTGGCCTGCAAAGGAACCGAAAACTCGAAAACTGTCGGGGAACCCTTGAAGCCTGGCAGCCTCCCGGACGGTGATGCTACGGGACTCCTGGAAGTGAGCCGGCGGCGCGCGATGACCGGAAAACAGGGTCTTCGCGGGGCGAGCGGGATGCAGTCTGCGGTAGGACATTGGCCCGCTACCTGGCTTCAGACCAGAGATTTTGTCCATGACTCGTGTCGAATGTCGCATCGAGAGATGGTTATGGAAACGACCATAATCCCTTTGGTCATCGTAGTCATCGGGTCGAACCTCCGGTTGCGGCAAGTCGAGAAGTGCGGTCTCGACGGTCAATTCAGGCTGCTTTAGGCGCTCTATAC
>JBEKSU010000320.1:0-7973 GCA_049516755.1 Verrucomicrobiota bacterium | reverse complement strand
AAAACACTTCCCAAGTTCCTGGCGCCTCTCTCATCCTAGAAAAACCTGCCATTCCCGACATTTTCGGCCTAAGCGACTGATTCTGTTCGCAAAACCGATGTCGGGTTCCTCCAAAAAACCCGCCACCGACCCGACATTTCCGGCCAAAAACCCGACATCAGGCTGCCGGAAGGACGCAAACGCGACCATGCTCCTCACAATGCTCAGCCGGGTGGGTTGGTGGAGCATAGGAGCGTCAAAAGCCGCCGGCCACAGCGCCGCGAGAATGACCGAGCAATACACTAAGATCCAATTCCCCCGCCAGGAAGAACTCACGCGGCTGATCCAGGACCGACTGGCGAGCATGGGCGAGAAGCAGACAGCGCTGGTGCAGTTGGGAAACCGAACCGCCGGAGCGCGCCTCCCACGCTGCACGGGTAGGGCCGTCCTTTCCTCCAGCCGGTCTTCTGGCTCCTCTCCGGTCTCGAACGCGTCCAATAACGCCCGTGTGCCACTTGGCATAACATCGACATTCCGGTCAGTTCATAGCAGTTCAATCCATTGATAAGCAAGGAGTTATTCGGTTAACTGCCCCTGACGGCTCGATATCGGTGCACATCATCTTGCCCGCCCCGTTTTGCAGTCCGAATCGGGAAACCGGTCGTAACGGCTCAGCGCGGAGCCGCGTCGCTAGTCTTGTGGGTGGGACGCGCCATCCTCGGTTCCGGCCTAATTCGCGTACGGTGCGCCCGTTTTTTTGCTTGACGAAACTCCTGAGAGATCATATACTTAACGGCGATGGGCTTGCTCTTCAGTTTGTATCGGAGAGGATCCCCGAATTGTCTCCGGCCAACCGAATTTCTCAATCAACCCCGAGGTGAGCTAGTGTATAGTACGCGTTTGGAGCTTAACAGCATCCAGAGTAGGTGGAGAGAACCCCACTACGAAGAGCGCAATCAGTCTCGCGCCGGGGACATTGCGCCTTCGGCTCAACCTCAACTGGCTCGCGCGGCGTTGATCCGAAATCCAGCGGGCCTTTATTCTATCGACCAGTTGCCGTTGCATGAGCGAGTCGTCATGCTCACTCAGCTTTCAGGGACAGGTGAACCCGACCAGGCTTGGCTCGACTATCGTCTCTAGGCCTCGGCCGTGGGTGGACAGCCGCCGTATCCCCGGGTGAATTTGCGCGACTTCCCGCGCGAACTCCTCGTCGACAGTTGTGTCGTAATTGGGTGGCTGAAATCCGGCGCGACTCTCGATTCCAACTGCCCAGTGTCCAGGGTCGACACCGCCTCCCAAGCAGTCCTCAACGCTGTTTTGCGGGATCTTGAAAACGGTCGCTTCACACTCCGTTACAGCGCCATAGTTGAAGCCGAGTGTTGGCCCGCGTACCCGAATTCCCGCGACCGCGCTACTATGCATGGCCTGTTCAGCACCATGCGCCGGGAACCATTGGACAGCGACACTTGCCGACGCGGCGCTGTTTTCGCGCGGCTAATCAGGGACAGGATCAGGACGGCTCGAGGTGAGCAAGCAAAAAAGCTGTTCAAGTACGACAGCGCAATGAACGAATGGCTTCCCGACCGGAAGTTGGCGGATGGGTTGATAGCGGCCGCCGCTGTCCGCGTGGTTGAGCACGAACAGATGCCAGTGGCCATTCTGACTGCCGATCAGGACTACGGATTTCTCTCGGAGGCCCTACGGCAAAAAGATGTCCGGCTCATTCATGTATGCGACGTTGACTTCTGAGGTAGCACCATGGCACATGCCGATTTGACTGTCGTCGATGGCGGAATGGAGTTCCTGCTGCTTCAGGTTACTCCTGGATTTGAAGAAGAAGTTGCTCGCAGTCTCCAGCGGCAGGGCCTGCGCCTGATATATAAGGCCATTGGCAAGTATGATCTCATTTGCATCCGTCCATTCGCGGACGAACCGAAGGGAATCGGGCTAATACCTGCAGGTGAACTCTCAAGAATTGTCGATTATGAACATCTGGTCACTTTCCTGTGGAATTCGGAAAGGACGCTGGACCTATACAACAGGCTTACCTTTGGTCACGAACCGGATCCGCACTGTTTCGCGCTAACTCTGCTGAAAGTGAATCCGGTTCTGCTCGAATCAGGCGAGCTGACTCCAATCGAGAATGACTTCAGACTAGGCTTTGATCAGCTTCAGACGGCTCTATCGAAGACACAACTTTCGGAGTACCTTGTCGTAGGCGGCCTCGGCTGGTTCAACAGCCTCATTCTCACATGGGACAACGCTCCCGCGCGGATCGCTGAAGTCCTCGCCAACGTCGGCGGAATAACGGAACACGATGAGCCCGTCTATTTGAAGACTCTCACGATATACGGCCTCTCGTATGAATTCATCCTTCCCTCTGAGAATGGGCCTCCGAAACGCGCGTGGGAGTTGCTCGATGACAGCACGGGTGTACGAGCCGAGTTGCTTGTAACCTGCAGACCTGAGCGAACCGCTGAGCTGCTCAACGCAGTGAAGGAAAGGTTCCAAGCTAAGGCGAATCTCGTTTTCGGTGCTGAGGACATCGCGGCCGAAAGTAATCTCAGCCTCGGTCAGTACTTTAAACAACTGCTTCTCTTTCGGAAAGATTACGGGAGCGAAAACCCACTGCTCTGGTCTACAACCACCCGCCTCCGTTTCGAACCGCCGGCGGTTGAAGGCACAAGATCAAGCGCGCGCCCCCGCGAAGCATTCGCGTCTGTGCGAGCATTGGTGGCAGGTGATCCTGCCGTTGTGATGCGCGCTGATGGCAACGATGCGGCCGCCAAACGGCAGGACTGCGGGGAGTTGGAGAGACGGTTCGCCCAAGTCTACATGAGAGCCATCCAGAGTCCCTTACTCTGCGATGCGTACCTGGATATGCTCCCGGCGGTTCATGAACTCGCCAAAGACACTATCGAATCGACGATTCTCGAAGGCACGCGTCGGGAGATCTTGCTGTACCTCAACCTGGCGTACCAGCAGCGGTCCCTCGGAACGCTGAATAGCACGTGGAATTTCGGCAACCCGGTTCCATTGTTCTATAGAAGCGGTGTGCATCGTGCGCTTTGGGCTGTGGAGGGACTCATCGACAGCTTGCTCCAGCAGAGCGATGAGAACTGGGTGGGGTTTGCAGTATTCGGGGTACTAGCGGACTACCTCCGATCACATCTAGGAATCATTACACTGCCTCTGCGAACAGCGCTGAATCCCGGCGAGTGGTGGGGGGTATTTCACGAGGTCGGGCATGAGTGTTTTTGGCGGAAGGTCCAAAAACCCGGCATTGACGTACTGTTGGACCAGATTATTGGCCCCGGTTCTGCGCCGGGTGAACAGCGAGACCAAATCGCACGCCAGCTTCTCTTTGGACAACTCTGGGAAGTGTTCTCGGACATCTTCGATTTCGAGATTGGCTTTATTGGCAACTGGGAATTGTACAAACAAACCGTCAGCGACTATCTTGTCCACTTTTTCCTCGCTTCGCGGGTTAAGGAAGTGCTACACCAGGGATACTCCCTGCCAAACACGCCACTTGGTGAGTTGCTGCTCGGCTACGTGTCCCGGTTCTTGGCTGTTTATATTTACCGAACGAGAGAGCCCGATCGCACACACGTCGCCCAGTACTACGAACCCTTCCGCCTGGAGGTAGTCGATCTGCTACGGCGCCTGCTCATCGACGTCTTCCGGGATGAACCGTCGCTCGCGGAGGCCACCCCGGAGGCATTTCTTCGAGAGTTTGAACAACTGCTGAGCCTCAACAATCTTGAGCGGCATTTCCTAAGCATCGGGTACTATCACCTCGTTCTGACGGCGGACGGCCAGAAATTCCTGGCGTCAATGCTTCCCCGGCCGCCAGAGGAGAGCGGAATTCGGTTGTCCGAGGCCGCAGCCGCGCAGGTCGCCGACGGCAGAATCGTCTGCGAGCCAGTTGCTTACCCGCAAGTTCTCATCTGCAATCTGCTCTCAACGAGAGAGGGGTACCGGTCGAAGGTTGCCACTATTCTCACACTCTGGAACATTTTTGCAGCGCGCTTGGTTTCCCTGATCGAAGCCGCAACTGGCGATGAGAGCGGTGCGGAAGAGTAACCTCCGAGTTCTGATCATCACTGCCGCGTACCCCCCAAGCGGCGGCGGCGTGGCAACTCATACATATTACTTGTCGGAAGCCCTGAGCCGCCTGAAGAGCAGGCGGGATCGGTTTCTCTGCAATGTGCACGTTCTGACGACAGGATTTCGCCGTCAGCGCGTTGGGCGCGCGCCGAACCTTACTGTCCACCGCGTAGCTGGTCAAGGCCGGCATTTCCTCTCGTTTGGAGATGTACCCTCCGAGCAGGCGCTCGTCTATGCTCTTGATAACTGGTGGCGCATCAAGCCTGACGTGATACATGCGCACGATTTCGAGGGTGCCCAAGTCGGTGCGATGCTTAAAGCCGCCTTTCGCGTCCCTCTGGTCGTCACCGTACATAAGGCACCAAAGAGCTGGGATCCGACTCTACCACAGCGGAATGCTAAGGACTGTTTTCTCGAGTTCCTTCGGACGTTCGGCTTAGCCGACGCAGTAGTGGCTCCCAGTTCCGCCTATCGGCGAAGACTGCTGGATCAAGGCTTCGAACCTTCGGCTGCAGTTCTGATCCCGCACGGCATTCCTGTAAAGTGGCTAGCATCGTGCCTAAATCGGCCGGAAGCGCTGGATCGTTTGGGCATCCGACCGGGCGACGAGGTTATCTTGTGTCCGGCCCGGATTGACCGCCACAAGGGGCTAGAGACATTTATAGAAGCGGCGGCGCACGTCAAGAAGAAGCTCTCGGACAGAGCGCTCTTGTTTGCAGTTGCGGGGAGCGGTTCGGTCACAGAAAGGCGGCGACTGCACCAGTTTGCGAAGGAGCGGTCGGTTGCTGCAGCCATAAGACTTGGTGCGACCGATGGTCACGATTTCACGAACGCCGAAATGCCCTCCTTGTACCGTCGTGCAAGCCTCTGTGTGCTGCCTTCACGTGAGGAAGGCTTCGGTCAGGTACTGTTGGAGGCAGCCGTTTTCCGGGTGCCGGTAATTGGCAGCAATACCGGAGGTATTCCCGACATCATCACTGGGGATACGACAGGCCTCCTCTTCAATCGAGAGGATCCGAGCGACCTTGCATACCAAATTGTGCGAGTGCTAGAACAACCCTCGTTGGCATTGAGGCTCGCCTCGGAGGCGGCATTCCGCCTGGAGCGTGAATTCACTGCGGAGCGGATGGCGAAGGACTATGTAAAGCTCTATCGCTCAGTGACAGGAATACGAAGCAAGTGAGAGGGGTTGCCTTCCGCAACCCCCCGACAATCCTCAGTCCATAAACCAAGGTGCCTGCGAGCGAGGACCGCGAAGGTTCTCACCACGTCCTTATCGTAGCACCATTGCAGCCAATGGAAAAGACGGCCACGACGCTTCGGCATTCGGCATTCGCGAGAACTGACCCGGATACCCTCCGGGCACTCTCCTTATAAGGAAACAAGATGTCGTCTTCTTCAGCAGACGACAATCAGAACAGCCTGCAACCGCGCGCGGGAAAGCACGGCGGGGGCCGTTTCTAGCGTGGAGTGCTGGAGTCCGCGTGGAGTCCAGACCACCCAAAGTCGCCCCGTGGCGTCCACCGGAGTCACGGGGCCTCGTGCTAAGTCTTTTGTTTTTGGTGGAAATGCCTGCAAGCGGTTGATGTTTCTTAAATGGCATGGAAGAGGTCGTGAGTTCGAATCTCACCAGGTCCACCAAAACGTTTCATAGACTTACCGTTTCCCGCCCGCCAGAACGTCGCCACCGGAGTCCAACTGGAGTCCAAATATGGACGCCGCCCGCAGGCACCGCGAGCATCAGTCGGGAAAAGACTTCATTCCCTTGGGGCCCCTCCCCCTCTTCCAGAAGCCCGAACTCCTGGCTGGGCGTAAACGCCACTACGCTTCTCACAATACTCACAATACTCAGAATTGCCCGCCCCCGCCCCCTTTTGGCGACCGCGCGAAGTCAGCGAACTCTATCCTCAAACTCGTCTGTTGACGAATGAATGGCGCGATTGCTATTGAGGGAGAGGATGCCGCGACTAACGTCTAATGCTGAATCCGAAAAACCTGCGAACGCGCTCGGACGCCAGGATTGGGCGAATTACCGGGAGCAGTCTCGCCTTTGGCGTCAACGCCCCGATCCTGGTGGACGCCAAAGGAGGCATAATCGCCGGGCATGGCAGGCACTTGGCCGCCTTAAACCTGGGCCTGGAAACGGCGCCGGTGATTGTTCTGGCTGACAGGCGTAATGGCGGGGTGCATTCGAACGGCCGGGTTCGAGCAGGGCGAATCCGGTACAACAGACCGACTCCCCGGCGGAAGGCAGGTAACCATGGCGACTAACATCGACATCCAGGGGATGCGCGAGCCATCTTGTCCACCAATAAGAGGCACACAAGTTGAGATGTGGCCGATTGATCGCTTTGTGTTTTACGCCCGCAATCCTCGCAAGAACGACGCCGCCGTGGATCGCATGTGCAGCAGCATCCGCGAGTTCGGCTTCAAGATTCCGGTGCTGGCGCGCAGCGACGGAACGGTGGTGGACGGCCATTTGCGCCTAAAGGCTGCCCGCAAGCTGGGCTCGTGGCCCGGCGGCGACACGACCTGCATCCCCGTGATCCTCTGCGACGAGTGGAGCGAAGCCCAGGTCAAGGCGTTTCGCTTGATGGTCAATCGATCCGTGACGTGGGCGGGCTGGGACGAAGAGCTCCTTGCCTTGGAGTTGCAGGAATTGAACGAGGCGGATTTCGACCTCGGCCTGACCGGTTTCGATCCCGGCGAGATCGACGGCCTGCTGGCGATTCCCGATGAGGAGCGCGCCAACGCCGCGCCGCCGCTGCCAGGGATTCCTGTTTCCCGACCGGGCGACATGTGGCTGTGTGGTGACCGGCGTAATCAGCACCGGGTACACTGCGCGGATGCGACCGACCCTGGAGCTGTCGCGCGACTCCTGGGCGAGCGCAAGCCAATCCTGATGGTCTGCGACCCGCCGTATGGAATAGAACTGGATTCGGAATGGCGCGACCGCGCCGGACTGAACGGCTGTGGGCCCGCCGAGGCCAGTTACATGAAGCGCCGGACCGAGGGTCATACCGAGACGACCATTTCCGGCGACACGCGGGCCGACTGGTCGGAGGCGTTCGAACTCGTGCCGAGCCTCCAGATCGCCTACGTCTGGCACGCTTCGAAGTTCACACGCGAGGTTCTAAACGGTCTCCTGCGCATCGGGTTCGAGCATCATCAGCAGATAATCTGGGATAAAGGGCGCACGGTCCTCACGCGTACACTCTACTGGTTCCAGCATGAACCGTGCTGGTTCGTGCGGAAGAAGAACGCTCCCTGGTACGGCAAAGCTGGCGAGAACTCCACGATCTGGGCGTGCCCCTCGCCCAAATTCATCATGGGCGGATCGGACGAGGAGAAGTACGATCACCCCACCCAGAAGCCCGTGGATCTCATGCGCCGCCCCATCTTGAATCATCTGAAACGCGGCGAGCTGGTGTACGAGCCTTTCCTCGGATCGGGTACCACGCTTGCCGCCGCCGAACTCACCTAGCGCGTCTGCTACGGGCTGGAACTCGACCCGAAGTACGTTGACGTCGTTGTCCAGCGCTGGCAAACCCTGGCCGGCAAGCAAGCCACTCTGGACGGCGACGGGCGCACGTTTGAGGAGATCGCCCAGGAACGCCGTCAGGAGGCCGCATGAATCGCTTGCTGCCGCGCGGAGGTCGCCGGGGAAGCCCTGATCCGGGCCGGGCATCCGGATCTGGTGGATTGGGCGGAGGAGTTGCGGCTGCTGCGATGCGGACGAGGAATAGCCTCTGTTGCGCCACGTTTGGCCCACGTTCGCTCGCGCGGCGACGGCTTGGCGTATCGGCCAAGGCTGCCAATGACTTGGACACGGCGGGCAGGAAACGCGGTCAGAAGCAGAAAAGCCCGCCGCGGCCGGAGCCGGG
>JBEKSU010000319.1:0-4123 GCA_049516755.1 Verrucomicrobiota bacterium | reverse complement strand
CTGAACGGCATCGAGATCTACAGGCATCCCCTTCAATTCGGTCGGCGTGCTCGGCCACGCCTTCGAGTACATATGGGCGCTCGCGGCCGAGTTCTATTTGGCGCTGAGAGTCTATGCCCGCACGAGGTTTCAGGTTCTCCAGGCCTGTAACCCTCCGGACACCATATTCCTGATCGCCTTGTTCTTCAAGCTCTTCGGCGTTCGCTTCATTTTCGATCACCACGACCCGGTCCCCGAGCTATGCCGGGTGCGATTTAGGCGGATGCCCTGGTTGTACCGGCTGGTCCGCCTCTCCGAACGCCTGACGTTTCGGGCCGCGGACGTGACCATCGCCACCAACGAGTCGTTCCGGGAGATCGCGGCCGCGCGGGGTTGCGTGGCGGCGGAGCGGACTTTCGTGGTTCGGACCTGCCCCGATTTGAAGAAGCTATGCTTCACGCCGCGCGCGGACCTCAAGGAAGGAAAAGAGCGGCTCGTGGTGTACGTGGGAATTATGGAATCCCAGGATGGCTTGCAGTCGCTCCTGGACTCCATCGACCACCTGGTGAACGTTCAAAAGCGGCGAGACACGTTCTTCGCTCTGATCGGCTGGGGGACCGAACTGCCGCGCCTGAAGGCTCTTGCCGCGGAACGCGGCTTGGAACCGTGGGTGAGGTTCACCGGCCCGGCGTATGGCGAAGACTTATGGGCCTACCTGGCGACGGCCGACGCAGCTGTGGCGCCCGACCCGGTCAACGAATTGAACGACAAGTTGACCATGATCAAGGTTTTCGAGTACATGGCGTTTGGGCTTCCGATGGTCCTGTACGATCTGTTGGAAGGCCGAAGGGCCGCGGGCGATGCGGCGCTGTACGCCCGGAAGAACGATCCAGTCGATTTCGCATCGAAGATCGGGCAATTATTGGACTCCGCAACGTTGCGGCGCAAGATGGGGGCCTGGGGGAGAGACAGGATCCTCGCGGGCCTGAACTGGGATTCCGAAAAGGGAAAGCTGCTGGCAGCATACGAAGCCGCCTTGGGCTCCCGTCCTGGAAGGGAGGGGCACGCGGCGCGCACGGCCGGGCCGGGGTTTTGCGATGAACCCGGTCGTCCCCTGGCGATCTTCAGCAGCGTTTATTACGCCGTCAAGCCACTGCTTCCGATGGCTCTTTGCGTGGCAATGCGGCGGCGCAGGGCCAGCGCCCGGCGGCGGGCTTATGCCGGCGTGTGGCCGGTGGACGAAAGAGCCGGCGCCACCCCTCCCGGATGGCCGGGCTGGCCGGGGGGCAAGCGGTTCGCGCTGGTCCTGACCCACGACGTGGAAGGCAGCAGGGGGCTTGGCCGTGTCGAGCGGTTGAGGGAACTGGAGTTGAAGCACGGATTTCGGTCCTCGTTCAACTTCGTCCCGGAAGGGGAGTACCGGGTTCCGGAAGCCACGCGGCGCACGCTGGAGCGGGCCGGATTCGAAATCGGGGTCCACGGGCTGGAGCACGATGGAAAGCTGTATCGCTCCAAGGCCGGGTTCGCACGGAAGGCGGCGCGAATCAAGGATTATCTGCGGCAGTGGGATGCTTGCGGGTTTCGGTCGCCATCGATGCAGCACAGGCTGGCGTGGCTGCAGCAGCTCGGCGTGGAGTACGACTGCTCGACGTTTGACACGGATCCCTTCGAACCCGAGCCGGATGGAGCCGGGACGGTGTTTCCCTTCTGGGTTCCGGGCCCGAACGGGTCCGGCTACGTCGAGCTTCCGTACAGCCTGCCGCAGGATTTCACCCTCTTCGTGCTGTTTCGCGAGGGGAACATCGACATCTGGAAGAAGAAGCTCGATTGGGTGGCGGCGCACGGGGGCATGGCTTTGCTGGATAGCCACCCCGATTACATGGCGTTTGAAGGCGAGCCGGCGCGGGACGAGTATCCGGCGTCTTACTATGAGGAGTTTCTGCGCTACGCCCGCGAAAAGTACGATGGCCTCTTCTGGGCCGCCACGCCCCGCGAGGTTGCGCGGTATTATTGCGCGGCGGTTCCGGCGGCTTCCCGCAACACGCGCAAGAGAGCCTGCATGCTGGTTTACAGCAACTACGAGGCCGATGGCCGGGTGAGGCGCTACGCGGAGGCCCTTGCCAGCCGGGGCGACCGCGTGGATGTGATAGCGCTGAGCGACTGTAAAGGCCGGTTGGGCGAAAACAGCATCAGCGGAGTCGCGGTAAACCGGATACAGCGCCGGGAGCTGAACGAGCGGAGCAAGTGGACGTATGCAGCGCGGCTGTCGCGCTTTCTGGTGGCTTCGGCGGTCCTTCTGACGCGCCGCCAGCGCCGGGTCCGGTATGACGTGGTTCACGTGCACAACGTGCCGGACTTCCTGGTTTTCGCCGCATGGTACGCGAAGCGGACGGGCGCGAAGGTCATTCTGGATATTCACGACATAGTGCCGGAACTGTTCGAGGATAAGTTCGGCGCGAAGGCGGACGGCCTTTATGCCCGGGTTTTGAGGGGCGTAGAAAAGGCATCGGCGGCGTTCGCCGATCACGTAATCGTCTCCAATCATCTTTGGTACGGCAAACTGGTGGCGCGTTCCGTGCCCAAGGAGAAGTGCTCGGTGTTCGTGAACCACGTGGATCCGGGGATCTTTTCCCCTCATCTCCGCACCCGAAGCGATGAAAAGGTGGTGATGGCTTTCCCCGGCAGCTTCCAGTGGCACCAGGGGCTGGACCTCGCCATCGAAGCGCTTGTCGAGGTGCGAAAGCAGGTCCCCCATGCCGAGCTGCACCTTTACGGCAATGGCCGGATGGAGCCGGAGTTGCGCTCGCTCGCGGAGAGGCTGGGGCTGAATGGGAACGTCCGCTTCTTCGGCAGCGTTCCTCTGGACCAGATGCCGGAGGTGATGGCGAACGCCGACCTGGGCGTGGTTCCGAAACGGGCCGATGGGTTCGGGAATGAAGCCTACAGCACCAAGATCATGGAGTTCATGTCCCAGGGCGTCCCGGTGATCGCCTCGCGGACCAAAATCGACACGTACTATTTTGACGATAGCGTGGTGCGGTTCTTCCCTTCGGGAGACGTGCGGGGGCTGGCGGAGGCGATGCTCGAACTCATCGGGCGGAAGGATCTGCGGGAGGGTTTGAGCGCGCGGGGCAGGGAATATGTGGCGCGGAATAGCTGGGATGTCCGCAAGCAGGACTATTTCGATCTGGTGGATTCGCTCTGAGGGTTATGGCCACGGATTAACACGGATTCACACGGATAAGACAGGTTATTGAAAAGGAAGACTTTTGAATATCATGAATCCGCGTTTATCCGTGTTCATCCGCGGCCATGGCCACGGATTAACACGGATTCACACGGATAGGATAAGTTATTGAAAAAGAATGCTTTATTATAAATCCGTGTTTATCCGTGTTCATCCGCGGCTATGGCATCCGCGGCTATTTGTCAGGAGGATGCGGCGCCACTCTACTTTGGGTTTTTGGAAGTTGATCAGCAGGCAGACGGTCAGGCCGGACGCTCGCAGGTAGTTTAGGCATTGCGCCGTGTGTTCGTTGGCTAGATGCTCCACGCATTTCAACTCAACCGCCAGTGCGTCTTCCACCAGGATATCGATGAAATACTCCCCTACGGGGTGTCCCTTGTAGGTGACCTGGAGCGCCGCTTGCGCCGCGGCGCGTACGCCTCGAAGCCCGAGTTCTCTGACCAGAGCCCGCTCATACACCTTCTCAAGAAAACCGGCGCCTAAGGTATTCGATACCTCGAACACCGCGCCCAGCACGCTCTCCGTGAGCGAAGCGAATGGGAAGTCGTCAATGACCAAAACATATAGTGGCCGGGTTGAGGGAAACCTCTCACGGGAATGGGATGGCCACGGATAGGACACGCGAGTGAGGATGGCCGCGGATGAACACGGATGAACGCGGATAGGACAAGCGAGTGAGAGGATGGCCACGGATGAACACGGATGGACACGGATAGGATAAGAGATTGAAAGAAAAGCGGTTACATTTTGAGGATCCGTGTTTATCCGCGTTCATCCGCGGCCATTATCGCCACAAGAATCCGTGTTCATCCGCGTTCATCCGCGGCCATTCTCGCCCAAAGAATCCGTGTTCATCCGCGTTCATCCGCGGCCATTCTCGCCCAAAGAATCCGTGTT
>JBEKSU010000318.1:0-2588 GCA_049516755.1 Verrucomicrobiota bacterium | reverse complement strand
GGCGTACTCGAGCACCGCCCGGTCGCCGCGCGCGCGGACGGCTTCGAGGATGGGCCCAACCACCGCCTCGGCCTCGCTCAGCCGCGCCGCCTTGCGGGCCAGCAGGCCGCCGGCGTCTTTGCTTTTCAGAATCCGTATCACAGTACGATCTTGTTCAGGGGGTATTCGACGATCCCCTGTCCGCCGGCCTCCTTGAGCCGCGGAATGATAACGCGAACGGCGGTTTCCTCCAGGATGGTGTTCACCGCCAGCCAATCCTCGTCGCTCAGGTGCGAGATGGTGGGCCGTTTGAGAGCCGGCAGCACTGCCAGAACGGCGGGCAGGTTGTCGCGATGCACGTTGAGCATGAGCCCCACCTTGCCCAGCGCGTTGATGGCGCCCTCAAGCAACATGCGCATGTCTTCGAGCTTGCGCCGCTTGGCGTCGTCACTCCAGGCGAGCTTGTTGGCGATGAGCTGGGTATTCGATTCGAGCACCGTGTCGATGATTTTGAGCTTGTTGGCGCGCAGCGAAGAGCCCGTTTCGGTGACTTCGACGATGGCATCGGCCAGCACCGGCGGTTTCACCTCGGTGGCTCCCCAACTGAACTCCACTTTGGCCGATACGCCGTGGGCCGCCAGGTAGCGCCGGGTGGCCCCCACCAACTCGGTGGCGATGATTTTGCCCTGAAGGTCCGCCACCGAATGGAAACTGGAGTTCTCCGGCGCGGCCAGCACCCAGCGCACTTTGCCGAAACTCTGCTTGGCGTAAATGAGGTCCGCCACGGCCACCACGTCGGCTTCGTTCTCTTCGATCCAGTCGCGGCCGGTGAGGCCGGCGTCCAGGACGCCATCTTCCACGTAGCGCGCCATCTCCTGGGCGCGGATGAGCATGCACTCTATCTCCGGATCGTCGATGGCCGGGAAATAGGAGCGGCTGCTGGTAGTGATGGTGAAGCCGGCGCGGCGGAACAGATCGATGGTGGCGTTTTCCAGGCTGCCCTTGGGAATGCCGAGCTTGAGTTTCATAGTTTGCCTCCGTAGACCGCGGCGGGATCGTAGGCGCGTTCCTCGGCCACCTTCCATTGCCCGTCTTCCAGCCGCCGGAAGAAGCAACTGGCGTAGCCTTCATGGCATACTCCGGGGCCCAGCGGCTCGGCGGCGATGAGGATGGCGTCGCCGTCGCAATCGGTGCGGATCTCTCTCACCACCAGACGGTGACCGGAAGTCTCGCCTTTAAGCCAAAGCTTGCGGCGGGAACGGCTATAAAAGGTCACAAAGCCGGTCGCGACGGTGTGGCGGAAGGCTTCCTCGTTCATATAGCCAAGCATCAAAACCCGGCCGGTAGCGTGGTCTTGAACCACGGCCGGCGCCAATCCATCGGCCTTTTGAAAGTCCAGAGTCATTGCGGGAGCAACAAAAAAGCCCGCCACTTCCGCGGCGGGCGTCCTTTCCATTCGTTTGCTTGAGATTAGGACACAGCCCGTCGCCAGGAGATACGGTGATGATGACGATGGCGCCGCGCGACGGCAGGTGTCATAAACCCAGAGTATAGCAGAGAAGGGGCGCGGTTATCCGCCCGTGGCGGCCTGAGGGAGTAGAGGAGTTGTCCAGGGCCGCCTTTGACGCAGAGACGCGGAGACGCAGAGAAATTCGAGAGAGTTCAAAAAAGGACTGGCGGAAGCTCCGGCTCGTTTCTTCCTCTCTTCTCCTCAAATTCTCAGCGTCTCGGCGTCTCGGCGTCGGACGAATGGTGGCCCGACGCGTCCATGGCGTCCGTGTTTTCTCATGTAGATACATAACCAATGCCAGCGTACGGCTGGTACCGTTCTAGGACCGATCCCATGATTTAGGCTTTCACTTCTCGGAAAAATCTGATTAACTCGTAATTTAGGACTGGTGATTCTCCATGGCAATTGAAACTTTACCCACAAGCGAACCCCAAACCCTCGCCCAGCGCCTGGCCGAGGGCAGACTCTCGATTTCCGACTCCCTGCGCTACGCCATGCTGTTGGCCGAAGCCCTTCGCAGGCTGCACGACGAAGGGCACGCCCACGGGGCGCTTTCGCCGCGTTGCGTGGTGCTGAAGAACGGGACTCTGGAAGTGGCCCCCGGCTCCGCCGGCATCACTCCGTACACGGCGCCCGAGGCGCTCGAAGGCCGCCCCACGGATGCGCGCAGCGATGTATTCAGCTTCGGCGCCATTCTGTATGAAATGTTGACCGGCGAGCGTGCGTTCCAGGGAGAGGGCGGGGCACTGGCCACGGCTCTGGCCACTACCGCGCCGCGGCCCTCGGGCAGCCCCGCGGTCGATAGATTGCTGGCGAACTGCCTGGCCAAAGACCCGGCCGCGCGGTGGCCGCGCATGCAGAAGATAATCATGGAATTGAAGCTGCTCACCGTGGCGGCCCGGCGGGCGGAAGCTCCCGCGCCCCAGCGCCGCGCGGAAGCGGTGGACGCCGTGCTGCGCGGTGAGATGCGCCAAATGGACGAGCGCATAACGGCCAGGCTCGGGGCGTACGGGAAAAGCATGGCGGAACTTCAAGGCGCCGCGGCCAACCTTATCGAAGCGGTGCGGGGACAAGTGGCCGCCCTGGAAGCTCAGATGGC
>JBEKSU010000317.1:0-4284 GCA_049516755.1 Verrucomicrobiota bacterium | reverse complement strand
GCACCTTCACTTCGCCTTGCTGACGGATTTCCGCGACGCCGCGGAGGAGACTCTGCCTGGAGATAAAGTTTTGCTGCAGCGGGCGCAGGCCGGTATCGAGATGCTCAACCGGAAGTATCCATCCGCGAACCAGACCGTCTTTTTCTTGTTTCATCGCCCGCGCCGGTGGAATGCGGGGGAAGGGGTGTGGATGGGTTACGAGCGCAAGCGTGGAAAGCTCATGGAGTTTAACGCCCTCCTCCGCGGCGGTTCTCGTGATTGCTTCTCCGTGATTGTGGGGGAGACGTCCATCTTGCCGGCCATCAAGTACGTCATCACCCTCGATACCGACACCCAATTGCCGCGCGAAGCCGCCCGTCAACTGGTCGGAACAATGGCCCACCCGTTGAACCGCCCGGTGTTCGAGGCCGGGCGCGGGATTGTGGCCGAAGGCTACAGCATTCTGCAACCACGCATCGGCGTCAGTCTGCCCAGCGCGCGGCGATCCTGGTTCGTAAGGCTTTTTGCCGGCGACGCCGGCATTGATCCTTACACGCGGGAAGTGTCGGACGTGTACCAGGATGTTTTCCAGGAAGGCTCCTTTATCGGAAAGGGAATTTACGATGTGGACGCCTTCCGGCAAGCGATGAATGGGCGCTTCCCGGAGAACACCGTTCTGAGCCATGACTTATTGGAAGCGTGCCATGCCCGTTCCGCCCTGGTGAGCGACGTGGAATTCTACGAAGAATATCCTTCCCGCTACAACGTGGACGTTGACCGGCGCCACCGTTGGATTCGCGGTGATTGGCAGATCACGCAATGGCTCCTGCCGAGGGTTCCAGGTTCAGATGCCCGTCGCATCGCCAATCCGCTTTCCGTGCTGTCCCAGTGGAAGATTTTCGACAACCTGAGACGCAGTCTGGTCCCCGTTGCCCTGACCGTGCTATTGCTGGGCAATTGGCTGCTCCTTCCTCAACTGGGCGCCCTGGGATCGCTGCTGGTCGTTTCGATCGTCACGCTGCCCGGATTCCTGGCGGCGCTGGCCGGCGTGTTTCGCAAGCCGGCTGATCTGCCGTGGGCCATGCACCTGCGGGGGGTGGCCCGGTCGTGCGGACGGCAGATTTGCCAGATCCTTCTCACCCTGGCTTTTCTACCCTACGACGCGTTTATCAGCCTGGACGCCATTGGAAAGACGCTGCTGCGCTTGCTGGTGACGCACAAGCGACTCTTGGAATGGCAAACGTCGAGCGATTCCGAACATTCAACGCGCGCCGATTTGCCCGGCTTTTTTGCCACCATGTGGGTCGCCCCCGCTATCGCGGTGGCGACGGGCTTTTTCCTGTCCGCCCTGCAACCGGCCCAGCTGCCATTGGCGCTGCCCATGCTTGGCCTTTGGCTGGCGGCTCCGTGGATTGCCTGGCGCGTCAGCCAGCCCATTGCATCCCTGGCGCCGGACTTGACGGCGGAGCAATTGACGTTTCTCAGACACACCGCCCGCAAGACCTGGCATTTTTTCGAGACCTTTGTCACCGCCCGGGAGAACTGGCTGCCGCCGGACAATTTTCAGGAGGTTCCGGCGCCGACCATCGCGTCGCGGACCTCGCCCACGAATATCGGCCTGGCGCTGCTCGCCAATCTGGCCGCGCGGGACATGGGTTATCTGTCCGCAGGCGGCTTGATTCGGCGAACACAGGACACTTTTGCCACGATGCAACGACTCGAGCGCCATCGCGGGCACTTCTATAATTGGTATGAAACCCGAACGCTGCGTCCCCTCCTGCCTCTCTATGTGTCCAGCGTGGACAGCGGCAACCTGGCGGGACATTTGCTGACGCTCGGCTCCGGACTGAGGGAGCAGGCCGATGAAAAAATTTTCACGCCCCAAGTTTTTGCCGGTCTGCGCGACGCCGTGAAAGTTTTGAGAGATTTGGCCCCAGAAAACGCGGTGCTGGCGGAGCTTGACGCGGAATTGGAGCAAACGCCTTCAAGCATGCGCGCGGCGTTTGCTTTGCTAAAAAGGGTGGCAAAACAGGCGGCTCAGATTGCTGCTTCCCTGACGGACGCGGAGGAAAAACTTAAGGGGTGGGCCGAAACTCTCAAGCACAATTGCCGGGATCATTTGGAGGATCTGCTTTCCCTCGCGTCGTGGCTGGCGTTGCCATCGCTTGAAGAGAGGTTCGAAAAACTCGCCCAACTTGATCAGGCGCCCACCTTGCGCGCGCTCGCGATGGTGGAGCAATCGCTTTGTCCGTTGATCGAAGCGGCCTTGCAAGACCTTCCAACGGAACCTGCCCAAACCCGGAACGAAGAACAGAAATTTCTCACGGAACTCTCGCGCTGCGTGCGGGAAGCCGGCGACCATGCCCGCCAGCGCCTGCTGGCGTTGGAAACCCTGGCCGCGCAAAGCGATGACATGGCCGCGATGGATTTCACTTTTCTGTTCGACCCGGCGCGGGATTTATTCTCCACCGGGTTCAATGTCAGCGAACGCCGGTGTGACAACAGCTTCTATGATCTGCTGGCCTCGGAGGCTCGCTTGTGCAGCTACGTGGCCATCGCTTTGGGGCAAGTCCCGCAGGAACACTGGTTCTCGACGGGCCGTCTGCTCGTCGCGGCGCGGGGCGGGCCGATCCTGGTTTCATGGAGCGGCTCGATGTTTGAATATCTGATGCCGCTGCTGGTCATGCCCAACTATGAGAACACGTTGCTCGATCATACCTGCAAAGGGGCGGTGCAACAACAAATCGAGTACGGGAAATTGCGCGGCGTGCCGTGGGGCATTTCCGAATCCGGCTACAACCGGACGGATGTGCAATTGAACTACCAATACCGCGCCTTCGGTGTGCCGGGCCTGGGTTTGAAACGAGGTTTGGCCGAGGATTTGGTGATTGCCCCTTACGCCACCGCCCTGGCGCTGATGATCGCGCCCCGGGAAGCGTGTGAAAACCTGCAACGGCTGGCGCTCCAGGGGCGCGCGGGGGCCTTTGGCTTCCACGAAGCGGTGGATTATACACCGTCACGCCTGCCGCCGGACGAGAAGAGCGCCACCATTCGGTCCTTCATGGCGCATCATCAAGGGATGAGCCTGCTGGCGCTGGACAATCTATTGCAGGGCTGCCCCATGCAACGACGCTTCATGGCCTGCCCGTCACTCAAGGCGGCGGACTTGCTGTTGCAGGAGCGCGTGCCCAAGACCGCCGCGAACGTCCTCTCCGAGGATTTGAAATTGGAGGAATCGCGGACGCTCGCCGGAAACGGCGAAGCTGTCATGCGCGTTTTCACCAATCCCACCCCGCCCGCGCCGGAGGTTCATCTTTTGTCCAACGGCCGCTATCATGTCGTGATCAGCAGCTCCGGCGGCGGCTACAGTCGCTGGCGCGATCTGGCGGTCACTCGCTGGCGCGAGGACGCCACGCGCGATTGTTGGGGAACGTTTGTCTATCTGCGCGATCTGGCGACGGGAGATATTTGGTCTGCCGCGCATCAACCCACCTTATGCGCGAGCAAAGGCTACGAAGCCATCTTTACGCAGTCGCGCGCGGAGTTTCGGCAACGTCATGCCGGCCTGGACATCCACACCGAGATCAGTGTGTCGCCGGAAGACGACGTGGAATTGCGGCGCATCACCATGACCAATCGTTCCCCCGTGGCGCGTCTCATTGAAGTGACCAGTTACGCGGAAGTGGTGCTTGCCACTCCCGATGCGGACGCGGCGCATCCGGCCTTCAGCAATCTCTTCGTGCAAACGGAATTCGCGCAAGAATCCTCCGCCATTCTTTGCACCCGCCGCGCACGTTCCGAGGAGGAAAAGCCGCCGTGGCTGCTGCATCTGATGGCGGGCCAGGGTGGAGAACAGGGGGAGATTTCCTGCGAAACGGACCGCCTCCGGTTTGTCGGACGCGGCGGAACCCTGGCCAACCCGGCCGCGATGCAAGGCATTTCGCCATTGTCCAACACCGCCGGTTCGGTGCTCGATCCCATCATTTCACTGCGGCGCACGGTCACATTGCCGCCCCATGAAACCGCCATCATTGATTTTGTTCTTGGCGTGACAGAAAGCCGGGAAGCCGCGTTGGCGCACTTGGAGAAATATCAAAGCTCCCGCATGGCGGACCGCGCCTTCGACCTGGCCTGGACCCACAGCCAGGTGACCTTGCGCCAACTCAACGTCTCCGAGGCGGAAGCGCAACTCTATGGCCGTTTGGCCGGCGCGTTGATTTATGCCGATCCCGCCCGCCGGGCCAACCCGGGCGTGTTGCTCAACAACCGTCGCGGCCAAAGCGGCCTTTGGAGTTATGGCATCTC
>JBEKSU010000316.1:0-3718 GCA_049516755.1 Verrucomicrobiota bacterium | reverse complement strand
GTCTGCAGAGATCAACCATGATCCTTGCAGAAATAATCCTCGTTTAGTTTGTCTGCATCGTGCAGTTGCTCAACACGCAGTTGCCCAAAACGTCCGCTTTGCCATTGCTGTAGCTGTGGCAGTTGGTCAGGTGTATCTTCGCAGTGCTGTTGTTGGTGCTGAAACCGTGCGGTGAGTCACCGGCGGTGTTGTTGTAGGCAGTGCAGCTGGTATACGAGTGGGCAATGTTGTTGCCGCTGTAACCCATCTTGAAGCCGTTGCCATTGCCCACGTAGGACGAGTATTTGCCGTTGCTGTAGGCCACGCAGCCACTCACAGTAACCGGATTTCCCGCCTTCTCGAAGTCGAAGCCGTCGTCGGAGTTGTCATAGCTGGTGCAGCTGCTAAACGACAGGCCCGTGCCCGTGCCCTGCTTGCAGCCGAAACCATCGGCATTCCCGCCGCCGCTTTCGCTGTCGCAGTTGTTGTACGAGGTGCAGCCCGAAATGGACGAGCTCTTCGCACCGCTGTTTTCATACATGATACCGTCATTGTAGTTGTTGTGGGCGACGCAGGAACTGATCGAGCAGCCTGAAGCTTCGCACAGGATGGCGTGATTCGCGCCGGTTACTGTAATGCTTTGAACCTTTCCACCGCTATTCTTAAGATATATGCCGGCTTGGGTCTTGGTGCCCGTGGTGAAGTTGAATGTGGCCGACCCTTTAACCGTCACGCTGGCCGGCACGTCGATCTCTTCCGCCACCGAGTACGTACCGGAGCAACTGACCGTTGTCCCGGACTTCGCATTATTGATGGTGGTGCCAATGTCTGCTTTGGCCACGACTGAGCCAAGCATGGCGACCGCCGCGATTGCGCCTATACATTTTTGAGTTTTACTGAATGACATACTTTGTCTCCTATTTTGTTTGTTTTTGTTGGTTTGCTGCTGCTTTTTGCACTGCCACGTAAGACAGTCCAAAAGGGGTGGCAAGGACGGTTCCTTGCAAATCGAAAATCGTGTTGGGATAAAGGCGGTAACAAAACGACCAAAGGCCTCTGCGGCATACATCCAAAAGTTGGCGCAAATGAATCTTCCGACTTGGGTGGTATGCCTGTATGCTCTTCATTTTTAACGAGGCAATTATCCCGGTTGTTGTCCCCTATTGCGGTTGGATTTCATTCGACCCTGACTGGAGTGTAATTAGGAGATAGTTTTCGCCTTGCGTCTGAAACTGCCCGACCTTCCCAAGCGCATGAAGCTGCCACAACAATATCCAATCCGACCATGAACATTTTCGGGGACCTTTCGGTAAGCTGCTTTTATAGGGATGCTTGTATACACAGTCAAGGATTTATTAAAAAAACTGGACAAAAATGTCCACTTTTTAGACGGCCTTATTTTCCGTTTTAGCTTAACTTGACTTCTGCTGTCAACCGGAGTTCTGACCATATAGTTTTAAGTCAATGAAACCACAGGGTGGGCATCTTGAGGGCGTGTTGTCCAAATGGAACGGAGCGCGGGTGTCCCACCCGCAGCCGCCGGATTGCCGCATGGGCGCTCGAAATTCCACGGGTTTTTGGGGTTGTTGAACGAGCTGCGGCTGAGACAGCCGCGCTCCGCCGTCTCCAAAATGATTTGGGCAACACGCCCTTGAGGCAGATCTCTTGGACGGGTAACAATATGAATCTTGGGTAAACTTTAGAAAAAAAAGGCCTTGGCAACCGTTGCCAAGGCCGTCGTGATATTGAATGACTTTGATGAACGCAGGCGCTATTGCTGCATGGTGCAATTGACCAGTTTGCAATTGGCCACCCGATCCACCCCCTTGTTGCTGTAACTGTGGCACGTGGTCAGGGTCATCGCCGCCGTATTGCCGTTTGAGTTGAAGCCGCGCCCGCTGCTGCCGGCGGTGTTGTTGTGGGACACACAACTGGTGTAAGAATGCAGAACGTTGTTGGCCGGAGATTCCGCGGCGCCCATCTTGAAGCCGTCGCCATTGCCTGTCAACCCGTTGTAACCGCCCATGCTGTAACACAGGCAGCCGCTGACGGTAATCGGGCTGTCTGCGCCGTAGAAATCAAAACCGTCATCGGAATTTTGATAAGATGTGCAATTGACAAATTGATTGCCAGTGCCGGTGCCATTCTTGGCGGAATAACCGTCCGCGTTTCCACCCGTGGGATCGGCGTTGTCATAAGACGTGCAGCCCGAGAAGACGTTGCCGGTCGCACCGCTCTTGGAGATCTCAAACCCGGAATTATGGTTTACCGTTGACGTGCAGGACGTGATCTTGCAATTGGAACCGAGAATCATGACCCCATGATTCGCGCCGCTGATCGTCAGGCTTTGGAGGACAACGCCGCTGCTGCCCGCCGCCACGCTGAAGCCGTCGTTGCTGGTGCCCGTGGTAAAGTTAAACGTGGCCGGGCCTTTGACCGTCACGCCGGCCGGCACGGTGATTTTGGAGCTGATCGAGTACGTGCCGGAACAGGTTATGGTGGCACCCGACTTCGCATTCTGAATGGTGTCACGAATATCCGCTTTGGCTGCTGAGAAGCCAAGCACGGCAATAGACACGATTACGCCCAGACATTTTTGAGTTTTACTGACTGACATATATTGTATCTCCTATTTTGTTTGTTTTTGTTGGTTTTACTGCTGTTTTTCACCCTACTCCGAACAACAGGGCAAAAGCGGGGCACGAAATGTACGTTGGAATTGTAAGGTGTACTTGGAGAAAAATATGCGGCGTGGCAGAGCCACCAAAGCCATCCGGCCAGATTGGTGTTGCCAACGGATCTTCTGATGATCGACAGAAGGCTTTCCATTTTTAGCATAGCAAAATTACAATTTTACAATGTCAGCGGGTAATTTACCTGCCTTCACAAATGTATGGCTCTGACGGTGTGGCTGTTGGCGATGCATTATCAGAGGGTATTTTCCTGGTTGTTGCCTTCTGTTTCGGTGTGAAATTATTCGACCATGTTCCGGTGCAATCAGGCTATAACTCCCGCCTTGCGTTTGAAACTGCTCGACCTTCCCAAGCGCACGAAGCGAACTCAACGATGTCCAATCCAACCATGAATGCTTTGGAGAACCTTTCGGTGTTGGGTCTTTTAGAACAGTCTTGCAATACAGTCAAGAATTTTCAATCGAATCGTTCGTTTGTCCAGGCTGGCTTATCGTGTGTTTAGCCTGACTGGCTTCCGCCGCGGGAACAAATGGGCAGTGCAAGCCGTTGATCTTGGGAATGGTCATTCTCAAAGGCATCACCATTTCGGCCTGGATATTTTTCAGGTCCTGTCCGGTGTGCAGATTGTGGTTGATTGGCGGCAGGCGTCTCCCTACCGTACCGCTAAATGCGCGTTGGGCTGTGTATCCCGTGTTTTGAGGATTGGTTCTCCCCGAAGATCAGCATCGCCACGGTCAAGGTGTTGCGGCGGCTGAATGCCGAAGTTGATTTTCAGTGGACGCAAACCAGTTGCGGTCGGCCCGCGCTCAACACTGGTTATTGGGATGAAACGCGGCAATTGGCGAGACGGCACCCGTGAAGCAAGCCTCCAAGAGCGTTACGAGAAATCAAGGCGTGCCGAAGAACGAATGGCGAGCACGGGCTGCCGGTGTTGTCCTGATCATTCTGTTTACGGTGTTGGCGTACCTGCCGGCCCTCTCGGGGAAGTTCGTCTGGGATGACGACTCCTGGACCACCGTCATCTCCCCGTTGCTGCGCGATTTTGC
>JBEKSU010000315.1:0-3060 GCA_049516755.1 Verrucomicrobiota bacterium | reverse complement strand
AAATCCTCCACCGTCGCCTTTGCGCCGAGCATGGTTTGCGCGGAGCGAACGGCGTCGTGCGCATCAATCTGCTTGAAGCCCAGCGCCATGAGCGCGAGCACGGCGTCATTGACTTTCTGGTCGTCCGGCGACAGGGCGCGTTGCGCGCTCGCGGCTTCCCAGGCGCCCGCCACGCCGATTTTGTCGCGCAATTCCACGACGATGCGTTCGGCGGTCTTTTTGCCGACCCCGGAAATTTGCGAAAGCGTCTTCACGTCGCTGGCGGCCACCGCTCCGCGAAAGGCCGTCACGCTGATGCCGCTCAGGATGTTCAGCGCCGTTTTCGGTCCGATGCCGCTGACGCTGTTGACGAGCAGACGGAACAAATCGCGCTCCGCCGCGCTCGCGAAGCCGTAGAGAATGTGCGCGTCCTCGCGGATGACCAGTTGCGTGAGCAATTTCACCGTCTCGCCCGGCGGCGGCAGCTTGTCGAACGACGACAGCGGAATGAGCGCCTCGTAGCCGACGCCGTTGACGTCCACGACGACCTGCGTGGGCAGCGCCTCGATGAGTTTGCCGTGTAGAAAAGTAATCATGGCAAGAATATGAATGGGAACAACCAACAACCAACAACCAACATCAAACAACCAATGAATCGTCGTCCTGCCGATTGGATGTTGGATGTTAGTATCATTTTAAATTTTTTTCAGGGACGTGAGATTGTAACGCGAATTTCCCTGCGCATGCGCTAGCGCCAGGGCCAGCGCATCGGCCGCGTCGGCTGCGGGCGGTTTGGACAGATTCAACATGCGCTGGACCATTTTGGCGACGGCGGATTTCTGCGCCGCGCCGTAGCCGACGACAGCCTGTTTCACCTTGCGCGGTGCGATTTCAAAAATTTCCAGGCCGGCTTCGGCAATGGCCGCCATCGCCGCGCCGCGCGCCTCGCCCATGATGAGCGCGGTTTGCAGATTTTGCGCGTAAAAAAGGCCCTCGATGGCGCATACGGTGGGGCGATGTTTTTGGATGGCTTCGCGCAGGGTTTGGGAAATTTTTACGAGGCAGCGCGAGCGTTCCCACCCGGCCGGGCAGGAAATCGTGCCGTGCGCCAGGGTTTCGGGAAACGGCTTCGCCAGTTTGATGATGCCGTAACCCGTGCCACGCAGCGATGGGTCCACGCCCAGAACGACGCGATGAGCGCCGGGCGGGGTGCGCAATTCCGAAGTCAAAACCGGCGCGGCGGTCCGCCGGGAAGCGCCGCCGAGGCGTTCCTGCATTTGTTCAAATTGCCGCCGGGTGATGCTCACGAGCGGATTTTGCCAGCGGCCGAGGGGTTGCAAAAGCAAAAACGCCGGGCGCCACCTGCGCGCCACGGCGTTTGACGCAACCAGGAAAGGACGGATCAGTGCCTCGGGCCGTTGCCGGAACCGGACTGATTGTCGGAATTCTGCGAGGACGACTGATAGGAAGGCTGGCTGTGTTGCGGGCGCTCAACGGGCGCGGCAGCCGGGGTATTGGATGGTTGTTGCTCCTTTGCCCGGGGAGAATAAGTCCGGTTGTTGTTATAGTTCGGTGCCGTCCCGGCCGGCGGCGATGACGAATAATAATTGGCCGGCGACGACGGGCGTTGCGCCGGGACATAGATTGCGCGGTCTTCCTGCGGTTGCGTGATTTGCCGGGTTTGAGACGCCGGCCAGCTGTTGTTTGGTTGTGGCGAATGCATGGGTGCCGGAGACCTGGATTGCGGCGGGCGGCCTATGATCAGTGTGCTGCCATCGCGGCTGAGTTGATCGCCGTGTCCAGCCGGCGAGGTTGTGTCCCGGATGGCGATGGGATGGATGGGGGTGTGCGTGCGGGCAACGATTCGTTCCGGAGCGATGCCGCCATTGACGAAGGTCCGATTGTGGTTGTTGAAATTGTAGTTATTGATGACCGTCGTGTGATGATAAATCTGCGACACCTGCGCCGACGCCACACAATAGCGGCGCGGGTGCGGGTCGCAAAAATGTCCAATTGGTACAAACGCGAAACAATTCCAACTCAGGCCGAAATCAAAACCGACGCTGACAGCGAGCCCGTTAAAAAAGAATCCAACGCCGTCCTGATACACCGCGCCCGGCGGCAGTGGCGCCCAGCCGCAGTAGTCGTCAGAATATCGCCACGTTACCCACGACGGACCCCAAACGGTGTCCGGCGTCCAGCACCAGCCCCAGCGTGAATCCCGGAACCAGCGCCCGTAGTGGAACGGCGCCCAGCCCCAGGAATAATCCGAAAACCAATACCAGCCGCAGTCGGTATAAACCCAATGTCCGTGATCGCAATACGGCTGCCAGCCTGGGTTGTAAACCACCACGCTGGGCCGCCAGCAACGGCCATAGCCGTCCGCGTTCACCCAACTGCCATACGGCGCAAGCGAGTCATAAAAATAGTTCACCGTGACTTCCGCCGGCGGCTCCACCGGTTGTTCCGCCGGTTGCGGCGGCGGCGCGGTTTCCGATTGCTCGGTGGTGTCGGATGGCGGGGCCGGAGCGGGTTGCACCGGAGGTTGATAGGCCGTCGCGGTTATTTGCTGCTGCAACTGCTGGTCGCGGGACATCATCGCGGTGACAACTGCGGTGGGCAGGCCGATGTCCTTCAAATAAATGATCTTGTCCGAATCGAGATTGAACGTGCTGGGGGAATTCGTGACGTAAGTCATGATGATGCTTTCATCCACGCCGGCCTCCGTCAGCCGGACGACCTGGGCCAGCGGGCTGTTCGGATAAATGTTCGGTGGCAACGTGCTGGATGCCGTTGCATTGTCCGGCGGAGCGGAAGCGGGTTGCGCCTGCGCCTCGGAATTGAACGGTGAACGGACGCCCGCCAAACACAAAACCACCGTTGCTGTTCCCAAAACACACCTTTTGAAGAATTCGATTTTCATAATCAGGCTGGTGTCAATATAGACTATAGACGTCAGAGAGTATAACATGGTTACGAGGCATTAGTTGCGGAAAATGTTCCCGTCGCGCGTGTTTCCAGGCTGCAACGGGTTGAATGGTACCCCCATCCCGAATTGAACGGGAATCAACGGTTTAGGAA
>JBEKSU010000314.1:0-2541 GCA_049516755.1 Verrucomicrobiota bacterium | reverse complement strand
GGTGTGGTCTATGTCTGCCCGATGCCAGAACACGTTTCCATCACCTACGATCATCCGGGCAACTGTCCGATTTGCGGCATGGCGCTGGTGCCGGTGACGCCGGCTGAACTCAAGCAACTGCAACCCGGCGGCAAGGTGCTTTACTACACCTGCCCCATGCCCGAACACAGCAGCGTGCACTCGGACAAGCCGGGCAAATGCCCGATCTGCGGCATGACATTGATTCCGGTCATGGCGCCGCCGGACGCGGCCACACATTCGCCGCCGTCGAATTTCAATTCCGCTTCCGAAACCAAGCCGGCGGCAAAACAACTTTACACCTGTCCGATGCATCCCGACGTCATTTCCGACAAGCCCGGCCAATGTCCGAAGTGCGGAATGACCTTGGTGCCGGTTGAAAAATGACGAATGTCCAAATCCTGATGACCAAAGAACTTCCAATGACGAATGTCAAAACCGGAGCGCGCGGAATGGCGGTCGTCATTTTGCAATTCGGACTTTGTCATTCATTCGTCATTAGGATTTAGGAATTCGTCATTCCAAAAATATGCTCCAACGCATCATAGATTTTTCGCTCAGGAACAAGTTCATCGTCATGCTGACGACGGCGGTGCTGGTGCTCGGCGGAATTTATGCCGTCAAAAATATTCCGCTCGATGCCATCCCCGACCTTTCCGACACGCAGGTCATCATCTACACGCCGTGGGAAGGCCAGGCGCCGAACATCGTCGAGGACCAGGTCACCTATCCCATCACGACCAAGATGCTTTCCGTGCCGCGCGCGAAAGTGGTGCGCGGCTACTCGTTCTACGGCTACTCGTTCGTCTATGTCATTTTTGACGACGGCACGGATCCTTACTGGGCGCGCAGCCGGGTGCTGGAATACTTGAGCAGCATCAGCGGGCAATTGCCCAAGGACGTCACGCCGACGCTCGGTCCGGATGCCACCGGCGTCGGTTGGGCGTTCATGTATTCCATCAATTCCACAAACCGCAATCTCGCCGACCTGCGCTCGATTCAGGACTGGTATTTGAAATACCAACTCACCGCCGAGCCGGGCGTTTCGGAGGTCGCGTCCATCGGCGGCTTCGTGAAGCAATACCAAGTGACCGTGGACCCGACCAAGCTCCGCGCCTACAACCTTTCGTTGAGCGAAGTGAGCCAGGCCATCGAACGCAGCAACGGCGAAGTCGGCGGGCGCTCGCTCGAATTGTCCGAGCGCGAATTCATCCTGCGCGTCAAGGGCTACATCGAAAATCTGGATGACCTGAAAAAAGTCGCCGTGGGCGTCGGTGCAAACAGCGTGCCGATTTTGCTGGGTGACGTGGCGAACATCCAGTTCGGCCCGGACATGCGCCGCGGCATCGCTGATTTGAACGGCGACGGCGAAACCGTCGGCGGTATCGTCGTCGTGCGCTACGGCGCGAACGCCCGCAAGGTCATCGAGGACGTGAAACAGCGGCTGGATCTGGCGATGAAGGCGTTGCCGCCGGACGTGAAAGTCACCGTGGTCTATGACCGCACCGCGTTGATTGACCGCGCCGTTGCCACGCTACAAGACTGGTGGCCATCATCATTTTGCCGGTCGCGGTGCTGATTGCATTTCTTGTGATGTTCGGGCAGGGCATCAGTTCGAACATCATGTCGCTCGGCGGCATCGCAATCGCCATCGGCGCGATGGTGGATGCGGTCATCATCATGATCGAGAACGCGCACCAGCATCTCGAGCGCGACCAAGGCAAGAAGCCGCATTGGGAAATCATCCGCGATGCTGCCATTGAGGTCGGGCCGGCGTTGTTTTATTCGCTGCTGGTCATCACGGTTTCGTTCCTGCCGGTGTTCACGTTGCAGGAACAGGAAGGCCGGTTGTTCAAGCCGATGGCGTTCACCAAGACGTATTCGATGGCGGCGGCGGCGCTGTTGTCCATCACGCTCGCGCCGGTGCTGATGGGCTGGTTTATCCGCGGAAAAATTCCAAAGGAGGAAAAGAATCCCATCAACCGTTTCCTGATCTGGCTTTACAAGCCGGTGGTGAACCTGGCCATTCGGTATCGCTGGCTGGTGCTGGCGTGCGGCGCCGTTCTCGTGGCGTGGGTGTTTTTCCCCTGGAATTCGCTGGTGGTTAATAATTTGCCAGGTAGAGACGCGCTACCGCGCGTCCAGGCCGACCAGCAGGTCGGCCCTACCAAGCTGCAAAGTCTTGCCAAAGAAATCGGAAAACTTTTCCCGTATCAAAACATCGGTTCGGAATTCATGCCGCCGCTTTATGAGGGCGATTTGCTTTACATGCCCACGACGTTCCCCGGCATTTCGCCGACCAAGGCGCGCGAGCTGATTCAAGTCACCGACCGCATCATCAAATCATTTCCCGAAGTCGAAACTGTTTTCGGCAAAGCCGGCCGCGCCGAGACCGCCACCGACCCCGCGCCGATGGACATGATTGAAACCACCATCCGCCTCAAGCCGGAGTCGGAATGGCCCGCAGTGGACATCGAGGAGGATAGTGGCACAGGCGTCTCGCCTGTGAGTTCCTCTTCAGAA
>JBEKSU010000313.1:0-3107 GCA_049516755.1 Verrucomicrobiota bacterium | reverse complement strand
TCCAGCGCGCGCCGGGCGGAAAGATTCCGCATCCGGCCCAGATGCACCGCCAGCAACGCCAGAATGGTGAGCGTGGACACGAACGCCTTGGTTGAGGCAACGCCGATTTCCGGGCCGGCGTGCATGTAAATGCCGCCGTCGGATTCCCGCGCGACGGTGCTGCCGACGACATTGACGATGGCGAGCGCGCGGTGGCCGCGGCGTTTGGCTTCGCGGAGCGCCGCGAGCGTGTCCGCGGTCTCGCCGGACTGCGAGATGACCAGCAGGACGGTGTTTTTTTCCAGCGGCGCGTTGCGGTAACAAAATTCGTGCGCGAACTCGACCTCCACCGGGATCTGCGCGAGTTCCTCGATCAAATATTCGCCCACCAGCGCCGCATGCCAGCTCGTGCCGCTGGCGGCGATGACAATGCGGTCGATCGAACGCAACTCGGCGGTCGTCAGATTCAGGCCGCCGAACTTGGCGGTCGCGCCCTCGTTGTCCACGCGGCCGCGCAGGGCGTTTTCCACCGTGCGCGGCTGCTCGAAAATTTCCTTGAGCATGAAGTGCGCGTGTTTGCCGCGCACGGCGTCCTCCTGGCTGAACTCCAGCTTGCTGATCTGAACGTTGGCGGTGTCGGTCCCCAGGTTCAAAACATCAAAGCGTTCGGGGGTGATGGTCGCCACATCGTAGTCATTAAGATATACGACCTTTTTGGTGTGGGCGACGATGGCGTTGGCGTCGCTGGCGAGAAAATTCTCGCCGGTGCCGATGCCGATGATGAGCGGTGAACCGCGCCGGGCACCGACGATGGTGTCGGGCTGGTCGGCGCAAATCACCGCGATGCCGTAGGTGCCGATGACTTCGCGCAGCGCGTCGCAGACCGCCTGGGTGAGTGGATTGGCGCCGTTCTTTGAGTTGTAGGAGACGACGTGAGGAGTCCCTGACTTCGTTTTAATTTGAGCCTCGTCACCTCGGCTCCTACGGGATTTATAATAATCACCGATGAGATGCGCGAGCACCTCGGTGTCGGTACCGGATTTGAATTTGTGGCCGGCGGCGAGCAGTTTTTGTTTGAGCGCGTCGAAATTTTCGATGACGCCGTTGTGAACGACGGCAATCCGGCCGGATTGGTCGAGGTGCGGATGGGAATTGATGTCCGACGGCGGGCCGTGTGTGGCCCAGCGGGTATGGCCGATGCCGAGATTTCCCGCGACCGGTTCGGATTTCAGGAGACGGGCCAAACCTTCGCCGATTTTCCCCTTTTTCTTGCGCACGAGCAGTTCGTCGCCATCCAGCACGGCGATGCCCGCGCTGTCGTAGCCGCGATATTCCAGCCGCCGCAATCCTTCGAGCAGGATGGGCATGGCCGCTTTTTTTCCAACGTATCCAATGATGCCGCACATAATATCTGTAGCGGCGCTCTGTGAGCGCCGGTTTATTTGGCGACGGTCATAGACCGCCGCTACAATTCAAAATCCAGTCTGCCGCGCCGGGCAAATCATCCACGACCACGGCGCGTTTCAATTTTTCCGCCTCGACCTTTTCCAGTTTCGCGCCGTAACCGGTGCGGACCAGGATGCTTTGCTTCGCGCCCGCATTCCAGCCGCATTCCAGATCAATCAGCTTGTCGCCGATCATGAAACTCCGCGCCAGATCCACGCCGAACTCATCGCGCGCGTCGAACAAAAATTGCGGCGACGGCTTGCGACCGCGGCTCGGCTGGTCGGGCGCCTCGGGCGCAAAGTAAATTTTCTCCAGCCGCACACCGGCTTGCGCCAGTTCACGGCCCAAATGCTCGTTGACGCGTTCCACGTCCGCAAGCGTGAAGTAACCGCGCCCGACGCCGGACTGGTTGGAAACGATGAACAGCCTGAACCCGGCGTCGCCCAGCCGTTTCAAGCCCGCCGCCGCGCCCGGAAGGATGACGACATCCTCGGGCCGGCGCAGGTAATTTTTTTCCACGATGAGCGTGCCATCGCGGTCGAGAAAAACAGCCCGGTTCATTTCGGCGATTGTGAATTCAACCCGTGTTGGAGTTCAAGCTTTAGCTTGCTGGGAATCGATTGCCACGTAGCGCCGGTTGGCAACCTGCTGTATCACGGACTGGCAGTCGGTCGGCTCTCCGAAGCGAGTGGCGTCTGCGGATTGCCAATCCGCGATGTTGGTTTGTAGAAACCTTTTTCTGCTTCGTGCGTCTTGGTGGGGATGAAACGATTAAAGACGGTCGCCACGATCCCGACAATAGAAGCCGTGGCCGAAATGGGCATGCGTCTAAGTCGGCCACATTTAGCCGACTACGGCGCCACCCGCAGCCGTCACGATTTCACCCAGCGCCAACTCATGGTCTGCCTGATACTGCGCGCTTACCTCAAGACGACTTATCGGGGCGTGCTGGAGTTTCTGGCTGTCAGCCAGCGGTTGCGGGAGCGTTTGGGCTTTGCGGACAAACTTCCCCATTTCACGACGCTGCAAAAGTTCAGCCGGCGCAGCCAGGTGGTAGCGATTGTGCCGTTGATGATTCGCAAGATTGGGCAAGTCGCTGCAATGAAAGAAGCCGTGCGGGGGGCCGCGGCAATGGATTCAACCGGGCTATCAGGCAGCACTGCCAGCGAGTATTTTCGCACCCGCAGTGGTAACCGGTGTCATCAATGGGTGAAGTTGTCGGTCATCGTGCTGACGTCCAGCCTATTACCGATTGGACTGGTGACGAGTCTTGGGCCTAGCAATGATCGCGTGCAAGTTCCGGAGTTATTGGACCAAGCCCAAGCGGTTTCGCGTCCGTCCAGGCTGTATGCCGACGCTGGATATGACGCGGAATGGATTCATGCCCGGTGTCGGGACCAATGGGGAGTGGAAAGCGTGATCAAACCCAATGGACACAGAGCCGATGGTATTCGGAATGGAAAATGGCGTGCAGGCATGAGCCCCGAACACCTGCAAGCGCAGGGTTATGGGAAGCGATGGGCGGTGGAAAGCTTCTTCAGCGGGCTCAAGCGCACGATGGGCGCCGCCTTGAATGCACGGAGACACGATCAGATGATCGCCGAAGCCAGTTTCCGAGTGCTCGCCTATGCCCTACGTCGGTAGGGGAAGTTGAAACGCTCAGAAGTATTCAACAGAGCAAC
>JBEKSU010000312.1:0-2530 GCA_049516755.1 Verrucomicrobiota bacterium | reverse complement strand
TACCTCGGCGCCTTGCTGGCCTATCTGCGCTGGGCGCAAGACGTGGCGGGTGACCAGCCTTCACCACGCTCCGGCACGGCAGGCAAGTATCAAGTGACACCAACGGATTCCATCCGGTCACGAGTCACGGGTCGCGTGCCGTTTTTTTACGGTCTGGCTTTCATCCTGTTTCTTTGTGCGTTGCTGTCCAAGACGACGACTTTTTCGCTGCCGACGGCCCTTCTGTTGATTGCCTGGTGGAAACGCGGACAAATCCGGTGGCGGGCGGACGTGTTGCCGACGCTGCCTTTCTTCATCCTGGCCCTTGGTCTTTGCGCCGTAACCGCCTGGCTGGAAACGCACCATGTTGGCGCGGAAGGGTCGGATTTTGCCCTGACATTCCCGCAACGCTGCCTGATTGCCGGCCGGGCGTTCTGGTTTTACCTCGGCAACCTGTTTTGGCCGGCGAACCTTTGTTTTATTTACCCGCGCTGGCAGCCCAACCCCGGATCGGTGTGGCAATGGCTCTATCCCGCAGCCGCCATCGGCGCCCTTTTTACGCTCTGGCTGGCCCGGGGGCGCATTGGGCGCGAACCGGTGACTGCACTGTTCTTTTATGTGGGGACATTGTTTCCGGTGCTGGGATTCATGAATGCGTTCGGCATGCGTTATTCATTTGTGTGGGATCACTGGGTTTATCTGTCGGCTCTTGGAATCATCGCACTGTTGGCGGCACTGGTGGTACGGGGCGCTGAAGCTCTGCGCATGCCAGCGGTGGTTTATGGGTTTGCCACCATCGTGCTGCCGACGTTCGCCCTTCTGACCTGGCGGCAGGCCGGGATGTACACGGACATGGAAACCCTCTGGCGCAACACGCTGGCCAAAAACCCGGATTGCTGGATGGCCCACAGCAATCTAGGCAGCTACATGTTCAACGAGGGGCGCGTGGAAGAGGCAATGGAACACTACCTTAAGGCCGTCCGGATTAATCCGAACAACCCCGAAGTGCTGACCGACCTGGGTGTTGCCCTCGCCGCCAAAGGCCAGTTCGATGAAGCGATTGAGAACTACCGCAAGGTCATCCAGATCAATCCGGATTTCGACAGCGCGCTGTTCAACCTGGGCATTGCCCTTGCCGCCAAGGGCCGCTTTGATGAAGCAATTGAGAACTATTACAAGGCCATCCAGATCAGTCCGAACAACTCCAAAGCGCTGTACAACCTGGGTAACACCCTCGCCGCCATGGGTCGCTTTGATGAAGCAATTGAGAACTATCGCAAGGCCAACCAGATCAGTCCGAATAAGCCCGAAGTGCTGAACAATCTTGGTGCCGCCCTCGCCGCCAAGGGCCGCTTTGATGAAGCGATCGACGACTATTACAAGGCCATCCAGATCGATCCGAACTATCCCAAAGCGCAGAACAACCTGGGTAATGCCCTTGCCGCCCAAGGCCGGTTTGATGAAGCGATCGGGAACTATCGCAAGGCCATCCAGATCAATCCGAACTATTACGAGGCGCTGGATAATCTGGGCCTTGCCCTCGCCACCCAAGAGCAGTTCGATGAAGCAATCGTGAACTATCACCAGGCCATCCAGGTCAATCCCAATCACCCCGAAGCCTATTTTCACCTGGGCATGACACTTGGCCAATTGGGCCGCAGCCGGGAAGCAGTTGCCCAATACCGGGAGGCATTGAGATTGGATCCCAACCTGGCCGGGGCATTGAACAACCTGGCGTGGGTGCTGGCCACCTGTCCTGATGACGCGCTTCGCAATGGGGCCGAGGCGGTTCACCTGGCCGAACACGCGTGTGAGCTGACTCATTACGGCCAACCTTTGTTTATCGGAACGCTGGCCGCCGCTTATGCTGAATCGGGTCGTTTCCCGGAAGCGGTGACCATGGCGGAGAAGGCGGAGCAACTCGCAACCGATGCCGGATTGGCGGCGGTGGCGGCGAAAAACCGGAAACTGCTTGATCTCTACCGGGCTGGCAGACCTGATCACGAGCCCGCCCCGACAGCGCAATGAGTTTCGTTGAACATCACAGAATTGGCCAAAGTCCGTTTCTCCCCACCGCCTTCTCCTCCCACATTCGCGTGCTGTGAATCATTCTGCTGTTTTCTTACGGCCGGCTGCCAAAGAAGGAAACCAAATTTACACGCCACAACATTTCAGTGGAACTTGCCTTGGCCGGCCCTTGTGAGTAAAAAATCCGTGTGTCACGAAAGACCCTCCCCGGGCGGAAGCCCATTCGTGGACGTACGCTGGCGATCTGGCAAGGCGGCTTGATCGTTCTCCTGGTCTTTTTGTCCTATCTCCCCGCCCTGCATGGAGACTTCGTCTGGGATGATGATGCGTGGACGACAGGTATAACCGGCTTGTTGCGCAATCTTACCGGCCTTCACTTGATTTGGTTCCGGCCCACCGCTTTGCAACAATATTATCCGCTCTCGGGCACGACCTTCTGGCTGGATTATCAACTCTGGAATTTCTGGACGCTGCCTTATCACGTGGAAAATGTCCTGCTGCATGCCTCGGCAGCGCTGCTCTT
>JBEKSU010000311.1:0-2565 GCA_049516755.1 Verrucomicrobiota bacterium | reverse complement strand
TGATGGACGAGCAGACGAACATGGTGGAGATCGCGCGGTTTTTCATGGAATTCTGCATGGATGAATCGTGCGGCAAGTGCATCCCGTGCCGGGCCGGGACGGCGCAGATGCACCATTTGCTGGACAAAATCATCCGGCGCCAGGGAACGGCGGCGGACCTGGCCAAACTGGAGGAGCTTTGCGACATGGTGAAAAGCACCAGCCTGTGCGGCCTCGGCCAGACCGCCCCGAATCCGACGCTGAGCACGCTGCGCTTTTTCCGCAATGAGTACGAGGAATTGCTCCGGGCCGATCCCGGCGGCCCGCCCGGCAAGGGGGATTCCAAGCAACCGTCCGCCCCGGCCGCAACGTAATGGAATACTTTTATGGCTGCCAAAACATTAACGATTAACGGCCAGGAAATCAGCGCCGAGGAAGGCGAGACCATTCTCCAGGCGGCGGAAGAGGCCCGAGTGAAAATCCCGACCTTGTGCCACCTGGACGGCGTGTATGACCTGGGGGCCTGCCGGCTGTGCCTGGTGGAAGTGGCCGGCGTGCCGAAGCTTCTTCCCGCCTGCACCACCAAAGTCGCCGAAGGCATGGAGATCAAAACCGACAGCGAGCGGCTGCGAAAATACCGGCGCATGACGCTGGAATTGCTGCTGGCTGAGCGGAATCACGTTTGCGCCGTGTGCGTCGCCAACGGCCATTGCGAGTTGCAAACCTTCGCCTGGAGCCAGGGCATTGATCACGTCCGCTACGATTATTGCTTTCCGAAGTGGGACGTGGACGACACGCACCGCCTTTTTGGCATGGATCACAACCGCTGCATCCTTTGCACGCGTTGCGTGCGCGTGTGCTGGCACATCGAGGGCGCGGGCACCAAGAACGTCTCCGGCCGCGGCCGCAACGCCCGGATCATCAGCGACCTCAACCAGCCGTGGGGCGAAGCGGATTCCTGCACGTCCTGCGGCAAATGCGTGCAAGGCTGCCCAACCGGGGCGCTCTTTCATAAAGGCTCGACGGTGGCCGAAATGGAACGCGACCGTAGCAAACTCGAATTCATCGTCACCGCCCGGGAGAAAAAACAATGGATCGCATCAGATTAGCCACAGTTTGGTTCGGCGGCTGTTCCGGCTGCCACATGTCGTTTCTCGACCTCGACGAGTTCCTGATCGAACTCGCGCCGAAGGCCGACCTGGTTTACAGCCCGCTGGCCGACATGAAGGAATATCCGGAGAACGTGGACGTGTGCCTCATCGAAGGCGCCGTCTGCAACGAGGACAATTTGGAGCTGCTCCACAAAGTCCGCGCGCGGACAAAAGTGCTGGTGGCCTTCGGCGACTGCGCCGTGACCGCCAACGTGCCCGCCCTGCGCAATCAACTCGGCCCCGGCAACGAGCAGAGCGTCCTGCAGTGCGCCTATATCGAGCACGCCCGGCACAACCCGGTCCTGCCAAAGGAGAAAGGCATCGTGCCGCTCCTGCTGCCACGCGTCATGCCGGTGCATGAAGTGGTGAGGGTCGAGTTCTTTCTGCCCGGCTGCCCGCCGCTGGCGGAGAACATCAAGGCGCTGCTGGCTCCCATGTTGACCGGGGCCGCGCCGAAGCTGGAAGGAATGCAACTGAAGTTTGGATGAGTTGAGTTATGTCAAAACGAATTGTCATTGACCCCGTCACCCGCATCGAGGGCCACGCCAAGATCAGCATGTTCATGGACGACGAGGGCAACGTGTCGGACGCCGAATTTCATGTGGTCGAGTTCCGCGGCTTCGAGAAGTTCTGCGAGGGCCGTCCTTACAGCGAGATGCCCGGCATCACGCAGCGCATCTGCGGCATCTGCCCCGTCAGCCACACGCTGGCCTCCGCCAAGGCGGGCGACGCCATCATGGCGGTCAGCATTCCCCCGGCCGCCGCCAAGTTGCGCCGCCTGATGAACCTGGGCCAGATCGTGCAAAGCCACGCCCTGAGTTTCTTCCACTTGAGCGCGCCGGATTTCCTGCTCGGCTGGGACACGCCGCCCGCGCAACGAAACGTCTTCGGCCTGATCGCCTCGAACAAGGACCTCGCCCGCGCCGGCATCCGCCTGCGCCAATTCGGCCAGGAAGTCATTGAGATTATCGGCGGCAAGAAAATTCATCCCGCCTGGGCCGTGCCCGGCGGTGTGCGCAACGCGCTGGACAGGGAAGGGCGTGACCGCATCCGCGCCTGGCTGCCGGAATCCTTCGCCACCACGAAAGTGGCCTTCGATCTGTTCCAGAAGACGATGGAGACGCACCAGCGCGAAATCCAAATCTTCGGCAACTTTCCGTCGCTGTTCATGGGCTTGGTGACGGCGGACGGCGGCTGGGAGCATTATGACGGGAACCTGCGCTTCAGCGACAGCAGCGGAAGCATCATTGCCGACCAATTGGAGCCGCGGCGGTATGAGGAGTTCATCGGCGAATCGGTGCAAGGCTCGTCGTATCTCAAGTCGCCCTATTACACGCCGCTGGGTTTTCCGGAGGGCATTTACCGCGTCGGCCCCCTGGCGCGGCTTAACATTTGCGAACGCATGGGCGTGCCGCGGGCCGACGCCGCGCTGCGG
>JBEKSU010000310.1:0-2616 GCA_049516755.1 Verrucomicrobiota bacterium | reverse complement strand
CCAACCGAGGGCCAAAACCTGGCGCTTTAACGCCACCAGGTTAAACATCCCGGCCAGCATCCTGGCCAAAGCCATGCAGATGACGGTAATCAGCACAGGCTTGATCAGCGTCGCCAGGCCAAGAAACAATCCCGCGACGGCGTACGGTTTCCAACCGGCCGGGGCCGAGTCGGCCCGCACCCAGAAGGCCATGCCCCAAATCGTGAACAGATTGATGAAGACTTCATTGTTGGGTTGATTGGCCTGCAACATCATGTCGCCGCCGATCAGCGTCCAAAAAACCATGGCCCAGATGCCGCCCCAACGTCCCCAGGGTTTTGCGGAACCAGCCCAATAGACTCCCGACAAGGTGAGAACCGTCACCAGGATATTGACCCACAAAACCACCCGCGGACCGGTTCCGACCAGCTGATGGACAAACTGCCAGATGACGAACATGCCCGGCGGTTTGAATTCGACGGTATCCACATACAACCTGCCGCCATCGGCCAACACCCGGCCCATCATGATTTGAGTGCAGATATCCCGCTCGAGCGGTTCATCGGCGGTGTGCAGGCGTGTCAATATGATCCAGGCAACGCAGGCAATAAAGACAAGCATCAGCAGGGCGAAGTTTCTACCGCATCCCGCTGTTGATGGCAGAAACCATTTCGGATTTGAAACCGTTGGCTTACACGAATTTTTTGCCATTTTTACTTCAAACTTCGGTGCCGTTTTTGTCCCTGACCAGCCACCCGGGCGGTTGCTGAAAACAGGAAAACGGCGGGAATAGTCATCGTCGGTAAAACCTCATGCAAGGTTTATGTGGCAGGCACAAAACCGGTGATGCGGGAATATATCCGCTGGGCGTCGGCGAACGTGAAGATTCCGTGGTTTGCCATCGGCAGCATCAATTTGCAGAGGCTGCACGAAGCTTTGGCGGCCGGCGCAAAGCGCATTTGTGTGGTGTCAGCCATACTGAATGCAACGGATGTGATGAAAGCCTGCTTGAAATTCCGCCACCGGCTGGCATAGGAGCGCGGACAGCCAATTGTAGTGTCGAGCCTGCGGCTCGATTCGTTTCGGCCACAGGCCGAACGCTACACCTGCAAAATCCATTTTCCTGCTCCCGCCGTCGCGAACCGCTGCCAAAGTGCATAACTTTCACTTGCAAATATTATTCGCATAATTTATAAGATTGGGTGGAGGTGGGTTGAGGATGGTGTCAAAATCCCAATATCGTGCCAATATCCGGTGGGGGACCCGGATTTTTATCTGGTTTGCATTTGCGTTATGGATGTTGGCCGCGTCCCGGTTGCCGGCCGCCAATTTTTATGCCGGCATTTCGCCCGCGACCGTCCCCTGGCCCGGCGGTATCGTGCCATATGAGTTCACCAACACGCTCACCGCCGCGCAAACAAATACCTACCTTAACGGCCTGCGCGAATGGCAACTGGCCGCGAACGTCAGCTTCGTTCCGCACACCACTCAAACACACTGGGTTCTTTTCACCTACAACACCAACTGGATTGACAACGTCTCCGGCACCACCAATCCACAGGTCGTAACCGTCTCCAGTCTCAGCCGCGCGCAGGTCTGTCATGAGATGGGCCACTCCTTCGGCTTCACGCACGAAAATATCCGACCCGACCAGACCAATTATTTGACCGTTCTTTCAAACAATGTCACGCCCGGCTATCTGTCCTTTTTTCAAATTGATCCCACCAGCGTCACCAATGGGAATTACGATTTCGAGTCAGTCATGCATTTGGGCTGGGACTTCGCCTCGACCAATCCCGGCGTGGTCGCTACTCAGCAACCCAAACCGCCTTACCTTCCGCGCTACCAATTCCGCATGGGCAATTACTGTCTCAGCCCCGGCGACCGCGCCGCGCTGGCGTATCTTTACGGTCCGCCCGTTGTGGCGCTTACGAACGTCGTCACCAACACCGCCGATGCCGGCCCCGGCAGTTTGCGCGCGGCGATTTATTACGCGACCGATCATCCCGGTTCCGTGGTCAAATTCAACATTCCGACGGGCGACCCCGGCTACAGCAACGGCGTCTTCAACATCCATCTCACCGGCATGTTGCCGCCGCTGGTCGCGAACGGCATGGTGATTGACGGCTCGACCCAGCCCGGTTTCACGAACAGGCCGCTCATCGTCGTGGATGCTTCGCAAATCATTCCTGAAACCTTCACGTCGGATACCATGCTGATTTACTCGTCGAGCAATCAGTTGAAAAACATTTCGTTCACCGGCTTCGACTGGAACGGCCTGACGCTGGTTTATGCCGACGCGACGAACAACACCATCTCCGGCTGCTGGTTTGGTGTTGGCCCCACCGGCACCAATGCCGCGCCGAACGCTTATCAGGGAATCCTCATTGCCAGCGGCGCGAGCGGGAACATCATCGGCGGCACCAATGTCCTCTCCGGCAATTCGCAATACGGCATTTTCATCACCGACTCGAACACGACCCGCAACGTTGTCCTCGGCAATTACATCGGCACCGCCGCCGGCGGCAGCAATGCGCTCGCCAACGGTGACAGCGGCGTGTTCATCGGCAACGGCGCCAGCAGCAACACCATCGGCGGTGCGGTTGCCGGCGCGCGCAACATCGTTTCCGGCAATGT
>JBEKSU010000309.1:0-2627 GCA_049516755.1 Verrucomicrobiota bacterium | reverse complement strand
GATCGCGTCTGCGAAGCGGCTGCTCGACGAGCTTCGCTCTGCGGGAAAGCTGAATAGTTACCGCATACTGCGCGTTACAGATCCCGCCAGCTTCAAGGAGCTGCCGCGATTTCAGGTGATAATCGATTACCTGTCCCAAGATGCCCTGGAAGATTCGCTGGCATTCATGCGCCAGCCCGGGCGAGTGAAGACGGGTGCGCATGGCGCCGTCGTCGAGCTTGTGACTGACTTCAAGGTCAGTTTTACCGCTGACGCCTAAAATCAGTTTAGGGCGGGCCCCCAGGCCCAATTGGAGGCCAGCCTCGTGAACGGACTGCTTACTGGCGCGGGGCTCCGTGGGCCGCCAGGTGGTCCGTGTGCGCCGCTTGCGCATGCGTGACTTGCGCCGGCGTCGGGCCTTGATGAGGCGCGCGGCTTGCCTCCACCTCGACCTTCGTGGGTTGTGCCTTAATTCCGCCTTTGCCGTTGAACGCGTGATTCGGACCCTTGATAACCCGGACCACCGAGGGGTCCTCGTATGTATTGTGGACCTTGTTGCGGTCCACGTTCGCGATGACCGTGTTATGCCGGAACACTCCCCCTTCCCAACGTCCGCCGCTGAAGCCTGAGCCGAAGTAGCCGTTGCCGTAATTGATGCCGCCGTAGAAGCCGACTTGCGGGCCCCAATACCCTTCGTGCCAGGCGTACTTGCCGCCGCCGAAGCCCCAATAACCGGGCGTCCAGAGGAGTCCCACGCTGGGTGGGATAACCCATTGCCCCGGCACCCAGTAATAGCCGTAATCACCGTACTGATAGTAGCCAGGCGTCCAAATGTATCCGTCGCCAGGACAAGGGGGCTGATCGAAGACGACGATGGGCGGTGGCGCGATGTTCACCGAAAGCTGAATTCCGGCGGAGGCGTGCGTTCCGAAGAGGGTGCCCAGCACCAGAATCAAAATCATGGCAAGTTTATGTTTCATATTTGAGTTCTCCTTCCCGGCCTGTTCAATTGAAACCGGGCATACGATTTTTCATTGAACGGAAAGCTATTCGCTTTTTGACGCTGCGCGATTCAGGGAGAATTGCTTTCAGCATCGTGTTCAATTTCCAATAATTTTACGCCTTTGTCGCCGCACGGCAAGGCTGTTTTAGCTGACCTTTCATCCATCCACCCAATCCAGAACGAGAACCGAATAGAAAAGGAGATTTTGCTGCCCTGCCAGTCGCGCCACGGCCGCCACAACGCCCGGCCCGCTTCGCTGTGTCACTCAGGATGCGCTTTGAAATGGTCACAATTCGGGACCTTTCATTTTCTTGGTTGACCGCCACCCGCATCGCGTTTGAAACTTGCGCATGAAAGGATTGCGCCAACATCCATTCCGCGTTTTGGGGCGGCTGCTTTGGTTTGCCGGCGTAGTTATCATCGCGCTGTTTGATTATTTGACCCACTGCGCGTTCTGTCCCAAAAAATCAGCGTTGGCCGCGCGTGCCTTGTGGCTGCAGCGGGTTTCCCGCCGTGGCCTGCGAATTTTCAAATTCACAGCACAAGTCGCCGGGCCGGTTCCGTCCGGCGGCCTGCTCGTGAGCAATCATTTGAGTTACCTCGACGTGCCGGTGCTGGCCTCGCTCACGCCCGCAGTTTTTGTCGCGAAACACGAAATTAAATCGTGGCCGGTCATCGGCTGGCTCGCCCGGCTGGCAGGCACGCTGTTTATTGATCGCGAACGGCGGCTGGATGTCGCGCCGGTGAATGCCGCCGTCCAGACTGCGCTCGATGGCGGCGCGCTGGTAGTGGTGTTTCCCGAAGGAACGAGTTCGGATGGCCAGACCGTATTACCGTTCAAGTCATCGTTGCTTGAGCCGGCCACGCGGCAAATTCATTCCCTTGCCATCAGCCTGATTCAGTATGAGATCGATGATGGCGACGCGGGCAACGACGTTTGTTATTGGGGCGACGTGACGTTTCTCGCGCACCTATTGAAACTGTTGAGCAAGCGCACCGTCCGGGCTTCGGTTCGCTTTGCACCCATTCCATCCACTGACAGCAGCCGCAAGGAACTGGCAACGCAATTACATTCTGAAATGCTGAGATTAAAGAATGCGGCCGGGGGGTTCAAAAAATCCTTCCTCACCTTCCCATGACGGGCTTTGATTGCCGCCGAGGGAAAGAACACACCGCCCCAGGGCGCAGGCCACGCCGGAAATCGTCGGAAATCACTGCTGCCTTGGACTGCCGCGCCGCCCGTCAGAGCGCCCGCCCCGCTTCGCTGCGTCACGCAGGACGCGCTTTGATCGCCGGTAAGGGTGGAAACTCACCGCCCGCCATCGCTCTCGTTTCTATCTGAAAAAACTTTTGGCCGTGAGTGCAAAAACTCACCATCCATTCTTCAATCTTTTTCTATCACCTGAAACGGATTTTGTTGTATTTTGTTTCATCTTAACGAAAACGTGCCCGATGCGATCAGGGGCTGAAAGCAACAAGGCGGTCCGCAACTAATTTTCACGGTCGAACACCAGCGTGTTTTTATCGTCCACAATTGTAAGCCGCGTGCCGTCGCTGGCAATCTGGGCGGGCATGGACTGCTTTTGTCCGCTGCTCTTGAGCGACAAACTGTAATTGGTTCCAACATTTTTCCATTGTCCCTGCC
>JBEKSU010000308.1:0-2728 GCA_049516755.1 Verrucomicrobiota bacterium | reverse complement strand
CCGTATTTCCTGCCCGACGTGGCCTTGATTGCCGCGCTCAACCTCGCCGCGCTGCGCGGCGTGCGCGTGGACATCATTTTGCCCGCCAAAAACAATCTGCCGTTCGTCCATTGGGCGTCGCGGGCGATGTGGTGGCAGGTGCTCGAACGCGGCTGCCGCGTCTGGCTCACGCCGCCGCCGTTCGATCATTCCAAGCTGATGATTGTGGACGGCCACTGGGTCTCGTTCGGCTCGGCCAACTGGGACGCCCGCAGCCTGCGGCTCAATTTTGAATTGAACGTCGAGTGCTACGGACGCGATTTCGCGCGGGAAATGGAAAAGGTCATTGCCGGAAAAATTTCCGCCGCGAGCAAAGTGGTCTTGTCCGAAGTGGACAATCGTTCGCTGCCCGCCAAATTGCGCGACGCCATCGCGCGCTTGTTCTCGCCGTTCTTGTAAATTGTAGCAGCGAATGTAAGTTCGCTCTAATCTTGATGAAGTGAGCCGGCTCACGCCGGCTGCCACAAAATAACCATTTTTATGAAAACATTCGACAGCCTTACCGAACAGGAAGTCCTCGCGCTGGCCATCACGCTGGAAGAACAAGACGCCCGCATCTACGAGGATTTTGCCGACGGCTTGCAGGAAAATTATCCCGAACAGGCCGTCAAATTCCGCACCATGCGCTGCGAAGAGAATAACCACCGACACCGCCTCCTCGAACTTTACAAGTCGCGCTTTGGCGATCATGTTCCGCTCATCCGGCGGCAGGACGTGCGCGGCTTCGTGGACCGCAAACCCGTCTGGCTCGTCCGACCGCTCGGCCTGAAAACCGTCCAAAAGACCGCCGAAAGCATGGAAGTGGAAACGCGCCGCTTTTACGAAGCCGCCTGCCGCCGCACCACCGACACCGGCATCCGCCAATTGCTCGGCGACCTCGCCGAAGAAGAACGCAAACACGCCCACACCGCCGAGGAAATCACCTTGACCAAGCTCGACGAGTCGGAATCAGCCCAGCAGAAACGGCTGTTCCTCCTGCAAGTCGTCCAACCCGGACTCGCCGGTCTCATGGATGGTTCCGTCTCCACGCTCGCGCCATTGTTTTGCGCCGCCTTCGCCACGCACAACAGCCTCGCCACCTTCCTGATCGGACTCGCCGCCAGCGTCGGCGCGGGCATCAGCATGGGATTTGCCGAAGCCTTGTCCGACGACGGCAGCCTGACCGGACGCGGCCATCCGTGGGCACGCGGCTTTGTTTGCGGCACGATGACCACACTCGGCGGGCTCGGCCACACGCTTCCTTATTTGATCCCGAACGTGAAAACCGCCACCGGCATCGCCGTGTGCGTGGTAATGGTGGAACTCGGCATCATCTCGTGGATACGCCACCGTTTCATGGACACCCCACTCGCATCCGCCGTGCTGCAAGTTGCCCTCGGCGGTGCGCTTGTCTTTCTGGCGGGGATTTTGATCGGCATCTCGTGAAAAATTTACGCGCCAGCAGAGTTGCTTCGGTTTCACTTCGGGCATCGTCTCGAAGCGACAACAATATGTGGATTGTTGTCTGAAACAGTAGGCAATTCCTTCCCGGCTCAACCACGGAGTTTCTCCGTGGCGGCGAAATTTTAACTTGCGAGTCCACAGGGGCTGCTTTGGCGTCGGCTCTCTTTACACTTATTGATTTGCATGGCAATTATTTCATAATATCCTTACTTGTAATCAGTTAAGTCAAGCGCCTGTGTTTGGATTTCAGCAACATGAGGATCGCGGCGTCGGAATGCCTTACACTTAATTACTTTTGACATTTTCAAACAACAGGCTTCGGAAAAGTATTTTAAGTTTTAATTACTTTCTCATCAACAACTTGAACACGAGCCTAAACATACGCCTGCAATTTGGCAAACAGCTTGCTTGGAAAAAAACAGCAAAATTCATTCTCCACCCGGCGCGAAAGCGTTTTGTTGGTGATTTAAACTTGAGAATGATGACACGCTGGTAACTATGAATCGCCATACGCGAGATTGTCCGTCGAAATCACCTGTTCCGCCCTCGACGGTATTGCAGTTATCTTTCTCCGTCGGAGCCGGGCGCACATTTTTCGTAATATGAATACACTAAATATAAACTGGATTTATACGGTGCCAGGAAGCCTCGTGATTGCCGCGCTTCTGGCTTGGCCCATGAGCCGGCAGGATTCGGAGAATATGTTTGAGCGGGTTCGATTTTGCCTGTTAACAATGCTGGGGGGCGCGCTTTTGGCCTGGGGATTTCAGCAGCCACCGAACGGCTTCCATGCGAACATGGGTTTCTTGACATTCGATGGTCATGTAATGACCGTAATGGCAGCCATGTTTCTCATCTTGCTCTGGGTTGAAAAGGTCGTTGGATTATTGACGGATACAGTGCTCGGTTGCATTGACTTTCCTGACGACTGCCAATGGGATTTGGCATACGAAACCAGACAAATCGAAGAAGCCGTCCAATTGTTTCGGAGTGGCAAACTTCACCGGGCCTCGCGCCTGTGCAACCAGATTATCGAATCAAACAGCCAATATGCGTCAACAGCGACCACTCTGGCCTATTGGATTGAAAATCCCGGCACGTTGAGATTTATCACCCCCCCGCGCACGACGCTAAAATTTAAGGGACGGTTTTCGGGTTTCAACGGTTTCTGGAGCATATAAAAGCCGGACAAACGTCATCGCGTCTCCACCAGTTTCACAAAATCACACCCTCAAACTCCGCCACG
>JBEKSU010000307.1:0-2768 GCA_049516755.1 Verrucomicrobiota bacterium | reverse complement strand
CGTCACTCGGAGGAACTTTCTGCGTTATTCCGGGATCGCGTCCAGCGCACTGACCTTCAGCCCGTTTTTTCTCGAACGGCTGACCGCCATGGCCGCCGCCGCGCCGGCTTTAACCAGAGTGTACAAGGTGATGAATGGCGCAGACTGCTTTCAAAACGTCGCCAAGTTATGGCAATTGCTGGGCGGGCCGGCGCAGTTCATTGGCGCCACGGACATCGTCGTCATAAAAGCCAACGCCCAATGGCCAAACCAGGGCTACACCCATACGGGTTGCATCAAGGCCGTCATTGACGCAATTCTGACCATACCCGGATTCTCCGGTGAAGTCCTGCTTTGCGATAACATTCAAGGTGGGGGCTTGGGGAGCGGGAACTATGGATTTGATGCCACGGCCGGCAACCGGGTGAATAACTGGCCCACCATGAATTGGATCCAGCTGGCGGCGTCTTACCAGAGCCTGGGCCAGCCGGTGGCACTGGTCCAATGGCAAAACGACATCAACTGGCGAAGCCCGCAATTGCCGCTGCCTTCCTGGTCGGTGTGGAACCCCGCCAGCGGCCCGGGTTGGACCCGGTACTTCCTCAACTATAGCGGCCGGAACACCTATATCTCTTCTCCCGTTTTCCAGTCGCCGCTCACTCCCGGCCGGATGATCGACATGAAAAATGGGGTTTGGGAAAACGGCAGCTACACCGGCCGGAAAGTCAAAGCCATCTTCATGCCCACCCTGAACAACCATGATTACAGCGGCGGCAGTGAGGACTATGCCGGCATCACAAGCGCGGTCAAATCCTTCTACGGCGCAACCGAGATATTTCATGGCTCCCCCACTTATATCAGCGACGATTACGTTTGGAACGGCTACTACTCGATTCATAGCAGCAGCTTCACGCAAAGCGACGCCCTGGCGGGGGGCACCCTGGTCGGCAATTTTATCAACAACCTCTACGCGCCCGTTCTGTACATCACTTCGGCAATCTATTCCGGGTGGTTCAATCGCACGGCCACCAACGGCGCGGCTTACACCAACACGGTCCTGGCCTGCACGAACCCGGTGACGCTGGATTACGTCGCCTGCCGGGATGTCATTTCGCCTTACGCCGCGTGGCTGAACCCCGATCTGAACAACAACACGCGCAAGCAGATTTTGGGCTGCAACAGCCAGGGAATCGGGACGATCGATCCTTCCATGTTCGAGATTGTCACGTACGACTTCAATCACCCCACGACCACCCGCTTGGAAATCGACCAGAAAGTGCATGACTTCAAGGCGGGGACGGCCACCCAGCAGGATGTGAAGGATGTGATCAGCCAGTATATGCAAGGCCAATAACCCGGAGGAACTGTCATGCTTCAAAAGAAAATATCGCTCATGCTTTGTGCATCAGGGCTTTCGATCTCCTCAGCCCTGGGTTTTTCAACCGATCTTTCTTCCCTGGCGAGGAACTTCAACACGAATTCGGTTGCCACGAACGCGCCCATTGTGGTGACCGCGACTTTCACCAATGGCGCCGGGGTTGCGTTGCGAGGATTCTGCTACAGCGAGCAAATACCCACCGGGCTTAAAGTGACAGTGCTTGGCCTGAGCTTGAATGGACAGAGCGTCACGAACTACCTGTTTGAATCCGGGCTCGATGGCGATGTGTATCCCGGCTGCACGCCTTACCGGTGGGTGCTGGAGCAGCCGACCGGTTTCACGGAGAACAACCCGGTTTCCGCAAATGCCACGGTCCAGATTCAGTATTCAATCACTTCCCCAGCCGCCGGTAATTTCAACCTGCAGCAATTCAGCTGGGCCGGATACAATCCCGCCAACACCAATGCTTCCTTCGGTTACAGCGAAAGCAGCGACGCCCAATTGGTGAGCTTTGTGCCGGGCGTTGTGACGGGCACCAACACCGGCCCTGTTTTGCCGCCGCAAGCCAACCAGACCATCAATGAGTTGACCGCGTTGATGGTGACCAACACCGCCACGGATACCAACCTCCCGGCCTATGTCTTGAGTTACTCGCTGTCCAATCCGCCGGCGGGGGCGACCATAGACGGCAACGGGATCATCAGGTGGACGCCCGGCGAGGCGCAGGGTCCGGGCACCAATGTGCTGACAACGGTGGTGACCGACAATGCGGTGCCGCCGAAGAGTGCGACGAACAGTTTTACGGTGGTGGTGAACGAGGTGAACACGGCACCCGTCTTGCCGGTGCAGGCCAGCCGGGGAATGGTTGGGCCGGCAACGCTGGTGGTAACCAATACGGCCACGGACGCGGACATCCCGGCCAACACGCTGACCTATCAGTTGCTGGCGGCGCCATCCAACGCCAGCATCGACGGCAACGGGGTGATTACCTGGACACCCGGGTCCGGACAGATCCCGAGCACGAACACGTTCACCACGATGGTGACGGATTTCAATCCCTGGGCGGTCAATGCGCAGCATCTGAGCGCGACCAACACGTTCACGGTCACCGTGACGCCGCAAGGTAGTTGCGTTTCGGCTCCGGCGGGCATCGTTGGCTGGTGGCCCGGGGATGGCAATGCCAATGACATCGCGGGCACGAACAACGGCACCCTCCAGGGCGGCGCGACGGCCACCGCGACCGGTCTCGACGGGATGGCTTTCAGCTTCGATGGAACCAACGGCTTTGTGCAAGTTCCCGATTCATCCGCCCTCAAACCGACCAATCTGACGGTGGAGGCCTGGGTGCGCTTTACCGGTCTGGACTCGGCCGGCAACTCAACTGCCGGCCAGCAATACATCATCTTCAAAC
>JBEKSU010000306.1:0-2802 GCA_049516755.1 Verrucomicrobiota bacterium | reverse complement strand
CTAGCCATGAGTGAAATCACCGAAGACAAAATCCGGGCGCAGAAAGTCGGCGACGAGGGGTTGATTTCCGGCTTCGTATTCGCCGGGAGTGACGCGACTGCTTGTCCAACCGTAGAAAAAGTTCATCCGCCAGGTTCCAATGCATGACGCTTCCTTTTCCTGATCCGAAGCTCTCCGGTTTCGGCGTTGCCAAGGCGGGCCCCCGGTTCGCTCTGGAGTTGTTCGTCATTCTTTGCCTCAGCGTTTGCTATTATTTTCTGGTCCGCAACTTCGCCCTCGGAGTCGGGAACAATTACACCAACAACTGGGTATTCACGGCCTGTGCCAGGACAACCTATCACCTGGATGATTTGTATGAATGGTGGAAGGGGCGGCTGGCGGGCACGTTGCTGTCGGGGTCGCTGTTCGGTTTGATCGTCAGGGATGACGGCTATCAAATCACAACCTACGCGATGCTATTTGGCCTGTACCAGGCATTTTGGCTGCTGGTGCTGATGTTGACGATGCTGGTGGCGGTGCGGGAATCCCTGCTGGTCAACCTGTGCATCTTTGCCGGGTTGATCTACAATTGCATGCCGGGAGCGGGCTTATACTTTTATCCTTGGGATCTGCCGGCGACGGTGTTTTTGACGCTGGCGGTTTTGCTGCATGCGCGGGGGCACCGGGTGCTGATGCTGGGGGCGGTGTGCGTGGGTTGTTTCTTCAAGGAGACGGTGCTGGTGGGTGTGGTGCTGTGTCTGTTCAACCGGGAGTGGAAATGGCGCTGGCGGCTGCTGGGTTTTGCCGGGCCGCTGGCATTTTATTTTTTGGTTGAGCACTGGCTTTTCGGCGCTTTTCACCTGAAGACCTCCGTGATGGCGACGAGAGACATCGCCAGTCTGGGGCGGTTGGCGCATCCGGAATTTTTTGTCCGGAACCTCAAGCTGATATTTTCAGACATCACACCGCAGGTTTTTTTTGCGAATGGAGGGACTTTGGTGGCGGTGCTGCTGTTGGGCTGGGAAAAGCGGTTCCGGCCCTATCTGTTGATGATCGTGGCATTTGTGGCGGGGCATTATTTGCGGGGCCTGACCTTGGACATATGGCAGGGGATGTTCAGCGAAGTTCGCGTCCTCACGCAAGTATTGCCGGTGAGTTGCCTGATCTTAAGCGAATACGGGCAGAGCTGGATCCAGCGTTCAGCCGATGCCTCCCAGCGTCGTCTTGAGCCCGGCTCCGGTCGGGAGCAACCAGACCGCAGCGGAAAGAGGCGTGAGAATGCGCCGAAGCCGGTCGCGGAAAAGATTGTGCCGGCAAGGAGTGAGGATGCCTGGGCGTGTCGAACGAGCGACAAGGGGCTGATCAGGGTGGCGGTGGCTGTGATGGTGATTTCCGGCATCGCGGTGGCATGGGATTGTTATGCGCTGCTGCAGAGCCGCCATCCCGAGTATCAGGCGCGGTTGCTGGCGGAGTTGGGAGCCAAGGCGGAGCGGGGGGATATTGCGGCGCAGTATCGGCTGGGCAACCGTTTTTATCGGGGACTGGGTGTGGCCACCAACTGGCAGGAAGCGTTCAGTTGGTATCAGGAGGCGGCTGGCCAGGGTCACCCCGGCGCGGAACTGGCGCTGGGCTTGCGTTATTTGCGGGGTGAAGGGACGGCACAAAGTTATGAGGCAAGCATTCCCTGGTTCCGCAAGGTTGCCGATTTAAACAACCAGGCGGTGCAATGTTACTTCGAACTGGAATATGGCGAAGGATTCGGCGCGAAACAGGACCTGGTCGAGCATTTTCAATATCTGGCCTGGGTGGGACCGCTGGCCCTGGCGGCAGCGGGGCTTGGCATCCTCATGGGAGTTATATTCAAACGGAAATCATTTTTTGATCCGGCGCTGTGCGTTGCCGTGGTGCTGGCGGCAGGGGCCTTAAGCTGGCGGTGGAGGGACGGCGGGCCCGAACCGTTGTGGCGGAACATCGTTACGTGTGATCCCAATTATTGTTTGGCCGAAAGAAACCTGGGCAACGCGTTGCTCAAAACCGGGCAGGAAGGCAAGGCGCTGGCCTGTTTCCAAAAGGCGGTGGAATTCGATCCCGACGATGCGGGCGCGCATTTTAACATCGGCAATATTCTCTTCAAGAACGGGCGATTGGACGAGGCGATTGCTCATTTTCAAAAGGCGGTCGAGTCATGGCCCGACAATGCAGCCATGCACAACAACCTCGGTTACGCGCTGGTGAGCAGAGGACGTTTCGACGAGGCGATCAGCCAGTACCGGGAAGCCCTAAGATTGAAGCCTGACCTTGCCGAGGCAAGCAACAATCTGGCGGCAGCGCTCAGCTTGAAGGAAGCCGGGATGAAACAAGCGGCTCCTTCAACCAAACCCTGACCGCTTCGCATGATGCAGGTTGTGGTTAATCGGATTCGACACCGCACGCCGGGTTGTTCCGGTCAAAGCGTAGAGAAAAGGCCAACGGCAGTTTGCATGGACTTTTTGGCTGGTTTCCATTGAAATGTGCGGCAAGCATTTGCGAAATCTGTTTCAATGATTCACGATGTAACAGTTCAACAAATTATGGAGCCATGATCAAACTGACTTTTCCCTTCACCGAACAAAAAATCCGGTCGCTGAAAGTCGGCGACGAGGTGCTGATATCCGGCATCGTGTTCACCGGTCGCGACGCAGTCCACAAATACCTGCACGAAGGCGGGAAGCTGCCGCCGGGCGTGAATTTGCGCGACGGGATTCTTTACCACTGTGGTCCGGTGGTGATGAAGCAGGACGACGGCACCTGGAAGGCCACGGCCGCCGGTCCGACGACTTCCAT
>JBEKSU010000305.1:0-2804 GCA_049516755.1 Verrucomicrobiota bacterium | reverse complement strand
CCCACGTCATTGCTGGCTATCGCGTAATAACTTCCGGCCACGCCAGCGGTCCCGGAGTTGGTGGGAATGAAATAAGAACTCGTCGCGCCGGAGATCGCGCCGGTGCCAACTTCATACCACTGCCAGGTCGCGGCGGGATTGCTGGTGGCGTTGGCTGAAAGCCAGGCGGAGTAACCGGGATAATTGGTCCGGCTGAATGGATTCAAGGTGATGGTTGGAGCCGTGTCAGGGACATAACTCACTTGATCCAAAAATCCGGCTTCAGTGGGATCGGTGTCACCATAGGCAAAGACTGTCCAATACAATATATGTTGTCCCGCCGGGATTTTGACGGGTTGGCCGGTAATTTGCTGAATGGATTGCCAGGGTTCATCGCCATAAAGATCGCCCTCGTCGTAAGCGTTGGGGTCATCGTAATAAAATTCATAATCAAAGCCGCCGTTCAGGTCGTTGGCAATGCTCGACCAGTAAAACGTAATGGTTCCCGGCCCGGTGACCGTGACGGAAAGGGTTGAAGTTTGAGTATTGGTCACGCTGCCGCTTTGCGCGGCGGAGACGCCGTCATAAGTATTGGTGGATTCGACAAACCAGTTCGCGTCGCCGCTTGTTGCCCACGGCAAGGCTGTGGTGTTGAGTGCGGGATTGAAATCCTGGCCTGCGGTGTTTCGGACAATGGAGCCGGGATTGTTGTAAAGATAAGCCACATCGCTTCCGGAAAGGACGCCAGAATAGATTTGAAGGTCATCGAGCAGGCCGGTGTAGCTGGAAAAATTCGTTCCAGTGCTGTCAATATAGTAGTCCCAGCCGCCGATGGTAAGATTGTAATTGTTTCCGTTGAGCGGATTGGTGGTGCCAATCTGGGAATTTTCAAAGTTGCCGTCCACGTAAATTATCTTTTCTCCGGTGCTCTGGTCGCGGGTGACCGTGATCAAATGGTAGTTGCCGTCATTGACGCTGGTGATCGAGTGCAGGTTGTCAGAAAGTCCGGGGTCGCCTCCTCTGGTGGTGAAAGCGGCTTTGCTGCCGGTGATGGCCAGTGGGATGGTATCGTTGGTGTTGCCGTGGTCGTTGTAGGCCCAGAAAATATCCGCTCCAAAAAAGGCGTTGTTGTAGTCAGCGCCGTTAGTTATGGTGGTTTTAACCCAGGCAGAAAAGGAGAAACTGCCAGCCAGCACCGCATTCAAATTTGTCAGGACTTGACTGTTAGCGGGAGTCATGGCGTCGGTGCCAAAAAACTGGACGGCGCCGCCGCCCGCTTCCGCATCCGCGTCGAACTGATGCTGCGGCCCCCAATAAGTCTCGCCGGACATGTCGTTGCCGTTGCCGCTGCTGTCCTGTCCGAGATTCCCGCTGTTGTCGAAGGTGTAATGCGCGACGAGGGTCGTTCCGGTCTGCGCGCCCGTGTAAAGTTGCACCACCTGGTTTGAAGAGAGAACACCGGCGTAGATTTGAAGGTCATCCAATTGCCCCTGAAAAAATTGGCGTGGGTTGGCGTAGATGCTGTTTGGATCGGTTTGGGAAGCGTCAATCGCGCAGCCAATCGCCACCATCCTCGGATCGCTCAACGGGTTCATGGTGGCCAAATCGGTGTTGTTTAACTGTCCATCAATGTAAATCTGCTTTTCGCCCGTGGCTTCTTCCCGGGTAATGACCACGTGATGATAATTGCCGTCATTGATGTCCGTCGTTGTATTGACCGTGTCATCACCGTAAATCCCGCCTGTGTTAAAACCGATTTCACCTCCGTCCAGAGCGGCGGGGACAAGGTCGTAAGCCGTGCCCGGCACATCTGCGGCCACAATGCCATCGCCGGCCCAAGCCGCGCCGCCCTCATTGCCATCGTTTTGTGTCGTCTTTATCCAGAACGTGAGCGAGAAATCGCCGGCCAGCGTGTTCAACACATTCGTTGGCGTTGAATTGTAGCTGAAAAAGCTGTTGCCATCGAAATAAGCCGCGCCGCTCCCCATTTTCGCGTCATTGGTCGAAGTGACGCCATCGCCTCCGTTGAAATCCAAATCATAACCATTGCCGCTGCTGTCCTGCCCGAGGTTTCCGGTGTTGTCAAAGGTGTAATGCGCGACCAGTGTGGGCGTGGCGACGGGAGGATTGGTGACCGCAAACGAAACGGTATCGCCGGTTTCAATGACGTTCGTGGTAATCCACCCCTGGAGCGGTTGGGAATGGCTGTCCAGTGGGGTGCTGGTCGTGAAAATCAGCGGCGCGCTGTTCGTGACGTAATCCAGATAAAAAGTGCAATTGATGCCGTTCGGAATGGTCACGGGAATGGTCCAGTTGTTTTGCGCCGACGGCAGGCTGGCATACTGAAAGAAAGAAAAGTCATAATTATAAACGTAGGTATTGTTGTTGACGGACCAGCTTCCTGGCCCCTGCCAGGTGAAGGTTGGTTGATTCGGAATATTGAGCGCGCCATCGGATGGGTAGGAAATGACCGTCGCCGGCAGCATGTTGCTGGTCATGTTGGGGGCGCTTACCGTGAAGGTGTAGGTGTTGGTTGTGGTGGTGTTCGTGAAAACCATCGTCCAGATGCCGTTGGTCATCTGCTGCATCACCGAGTTGAAGTCGGGGTATGGATTTTCCGTGCCATCAACGGAGGCAGCGCCGTTGGTGGACACTTCAATTTCGCGCCAGGAACCATTGGTTGACTGCAGTGTCGAGTAAAATGGCGAGTAGATGAAATATGCGCCCAGCGGCGCGGCAGGCGGCGTTGAGTTGGTGTATAATGGTGTGAAAAACTTATACGCCTGGCCATGTTCGAAGCGGACAATATGCACCTCGATGGTCAG
>JBEKSU010000304.1:0-2810 GCA_049516755.1 Verrucomicrobiota bacterium | reverse complement strand
AGCATCGCCGCAAATGGTCCCCGGCCAATCACCCGCCGCAGTCGCCACAATAGCACAAACAATCCCACCACCGCCGCCGGGTACAAATATTGCCACCAAACCCTGGAATCCACCGGCCACCGTTCATAGACAAATGTCAGTCTGAAGGGAAAGAAAAGTTTCCCCAGATAAAACCAAAACGAACGTCCCGAAACCAACACCCGTTCCCACCAGCCCAGATGGAACCCCGTGCCGACGGCTCCATACAGTCGTTCAACGTAAAACGTCATTTTCCCCATCGCCACGACCAGCGCCAGCATCAGCAGCAATGGCACTGCTTCCCGCCCGCCCAGGCGTTTTCGCTGCCACCACGCCACCAGCAGAAGTGTCAGCGGAAGAAAACTCACCGCGGTTTTGGCAAACATCGCCAGCAGAAAGAGCCCCAGGGATAAAGCGCCGTATCGCCAGTCAGCCCCGACCACATTCTGCCGCCGGCCGTCGATGCCGCCGTGCCCGGCCTCATAAACTCCCAAACCGGCAAATCGCACATAAGCCCAACCGGCTCCCAAGGCCAGCGCGGCGGACAGGGTGTTCTTCAGTTCCGTCATCCACGCCACGCTCATCACGCATACCGGATGCAGGGCAAATATCGCTCCGGCCAGCCAGGCTCCACGGACCTTCAACCGTTCCAGTACCTGCCACAGGAGCACCGCCACCAGACCATGCAGCATCACGTTCAACATGTGATACCCAAGCGGATTTAATCCCCACAGGTGATAACCCACCCAGAACAGGCTGAAACTCAAAGGATAGTACTGGCAGGTCGCTCCCGGCTTGAACCAGATTTCCCACAGCCCCCGCCACGATTGCAGTGTCGGGTTGGCCGAAATATACGAGTCATCGTCCCACAAAAACCCTCCATGCAAAGCCGGCCAATAAGCCAGGAACGTGGCGACAATCAGCAGGAGGCCGGGAAAAAGCCGGCTCTGGCCTGGCCAAGCCCGCGCGGATTTCGCGATTTGATTCACACCCTCATTGAATCACATGCCGTGGCAAGAGTCCGGCATTTTTTGGCTCCGGCCCCGGTTGGTGCAAACCAAAATGCAGGAAGCCAACGGTCTGCGTGGGTGTTCGGTGTTGGATTTCCGGTTGTTTATATCCGGCAGCGCGGATGGATGCGTTTTTATCCCGAACTCCGAAATAGAAAAGGGAGCGCGCCCGCTCCGGGCGCTGTTGTCCGCGCCTCGCGGAAAACCGTGGGTCGTTCGAAAAAGTTCCAGACTCGCAGACTGGATGACGTCGTGCGAAGTGCGGGACGCGAGGCGCGTCCCGCCACGCCCGTGGCGGGCATGCTCCCCAACTTCGTAGTTCGGGCAAATTTCCCGGGGGGCAACCCCGCCTGCCTGCTGGTTGGGTCATTCTGAAAACCAAACAGGCGCCGGGAATTTCCCAGCGCCTGTGGTGAAAAGAGCAGCCAGACTTATTTGCGCATCCGGCGCACGAGAACCAAACCCAGCATGCCCAGCCCAGCCAGCGCAAAAGTGGCGGGTTCGGGCGTGGCAACCGGAGTCACATCCGCCCACGTTGTGCCAATGCGAAGATTATCAACCAAATAAGGACCACCCGCGGTGCCTTGAGCTTTGAAGCCTACATTGTCCACCGCTGTCGCTGTGAGACCTGAAAGGCTCGCCGTGGCCGTGGGTGCGGTGCCACCAAAGCTGCTTGAGTCTGGATCGATCCAAAGGCTGGCAGTGTGTGCAGTGAGGTCAAGTTCTTCAACGATGAGATATGTCGTACCAACCGTCAAGGCGCTGCCGGTACCAGCAGTTGCTCCTTGAGCAGCACCTCGCAACTCAATCTTGCCGTTGGTATAATAATAAGCGTCAATTGCATCGTTGCCGCCGGCCGGGGCGCCGGTGCCCGGATTCAACGCGGTGAAGTAATTATTGGCACTGTCGGCTGCAGTCGCATTAAACAGGAACGAATAGTAGATTTGTCCGCTGGTCTGATTTGCGTAGGTAATATAGGTGCTGGTAGCGCTCCCGTTGGCGATTTGAAGTTCGTTGCCGCCCAGATCCGCCAAACCGGTGTAAGTCAGGTTGCCGCTAACCACGCTGAAAGCGGAATTGCCGGTGGTCCAAGTGCTGCTGCCCGGGTTGACATTGCCAGTCAGGTTGCCGGTATTATAATTAAAAGCTTCTGAAAACAGCAGTGTCGCCTGCGCGCTTTGAAAGAGCATGCAACCGACGCCGACGAAGACCAAATAAATACGTTTCATGAAAACACAACTTTCTGTTTAGGGTTCTCCGAACTGTTACTCCACCGATTGACCTGATTCTATCCCGTTTTCCGGGTTTGTCATTATCTTTTTTGTGCAAATCGGATTTGAAATTAGGGCACTGTCATGGCGTTTGGAGGCGTTTGGAGAGTCGCCGCTGGTTGAGGAGCGATCCGTTTTCGTTGTGCTCCCGCCGACACGATGCTCCGCCTGCATCTGCTTTCGGCGAGAGAAGCTGGCGCAACAAGAAGTTGGCGGTCTTCGCTCCCGCCGTCTTGCGCTGTTTCAGTCAGTTACCCTACGGATTGTTGGGGTTCCAGCCATCCGCGCCGCCGAGGACCTTTTGCGTTGTAATGGCCGCAGCTTCTGCTTTCGTCAGTTGCTTCGCCCAATCCACGCGCTGCTTGGGACTGCCGCCAGGGCCGGTGCTGTTGTACTCGGCGTAGCGCGCGGTCTGGTGCGTCTCGGGCTTTTTCCAATCGTTCCAGCCTTCCGGCCGGATGACTTCGGACATTTCCGTGTTCAGGAAGATCGTGCTCGCGTAAATCCGCCA
>JBEKSU010000303.1:0-2897 GCA_049516755.1 Verrucomicrobiota bacterium | reverse complement strand
GATTCCGCGCCGCCGGGTTTAAGCGAGGACACCATCCGGCTGATTTCGCGCCGGAAAAACGAGCCGGAATGGCTGACCGACTGGCGGCTCAAGGCGTTTCGGCACTGGCAGACGATGCAGGAGCCGGTCTGGCCGAAAGTGCATCACGAGAAAATCAATTATCAGGACATTGTTTATTACTCCGCGCCCGGGAAAAAGGGCGACAAACCGAAAAGCCTCGAGGAGGTTGATCCGAAACTGCTGGAGACCTACGAGAAACTCGGCATCCCACTGCGCGAACGCGAACGGCTCGCCGGCGTGGCCGTGGACGCGGTATTTGACAGCGTATCGGTCGGCACCACGTTCAAAAAGCAGCTCGCCGAGAAGGGCATCATCTTCTGCTCGTTCAGCGAGGCGGTGCAGGAGCATCCCGACCTCGTCCGCAAATATCTCGGGATGGTCGTGCCCTACACCGACAATTTTTTTGCCACGCTAAACTCCGCCGTCTTCACCGACGGTTCGTTCTGTTACATCCCCAAAGGCGTGCGCTGCCCGATGGAGCTTTCGACGTATTTCCGCATCAACGCGGCCAACACCGGCCAGTTCGAGCGCACGCTCATCGTGGCCGACGAAGGCGCGCACGTCAGTTATCTCGAAGGCTGCACCGCGCCGATGCGCGATGAAAACCAGCTTCACGCGGCCGTCGTCGAACTCATCGCGCTCGACAACGCGGAAATCAAATACTCGACCGTGCAGAACTGGTATCCCGGCGACGAGCACGGCAAGGGCGGCATTTACAACTTTGTGACCAAGCGCGGCCTGTGCAAGGGGAAGAACTCGAAGATTTCCTGGACGCAGGTCGAGACCGGCTCGGCCATCACCTGGAAATATCCCAGTTGCATCCTGCAGGGCGACAATTCCATCGGCGAATTTTATTCCGTGGCCGCGGTGAACAATCACCAGCAGGCCGACACCGGCACCAAGATGGTGCACATCGGCAAGAACACGCGCAGCACGATTGTGTCCAAGGGCATTTCGGCCGGAAAGGGCCAGAACAGCTATCGCGGCCTGGTGAAAATCCAGAAGAACGCCGCGCACGCCCGCAATTTCTCGCAGTGCGACTCGATGTTGATCGGGTCGAAGTGCGGCGCGCACACGTTTCCCTACATCGAGGTGAAGAACACATCGGCGAGCGTCGAGCACGAGGCCTCGACCTCGAAGATCGGCGAGGACCAGATATTTTACTGCAACCAGCGCGGGCTGGCGACGCAGGACGCGGTGAACATGATCGTCAACGGGTTTTGCAAGGAGGTCTTCAAGGAGTTGCCGATGGAATTCGCCGTGGAAGCGCAGAAACTTTTAGGCGTGAGTTTGGAAGGCAGTGTGGGCTAAAATATAACCACGGATAAACACGGATGGACACGGATGAAAGACCAGATTTGCGTCGTGGCGGCGGATCGAAACTCCTTTTGAAAGCCGAGACGGAAAAGATTATCGGTTTTGCCTTTGAAGTTTTGAATGAGGTTGGTCATGGGTTGAATGAGAAAATTTATGAAAACTCGCTGACGGTTCTGTTCAAGCTGAACAACATTGCGTTTGACCAGCAGCGAAGATTCCCGGTTTTCTTTCGTGATGTTGAAGTCGGTGAGTTTGTTCCCGATCTAATTGCCTTTGGTTCGGTGATTGTGGATACGAAGGTCATTGATCGCATTACCGACCATGAGCGCGGCCAAATGTTGAATTATCTCCGCGTCACCAAGTTGCGGGTCGGCTTGATTTTGAACTTCAAAAACGCCCGCTTGGAATTTGAACGCGTAGTCTTATAATTTTTAATCCGTGTTAATCCGTGTTCATCTGTGGTTAAATAAATGTTTAGAAAATGAGCAAAACGATTCTGGAAATCAAAAACCTCAGCGCGGGCGTTGAGGACAAGCAAATCCTCAAAGGCATCAACCTGACCATCAATGCCGGCGAGGTCCACGCCGTCATGGGGCCGAACGGTTCGGGCAAGAGCACCCTGGCCGCCGTGCTGGCCGGCCGCGCCGGTTACGTTGTCAGCGGCGGCGAAGTGATTTTCGACGGCAAGAACCTGCTCGACCTCGACCCCGAGGAACGCGCCCGCAAAGGCGTTTTCCTTGCGTTCCAGTATCCGGTCGAAATTCCCGGTGTGAACAGCACCTATTTTCTCAAGGCGGCGCTGAATGAAATCCGCAAGTCGAAGGGCGAATCCGAACTGGATGCGATGGAATTTCTGAACCTCGTCAAAGACAAAATCAAATTGCTGGAGTTGAACGAGGATTTGCTGCGGCGCTCGGTGAACGAGGGTTTTTCCGGCGGCGAAAAGAAGCGCAACGAAATCTTTCAGATGGCCGTGCTCGAACCCCGGCTCGCCATCCTCGATGAAACCGATTCCGGCCTCGACATTGACGCGCTGCGCATCGTCGCCGGTGGTGTCAACAAGCTGAAGCGCCCCGACAGCGCGCAGCTCGTCATCACACATTATCAGCGGTTGTTGAATTTCATCGTTCCCGATTTTGTCCACGTGCTTTACGATGGCCGCATCGTGAAATCCGGCGACAAGCAGCTGGCGCTTGAACTCGAAGCGAAGGGCTACGATTGGATCACGAAGGCCGTGTAACCGCTGGAAACCTATGAATTTAGACGAAGCCCAACGCAAAAAAGTCGCTGCCTGGATTGCCGAAGGCGCGACCATTTCCCAAATCCAAACCCGGCTCGCGGCGGAACTCAACCTGAAGCTTACTTACATGGAAGTGCGTTTCCTGGTGGACGATTTAAAATTGACGCCAAAAGACCCGGAGCCGCCCAAAGTTGCCGCGCCGGTTGCCGAGGCGGCAAAACCCGCCGACAAGAAAAGCGCTCCGCCACCCGCCGGACCGGTTGGCACGACCGGCGGTGTG
>JBEKSU010000302.1:0-2915 GCA_049516755.1 Verrucomicrobiota bacterium | reverse complement strand
CCTTCCTGCGCAGCATCGAAGCCAGGACTCAGGCGGCTTTGATTGAGGCAATCGGTCTGGCCCTCCAAACCGTCACGTCTCAGGACGCTATGAACTGGTTTGCCTCGTGTGGCTATAGTTTTGTTTAAAACGCTCTAAAGAGTCGTATTCCCCCTGACAGACAAGTTTTTCCAGCCAGGGTATAGTCAGTTCCATGCGAATGACCACAAACCCTTATGGGTGGCCACCGCCTTTCCGGGTCATCTGTTCGCGATGTTTTGACTCCGCACCTGCCAAAACCGGATGCCGTAAAATTCCATAAAAATTTGAAAGAACCGCCCTTGTCGTTACGAGTTGCTCTTAAAATACAAAACATGCCAATCACCTTTTGTTCAGCAAACACGGCGGTGAAGAGGCTTGAGTGGCTGGAAAGGCCGGGACCAAAGGCTTTATCGCCTGGGTTTCCCCGTTATTCCAACATGCTGTTGGAAATGGGCAAAATGAGAAAACACAGGATTTGGCAGTTGGGCAATTATTTGGAAAATTAGTTTTCCTGTTAATAAAGCAATGACAATCAGTTTTTCTTGATTTTTTGATGGATTTTTTCATAAAGGCAAGACTACCCCTCAACTGGGTATGAATCGGACCTTTGGATAACCAACCTGGCTGAATCAGCCGAACAAAGAAAAGGCATCTCTATGAAACTTCGACCTTCTGTCACCATTGGGTTTTCGACCTGGCTGCTGTTTCTGTTAATGATGCCTGCTGCCGCAGCTCCCCGGCAGTTAATGCGCGGTCATGTGCCGGCGGTGGTGGCCGGCTTGAAGCCAGCGGGCGATTTTCCGGGCACCAACCATTTGAACCTGGCGATAGGGTTGCCGTTGCGGAACCAAGAGGCACTCAACCGTCTCCTCCGGGAAATCTACGACCCGGCCAGTCCGCAATATCATCATTACCTGACGCCAGAACAGTTCACCCAGAAGTTTGGTCCGACGGAAAAGGATTATCAGGCGGTCGTCGCTTTTGCGAAGGCGAACAGGCTGACCGTCACCAGCACGGATCCCACGCGCATGTTGGTGGACGTGAATGGATCGGTGGCGGATATCGAGCGGACTTTACACGTGATGCTGCGTGTCTATCAGCATCCGACGGAAAAACGCATGTTTCATGCGCCGGATGGCGAACCGTCACTGAATTTGGCGGTTCCGGTTTTGAGAATCAGTGGTTTGGATAATTACTCGTTGCCGTACCCGCGTTTGGTGGCCACACCGCTGGCCAATCGACAAAGTGTGGCGCCGAATGCGGGTTCGGGCCCGGGTGGAACTTACATGGGGAAAGATTTCCGGGCCGCTTACGTTCCGGATTCGTCACTCAATGGTTCCGGGCAGATCGTAGGGCTGCTGCAGTTTGATGGCTACACAGCCAGCGACATAACCTATTACGAAAACCAGGCGGGGCTGCCAAATGTAACATTGTCGAACGTGCTGATTGACGGTGCCAGTGGCAGTCCCAGCGGCAGTGGTGGAGAAGTGGAGGTGTCGTTGGACATTGAAATGGCAATTTCCATGGCGACAAATCTGTCCAAGGTGATGATTTACATGGCCCCCAATCCCAGCCCATGGGAAGACCTTCTCAACCGCATGGCCAACGACAATCTGGCCAAGCAAATCAGTTGTTCGTGGTATGAGCCCGGCGGGACAGCCAACACGAGCGCCGACCAGATTTTCAAGAAGATGGCGGCACAGGGCCAGTCGTTCTTCAGCGCCTCGGGCGATTATGACGCCTACACCGGCTTGATCCCTTTTCCGGGAGACACGCCCTACGTCACGCAAGTTGGGGGGACAACCTTGACGACGACCGGTCCGGGAGGGGCGAGAGTTTCGGAAACCGTTTGGAACCGAGGCGATGGGATCGGGAGCGGTGGCGGGATTAGCACACAATATCCGATACCAACATGGCAGACGAACATCAATATGACGGCCAACCAGGGATCGACGACGATGCGCAACACACCGGATGTGGCCTTGACGGCGGAAAACGTTTACGTCCGGGCCGATGGTCAGGACTACTATGTGGGGGGTACTAGCTGTGCCGCGCCGTTGTGGGCGGGATTTACCGCGCTGGTCAATCAGCAGGCTTTGGCCAGCGGCAAGCCGACGGTGGGACTCATCAATCCGGCGGTAGATGCCATTGGCAGTGGGGTGAACTACACCTCTGCTCTTCATGATATCACGACCGGCAACAACACAAGCAGTAGCAGTCCCAGTAAATTCTACGCCGTGACCGGTTATGACCTGTGCACCGGCTGGGGAACGCCCGCCGGACAAAATCTAATCAACGCGCTCGCGAACCCCGAAGCTTTAGTGATTACGCCAGCTGCGGGCTTTGTTTCCACCGGCGGAGTGGGTGGGCCGTTTACCGTCACTTCCCTGAGCCTGTCATTGACCAACACGGGGACCAATTCGCTGCCTTGGATGCTGGCCAGCACAACGGTTTGGCTTAATTCCTCACCCCAGCATGGCACGTTGTGGCCTGGCGGAACTGCCACCACCGTGACCGTGAGTCTGAACTCGGCGGCCAGCAACCTGGTCGTGGGGACTTATAACGCGACCGTGTGGTTCACCAATATGAACGATAGTGTTGGGCAAAGCCGCCAGTTCAGTTTGTCGATAATCAGCCCGCCAATGATTGCGGAGCAGCCGGCGGATCAGGCTGTATTGGAAGGAGCGCCGGCAACGTTCACCGTGACCGCCAGCGGCGGACTGCCGTTGTCGTACCAGTGGCGGGCCAATGGCACCAATCTGATCGAAGGCGGCGATATTTCCGGTTCCACGACCCCCAACCTGACCATCAGCCACGTTTCTCCGGCCGAGGTGGGAACCTATAATGTTGTTGTGACCAATTTTGCCGGCGTGGCGACCAGTTCCAACGCGCTT
>JBEKSU010000301.1:0-2938 GCA_049516755.1 Verrucomicrobiota bacterium | reverse complement strand
ATTGTTCATGCTCTCGGTGTCCTCGCTCGGAAACAGGAAAAACGTGAAGCGGATGCCCTGGGTGGCGAGCGATTCGAGCAACTGCAACGATTCCAGCGCCTGCACGATGAGGCCGTCGGCCTGCGCCCGGCAATCAATGACGTGAACCGGCGCGTCGCTGCGCGACACGTTGCGGAACAATCCGAGCAGGGTGGATTTGCTGTCGTCGTCATTGCCCAAAACATAGGACTGCACCTGTTGGGGATGGCGGTCGGCAAATGAGTGGTGCCGGTCATCGAGGTCAGAGCCGTTCCAACTGATCTGATGGTAATCGAGCCAGGCGGTGCGAAACTCGACCTCGAAGCTTTTGCCAAGGCTGCCTTTGGATTGTGGATTGATGTGGATGCGTTTGATGATGTTGGTATTCATGTGAATTCTTCGGTGTTGAGGTTGGAGCGGTCGGGACGTTTGAAAGTGGGTGCCGCCGACAACGGTGCCGAGCGGGATTGCGGCCGGCTGGCCGATGCGTTTGAGCGGTCAGGTTGGGAAACAGATAAATCTTCCCAATGCGGTTTGGCAGCGCGTTTCAATTTGCGACGGTAAAAAAGATACGGAGCGTGAAACGTGACGCGGATGCCCTTTTCACTCAACAGCAAGTCGGCAATTTCCTGCCACGTCTTGCGCCGTTGGCGCAGCTCGCGGATGAAATCGTAGTGCGGTTCCAAAATGCTGTGGAACGGTTTGCCGCCGCGTTTTTGATGTGCCGTTTCAGTCATCACCGGACAGAATAGCCCGATAATGAAAAACGGTGGATGAGAGCAGGTGAAAGTTAAAGTGAGATGAAATCGCGCCGCGTGTAGCGGCAAAGGGCGACGAATGGCGACGAATTCAAGTGACGAAAAGCGGCGAGTGCCGACGAAATGTCGGTAGCGGATGCGACGAAAAGCGACAAATGCGTTGTCGCTTTTCGTTGCTTTTAGTTGCCTGGTTTCTGGTTGCGTTTTTCACTACCGATTTTGGTAGGGGATGGTGTCTCGAAAAAATCAAGGCTTTCAAGTTTCAGAAAGCCGTCAGAATCACGTTCGGCTGAACGTATCAAATTGGATGATAATGGGCGCACTGAACGGGCGTTCTGAAACCGGCAGCGAAACGGAGCGGGTCGGAAGTGGCATGAACGGACGACGGCGAAGTGGAGCGCGGTTTTAGAACGACCGGTGAGTGCGTGACCGTCTAGGTTTCCGTTGAGGCGATTTGTCTGGCCGGTTGTCGAATACCTGGAGACAAGCCGGCCAGTCAAAGCGCCGATTCATTCCAATTCGTTTTATCTGGGCTAAGACAGGTTTGAATTTGAGGTTCCGCAATGCTTACAGTAGTAGTTCATAGTTGAATGTTGGCTATTGTCAGTAATGCGAAAGCTTACGTCGCAGTAGTTGGTATGGAGGATGAGTTTGTGTTTTCCGGCAGCAGATCAGCGATGCCTACGTTGTCATACCATTCACCATATATGGCTATGAACCTAGTGGTCACTGCGCGAATAAGCGATTGGCGAAAAGCTACATTTTCTTCTCGGCTCAAGTATTTCCCGTCAAAGAAACCCGATGGCGTGGATTTCTGCCACAATGTCCAGTCGTGATCGTCGGCAATAAAACTTAGGTGCCGCTTCTGCTCTGGACTGGATAGACCATACCGCTCGCGCTCCAGGTCGTTGACATTCTCGAATTTGTCCTGCGGAGTCGCATCACCGTCCGAACGGTTGATGTCGAACGGCCACGCTCTAAAATTGCCCATTGTGCCATGCCAATCCTTGATTATTTGCGGTATATTATGCCGGCCCGCTACGTAATTCTGAGCGTGAACATGATCGTAGTCCCAAGGGCAGTTAATGTCTTCCATTTGATCCGGCAAAGAGGGGTCATAGTCTTGAAAATGAACCCGAATCACTGCCATCCAGTGCTGTGGCAATTCTTCTTGCCCAATCCCAATCCCGCAGTTCAGGTAGCACGGCGTTCCATAGGGGCACCTGCTGCAATCTGCCACGCAGAGCCGTAACGGGATCAACCTCTTGAACCGCCTCCAACAGAAGCGCCACCGGAATCGGGGCGTCGGCTTCATAGGGCCATGCACATCCCAAGGGAATCTGAGCCGGCCGCTTGTCTCTCAAGTTCGGACTTGCGCAGCAAAACGCCTCCATCGCATCGTGCATCTGCTTGTTATGGATACGATATACCGCATTATCACGCCTGTAACCCCACGGGTGAGATTTGGTGAGAACACGGAAGAGAAACCTCGCGTCGCTGGCCTCTGGAGGCGGTGAAAGATCCACCCATAACGCGGCGGGAGTTTTAGATTGCTTGGGATTCCAAGGGTTAAGGAAGCCCAACGCTATGGCATTGGCTCGCTGTTGGCCATCAAGCAGGTGAAACTCTGGGTTCCGGTCGGGCGTTGGAGATTGCTCTTGTTGAAACTTGAATGGCTGTTTACCACGGTCGCATTCAAATGGTGCGAGCAAGAAAGCCCCAATCGGAAAGCCGCGAACAAGCGAATCCCAGAGACATTCCACCTGGTGTGGTCTCCATACCGCGCCTCGCTGCAAAGAAGGCAACGCCGCCATAGTGTCAGTCGTCAACTGTGCAACTTCTGGCAACTGCCAAGCCGCTATTTCTTTCAGCGAAAGAAACTTCGCATCATGCGTTGATTGTGATGGCATTTCTGGCGGCATTGATACCTCTCCGGTTGGCTTATGGCAATCGTCGTCGCGGCGATTTTTGTTTCTGATTGATCAAATTCTTGGGCAATGCTGCAAAGCAGATGCTGCTGTTTCATTTTACTGACAAAAACGTCTCGGCACCATACCCGTCTTCTGCAACAACTCGGTCGGCGTGTTTGCGTCCACCTGTTTCATCATCGCCAGCAGCACGCGGCCGGCGGCTTCGGCGTCGGCTTGGGCGTGGTGGTGGTT
>JBEKSU010000300.1:0-2941 GCA_049516755.1 Verrucomicrobiota bacterium | reverse complement strand
CATAAACGCCCGCGCGGAATTGCTTGCGGCGCCGGGCTTCTCTTTCCGCCAGCAGCACTCTCGGTAAGCCAAATGGATTTGCCATAGTGTAAATCTTTCTTCGATTGCCTTATCGGCACACGCGACATCACGCGTTTCTCCATGCTTTAGCAAGGTGATTGCCATCGCCCGGAAGCGGTTCGTAACAACCTTAAAACCAGAATATTATGAAAGGACAGCCATCTTCCAGGTGACGATGGCCCGACCGCTTAAATCACGTTCTGCGCATTTTCTGCACCGGTCTGTGCGCGACCTGTGCAACCTTGGATCGAACGGGAAGAGGCAGAATAGCGGGAAATTCCTGGCGTAGGTGACTCTGAATTTGTGAGTGCTCCGCAGATCAATAAGGGGCTGTGTCGCACAGGATACGGCTCGCGTTAATGCCGCGCCGGGTTTGGTATATCAATGGTTTCCGGTTTGAAGGGGCACGCGACGCCGGCGAATTGGACAAAAGCCGTCCAACCTTGAACAAAATCCGGCTCGCGGGACGGTGGCCGGCGGTTTAACCTTCCTTGTTGGCAATGGAAAATATTTTGGCAAAGGCACTCGGCCAGGATGAATCACAATTGGCCGCCGGGGAGAAGCACGATTTGCTGGCACGCCTGCTGGGCCGGCTGGCGCACGAAATCCGCAATCCGCTCAGTTCGCTCGACATTCATGTGCAATTGCTCGAGGAAGATCTTGCCGCGCTCGCGCCCGAAACCAGGAAACCGCTGAACCCCCGGCTGGAAATCATTCACGGCGAATTGCATCGCCTCGAAAGCATCGTGGAGCGTTTTCTGCGGCTGGCCGGACCGTCAGCACTGGATTTGGAACCGGTTGAAATCCCCAAAATTGTCACGCACGTCTGCGAATTGCTGCGCGCCGAAGCCTCCCTGCGGCAAATCGAAATCATCGCGCGAATTGAACCGGGTTTGCCGCCGGTCACCGCCGACCCCGTCCGGCTGACCCAGGCGCTGATGAACCTCGTCATCAATGCCGTGCAGGCGGTTGAAAAAAACGGCCGGGTGGAGGTGAGCGCGGAAAAATCCGCCGCCGCCGACGCCCTGGTTTTGCGGGTGCGGGACAACGGACCCGGCATCCCGGCGGGCAAACTGGAGGAAATTTTTGACCCTTATTTTACGACCAAGCCTGAAGGCATCGGGCTCGGGCTTTGGATTGCACGGCAGATTGCCGTGGCGCACGGCGGCAGCCTGCGCACCGAGAACGCGCCCGGCGGTGGTGCCATCTTCACCTTTTTGTTACCCTTGAGCCGAAAGGAAAATCCCGGTGGATAAATCGAAAATTAAAATTCTGGTCGTGGACGACGAACAGGGCCTTTGCGCCGGCCTGCAGGAGGCGTTACGGCGGGAAGGGCACCGGGTGGACGCGGTGACGGACCCGCAGGCGGCGCTGAAACTGGCCACGGACAACCCTTATCACCTGGTCATCTCAGACATCAAAATGCCGGGACTCAGCGGGCTGGAACTGCTCACGCAGGTGCGTGAAAAACACCACGACACGCTGTTCATACTCATGACGGCCTACGGCACGGTCGAAAACGCGGTCGCCGCGATGAAACAGGGTGCGTATGATTATCTGCCCAAGCCGATTGACATGAAGCGGCTGCGCGCGCTGGTGCAGAAAGCCATCGAATTTCAAGCCGTGGTCGCGGAGAACAACGAACTGCGCCTCCGCCTGCGAAAGAGTTCCTCGCCCGGACTGTTGATCGGCGAGAGCGAAGCCATGCGGACTGTCGCCCGGCTGATCGGGGAGGTGGCCAACAGCGACGTGACGGTGCTCATCGAAGGCGAGAGCGGCACCGGCAAGGAAATTGTCGCCCGTTCAATTCATGCCCAGAGTCCGCGCCAGGGCAAACCGTTCATCTCCGTCAACTGCGCCGCGCTGGCCGAACAACTGCTCGAAGCCGAACTGTTTGGCCACGTCAAAGGCGCGTTCACTGGCGCGGTGGCGAACAAACCGGGCCGCTTTCAACTGGCGGATGGCGGCACGCTGTTTCTGGACGAGATTGCCGATCTCTCACCGAAGGGCCAGGGCGATTTGTTGCGCGTGCTCGAAGACAGCGCCTTTCGCATGGTCGGCGGCTCGGAGTTGATTCGCGTCAATGTCCGCATCATCACCGCCACGAACAAAAACCTTCAATCGGCCGTCGCCGACGGGAAATTCCGCGAGGACCTTTTCTACCGGCTGCAAATCGTTCCCATCGTCATGCCGCCTTTGCGGGAACGCGCGGAGGACATTCCGTTGCTGATCGACAGTTTTTTCGAGCACTTCACGACCAAACATAAACGGCGCCGCAAGCGCATGTCCGCGGAGGCCCTGCAAATCTGCCAGCGGTTCCCCTGGCCGGGCAACGTGCGGCAATTGCGCAACACCATCGAGCGACTGGTCATCACCTGCCGCGAGACACTTGTCGAGGTGGAGCATCTGCCGGATTCTCTCCTCGAATACGACCAGAATTCCACAACGTTCACGGTACGGCCCGGCATGCCGCTGGCCGAGGTGGAAAAACTGCTCATCCGCCAGACGCTCACGCATGTGACCCGCAACCGCGCCGAAGCGGCCAAGGCACTCGGCATCAGCCGCCGCGCACTCCAATACAAGCTCAAACACTACGGCTTGCTGGATGAGGACGACGGACCGACCGAATAATGGCCGGATTGGGCGTTGCACCTCGGGGTAACTCTTTCGTGCAGCAATTGCGCAAAACAGTGATTTATCGATTGAGGGGCTCGATTCAATTTCACTATTTTCTGGATTCAACTCATTTAAAACCAATGGTTTGCAACCTACAGCCACTGAGTGGCACGTTCCCTGCCTAGGGTTAAACCGGTTGTTTTTAACAACTATGACTGACAGTAAAATTAACTTAACAATTCAACGATTATGAGCGAATCAACCA
>JBEKSU010000299.1:0-2976 GCA_049516755.1 Verrucomicrobiota bacterium | reverse complement strand
AACTGGGCAAGCTGGACGGCGTCAAACGTCTCGGTGAGCGAACCAATCTGGTTCACCTTCACGAGAATCGAGTTGGCCGTGCCGGTATCAATGCCCTTCTGGAGAAACTTCACGTTCGTGACGAACAAATCGTCGCCCACGAGCTGGACCTTGTCGCCGAGCTTGTCGGTGAGTTTCTTCCATGTGGCCCAGTCGCTTTCGCCGCAGCCGTCTTCGATGCTGACGATGGGATACTTGTTGACGAGCTTGGCGTAAAAACTCACCAGTTCGTCGCCGGTGACGGTCTTGCCGGTGCTCTTCTTGAAGGTGTACTTCGAGTCGCCAACATAAAACTCAGACGCGGCCGGATCCAACGTGAGGTAGATGTCCTTGCCCGGCTGATATCCGGCGTCCTTGATGGCTTGAATAATGGTCTCGAGCGCCTCCTCAACGCTGCCGAGTTTCGGCGCGAAACCGCCTTCATCGCCAACGGCGGTGCTGCAACCTTTTTTCTTCAGCACGGCCTTGAGCGCGTGAAAGGTTTCGGTGATGGCGCGGAGGCCCTCGCTGAACGTCGGCAGACCGAGCGGCATGATCATGAATTCCTGGAAATCAATCGGGGCGTCGGAATGCGCGCCGCCGTTGATGACGTTGGCCATCGGCACAGGCAGGACCTTCGCGTTCGGCCCGCCGAGGTAACGGAACAACGGCTGGTTCAGTCCGGCCGCGGCGGCCTTGGCGTTCGCCAGCGAGACGGCCAGGATGGCGTTCGCGCCGAGCTTCGACTTCGTTTCCGTGCCGTCGAGCTTGAGCATGGTGGCGTCCACGGTCAGTTGATCGTATGGGTCGAGACCGATGAGTTTGGGGGCGATGACGTCGGTGACATTTTTGACGGCCTTTTGGACGCCCTTGCCGCCGAAACGTTTTTTGTCGCCGTCACGGAGTTCGATGGCCTCATTTTCGCCGGTGCTGGCGCCGGAGGGCACCGCCGCGCGACCGGACGCGCCGCAGCACAACGTCACATCAACTTCCACCGTGGGGTTACCGCGCGAATCGAGGATTTCGCGCGCCTGGATATTTTGAATTTTTGCCATAAAAATGAAGGGCCATGATAAGAACAAAACGCGGCGAGTCAAGAAAGCGTTGACGGCCTGTTGATTTGAACCCGTGGGCTGTTCCACCTGCCGACGCGACGTCGGCGCTGCCGGAAGCGGCCATCCCGCTTACTCAAACCAGGCCAGCTTTGATTTGTTGGTCAAATAGAGCAGCCCCAGCAACCGCATCTCGACGGTGATGCCATAAAGGCTGATGAACGTGCTGATGATGGTCGGCAGCATGGGTATGCGGGTCATGTCCAACAACATCCGGGTGCCGTGCATCAAGGCAATGATCACGAGGAAAATTCCGCAAATCGTCAGATAAGGCAGCGGGACCTTTCCGATGCCGGAAAAAATGATGATTGGATTCAAGCCGGCAATGCCGTCTGCCAGGCACACGGTCAAAATGGCCATCGGCAGGCAGAACAATCCCAGCAGCAACAGCGGCACGCCCGCCATCGGGGACACGAACAACTGGACCGCGACGCCGGGTCCCAGACAGAGGAACCAGATGACGCCAAACTGAAAAAAAGGAACCACCAGATCGTCCCAAAAACCCGATATCTCCGGCCAATCGGGCATCTTCTCCTCGCCTTGGGAGGACGCCTGGACAATGTTTTGCATGAACGCGAACAGATAGCCAACGCTCATGATGAGACAAAGCCAGTAAGCCAATCCTATGGATCCCGCATACCGGAAATGCGACAAAATCATGCGCCCGCCATCCAGGAAGCTGAACACAACCGTTCCGCAAGCCAGCAGAATCGCGCCGTCCTTCTTGAGCGGATAGGAAAACGCCTCCCGCCAAACGGCGAAAAAATTGTCGGGGGCCGGCGTCAGGAGACGCTTGTATTCGGTCACGCTCACGCAACTGCCGCCGCATTTCGGACAAGCGCGGAAAAACTGCCCGCCCACCCGGGTGGTCCTCACACAAGCCGTGCAGAACGCGCCGCCGCATTTGACACAACACCATCGGGCGGCAGCCTGGGGATGCTGGCTGCACACGTCCATGTTGACGGCAACCGGCATGCCGCCGGGTTTTGCCGCCGACAAATCCGCGCCCGCGCCCGAAGGCGTTCCGGCAGGATTGTCTGCCGCGGCGATGCCGGAGTCGTCCTGACAGATCATGGGCACCGTTCCCAGGCACAAGACCTGTCCGGGATGGAGCACCGCCTGTTGAATGGGTTGTCCGTCGATGAAGGTGCCGTTGGTGGAGTTCAAATCCCACACGGTGATGACGCCGTCCTTCAGTTCAATCTGGCAATGATGGCTGGAAATGGAATCGTCGCGGACTTGAAAATCGTTGTCTTCGACCCGCCCCAGCCGGTTCAATCCCGGTTTGAGCAGGATTTCCTGCAAACCTTGCGGGCTTCCTTCGATGCGCAGTCGCACCATAAATCCAGCGGATTAATTTGATCTGATGGTTGACCTTCGGCTTTTAAAACAAGTTATAGTACCAGACGATTGCGGTCAATTCGTTTTGACAATCCCGGGCGCCTTTGTTACATGGGCGTTCTGTGAGCGCACTGCTGGTCAGCTACGACGGATTCGCTTTCCAGGAAGGTGAGGAAGAACAGGCGATTCCCGGCCGCTTCCGGTTCACCCTGGTCAACCTTCAATTTGAACACGCGTCCGGCACCCTGGAACTGCCTTTGTCCCGCCTGATCCTCGACGAACACTCCGCCGGCAACCTGGTTTTTCACGATGCCGGAACCAACTGGTGGATTGAAACCGCAGACCAGCGGGTCTTGAAGGATATTTTTCTCTTCCGGCAGACGCATCTCCGCGCCCAGGCGCGGGACCTGCGCGCGCGGCGCGAAGGGAATCGCAGCCTGAAATACGCGCTGATATTTTTGGCCGGTTTTGCCGCGATCTTTTTCGTGAGCTGGCTGCTGTTAAG
>JBEKSU010000298.1:0-3008 GCA_049516755.1 Verrucomicrobiota bacterium | reverse complement strand
CAGCTCGCCGTTTACGACGAGGTGCCGAAGGATTTGCTGGAGCTCGTCGAAGACGTGCTGCTGAACCGCCGCCCGGACGCCACCGAACGGCTCATCAAATTTGCCGAGTCCGTGAAGCAAAAGGGCAAGGCCGAGGTCGTCGCCGATGAATGGCGCCAGGGCACGGTCGAGGAACGGCTCAGCCACGCCCTGGTCAAGGGCATCGCAGAGTTCATTGACCTGGACATCGAGGAAGCGCGCCAGAAATACGGCAAACCGCTGCTGGTCATCGAAGGCCCGCTCATGGCCGGCATGAGCGTGGTCGGCGATTTGTTCGGCTCCGGCAAGATGTTTCTGCCGCAGGTGGTAAAGTCCGCCCGCGTGATGAAAAAAGCCGTGGCGTATCTGCTGCCGTTCATGGAGGCGGAGAAGAAAGCCGCCGGCGGTGTTCACAAAAACGCCGGAAAAGTTCTGATGGCCACCGTCAAGGGCGACGTGCATGACATCGGCAAAAACATCGTCGGCGTCGTGCTCGGCTGCAACAACTACGAGGTCATCGACCTGGGCGTGATGGTGCCGTGCGAAAAGATTCTGCAGACCGCCCGCGAACAAAACGTGGACATCATCGGTTTGAGCGGACTCATCACGCCATCACTTGACGAAATGGCGCACGTCGCGCGCGAGATGGAGCGCGAAGGCTTGAAGCTGCCGCTGCTCATCGGCGGCGCGACGACCAGCAAGGCCCACACGGCGGTGAAGATAGCGCCCGGTTACGGCCAGCCGGTGGTCCACGTCCTGGACGCCTCCCGCGCCGTGCCGGTGGTGAGCAACCTGATCAGCGCGGAGCATCGGCCCAAGTTCGCCGCGCAGATCCGCGAGGAATACGACCGCGTCCGCGCCCAGCACGGCGGACAGCGGGCAAAGTTGCTTTCCATCGAACAGGCGCGCGCCAACGCGCCGAAACTGAAGTTTGATGATTTGCCAAAGCCGGAATTCACCGGCGTACGGGTGCTTTCTTCCGGTGTAGCAGCGAACGTGAGTTCGCTCATTCCGGGCAGTTCTCAGGCGGATTCGGATATTAGAGCCGACTCACGTCGGCTGCTGCCGGTTGCTTTGGAACAACTCGTTCCGTTCATCGATTGGTCGCCGTTTTTTCATACCTGGGAATTACGCGGGGTTTATCCGAAGATTCTCCAGCACGAGAAGCATGGTGAGGAAGCGCGCAAACTTTTCGCCGACGCGCAGGAATTGCTGGGAAATATTGTCGCCGGCAAATTAATCGAGCCGAGTGGCGTTTACGGTTTCTTTCCGGCGAACCGGGTGGGCGACGACGTGGAACTTTATGCGGACGAATCACGGGCGAAGGTGCTGGGCCGGTTTCATTTCCTGCGCCAGCAAATCGAAAAGGGCGATGGCACGCCGAACTGGAGCCTGGCGGATTTTGTGGCGCCCAAAGGTGCTGCCGGCGTCTTGCCGGCAGATCAAGCTTCAACTGGAACTTCCGGCAAGATGCCGGAAGCACGTTCTCCCGCTGACCATCTGGGCGCCTTTGCCGTGACCAGCGGGCATGGGTTGAAGGAACTGGTGGAAAAATTCAAGGCCGACCACGATGACTATAACGCCATCATGGCCGAAGCGCTGGCCGACCGGTTGGCGGAGGCATTCGCGGAGTTCCTGCATAAACGCGTCCGCCAAGAATGGGGTTATGGCCAGGAGGAGAAGCTGACAACGGAAGACCTCATCGCGGAAAAATATCGCGGCATTCGCCCGGCGGCGGGCTATCCCGCCTGTCCCGATCACACGGAAAAGCAAATTCTCTGGAAGCTGCTCGACGTGGAGAAGCAGGCTGGCATCAAGTTGACGGAAAGTTTCGCCATGTGGCCTGGCAGCAGCGTGAGCGGATTGTATTTCGCCCACCCGGAATCGAAATATTTTGCCGTCGGCAAGCTCGGTCGCGATCAGGTGCTGGATTATCACCTCCGCAAAGGCATGACCCTGCAGGACGTCGAGCGTTGGCTGGGGTCGTATTTGAATTATGACCCGGCCCCGGCAGCCGCCTCACCCTGTGGCTGCGGGCAAACGCACTGATGGACCGCCAACCGGGGCTTGTATTTCGCGCAGTTTGGCTTAAATTCAGCCTATGAAGCACGATGTCGTACCGGTGCAAATCCGGGGGATTCTTCCCGCCAACAGCGGTTGTGCGCTGTTTGTGGGCAACGATGAAAAAGTTTTTGTCATCAACGTCGAACCGCAAATGGGCGCGGTCATCGGCATGTTCCTGCGCCAGCAGCCCAAGGAACGTCCGCTGACCCATGACCTTATCAACCGGATTTTCCAGGGCTTTAGCATCAACGTCGAACGAGTCATCATCACGGATTTGAAGAATTCCACCTACTTCGCGCGGCTCATCCTGCAGCAGCAAAACGAACTGGCGCGTAAAATTGTCGAGGTGGACGCGCGCCCCAGCGATTGCCTCGCCATTGCCGCCGCGCAGAAGAAACCAATTTTTGTCGCCTCCCAGCTTTTTGAACAGGTCGAGGACATGAGCGAGGTGCTGAACCGGATCAACGAAACCGGCAGCGAAGCCGAATAAAATGCCCGCCGTCAAATCCCCATCGCTGGCCCTCCTTTGCGGCGACGACGAATTCGCCATCAAGGAACGCGCCAAAATACTTTACCAGCAGTGGTGCGAAGAGTTGGGCGGCATGGACCACGAAATCATCGAGTCCACCGTTTCCAACAGCGGCGAGGCCCTGATCGCCCTCAAGCGTCTGCGGGAGGCGCTGCAAACCCTCCCTTTTTTCGGCTCCGGCAAGGTCGTCTGGCTGCGCGACTGCAATTTCCTGGGCGATGAACGTGCCGCGTCGGCGCAAGCCGTCACGGAAACGCTGAACGACCTGGCCGAGGAGTTGAAAAAATTCAACTGGTCGGGCGTCCGTCTGCTCATCAGCGAGGGCAAGGTGGACAAGCGCAAGACCTTTTTCAAAACGCTCGATAAAATCGGCACGGTGGAAAATTTTTCCGGCTGG
>JBEKSU010000297.1:0-3049 GCA_049516755.1 Verrucomicrobiota bacterium | reverse complement strand
CGTGCAGACGAACATTGACAGTGGCGGTTTTGATACGATCAATGGAACTATCTACGTTGCTGGAACAAATGGAGGATCGGTCAATATGCGTGACTATGCAGAATTGCTTCAGAAAAGGCATTTCAGCTTGGGCATCGCTGACGCCAGTGGTTGTTGTCCCGCAAACATCCCAGATGTGCCATTCATCAATGCTGGCAAGGTGATTCACCACCCTGTCCTTTCAGATTACTCGGCTGGCTCAATTGACCAAGTTGGCGGAGTCCTACAAATAGGAATTGTAAGCAATATGACCCAGATTCGATTTTCCTATTTTGGTGATTACTGAACTATAATTTTCCGCAAAACTTTACCGAGCCGCTTGATCCCTTCGCGGATGTCTTTCTCGCTTGCGCTGCCGAAGCTGATGCGCATTTCGTGATTCGGTTTCTGCCGCGACGGGTCATCCACATAGCAAATTTCGCCCGGCACGTAGAGCACATCGTTCTTCAGCGCGACCGAGAAAACTTTTGATTTTATGCCCGTCGGAATGTTGCGCGGCAGACGCGCCCAAAAATAGAGTCCGCCATCCGGTTCCCACCATTCAACGGCCGGCGGAAAATGTTTTTCAATCGCCAGCTTCATCACCCGCGCCTTGTGCGCGTAACGTTTTTGCAGCCGCGCGACGTGCCGGTCGTAAATCCCCGACGCCAGGGCGCGGGCGACAAGGTGTTGCAGCAGGTTGGCCGTGCCAAAATCGTGGTTGCCCTTGATGTGTTTCACCGCCGTGAACAGCGGCCCGGGCAAAATGCCGTAGCCCACACGCACTCCGGTCGCAAACGGCTTGCTGAAGGTGCCCGTGTAAATCACCCGTTCCGCCGCGCCGGGCGCAGCCAGCGTGGACGGCACATCATTGCCGGCAAAACGCAATCCGCGATACGCGGCGTCTTCGAGCAGGTAAATCGGGTGTCCCGCCGCGCGCTCAAATTTTTTCAACAGCTTTAGCAGGCCACATTTTTTCTCGAAGCTGGTCGTGACCCCGGTCGGATTCTGGAAATAGCTGACGAGGTAAAGCATTTTTACCCGGGGCAATTCACCGCGGCGTTTGAGCGAGGTCAGGACCTTTTCAAGATGCACGAGGTCGAGGCCGTCGCGTTCGAGCCGCACGGCGCGCGCACGCAAGCCGCGGCTTTGGAGGATGCCCAGGAAAACAAAATACGTCGGGTCTTCCACCAGCACGATGTCACCCTCGTCACACAACGCCTCGGCTATCAGGTAAAGCAATTGCTGCGAGCCGGCGGTGATGAGCAGGCGGTTGGGGGAATAAATTCCGGGAGGGACGGCGTGCCGCCGTCCCTGATTTTTGGGACGCCGACACGGCGTCCCTCCCAAATCCAGTTTCCGCAAATACTCTGCTGTTAGCCGGCGCAATGTTATGTCGCCGGTCGTGGTGCCATACTGCAACGCGGGCTGGCCGGTTTTGGACGAGCGCAGAATCTGGTTCAATGCGGCGCGCGCTTCGGCAACGGGCAGCGAGGCGTTGTCGGTGAACCCGGCGGCGAGTGAAATCAATCGGGGTCGCGACAACGCCGCGTGCATGAGCCAGGAGATGGGCGGCTCGGTGGTGCGCCGGCCCATTTTTGACAAATGCGATTTCATCGGAAAAGGAAAGCGATGGTAAGCCGTGTGGCGCGGCAATCAAGTCGCGAAAGGGGCGCGGGCAGCTTGCCCGCGTCGGAGTCCGGTTTCAGCCGGTTTTCCAGGAAACCGGTCAAACCTGGATTCCAATGGTTCGCGGACAAGCTGTCCGCGCTCCTTCACTGGCGCGCGCCGAAAACGCTGTCGAGGATGACCTCCTTGGTTTTCCAGAGCAGCGCCATGGTCATGGCCAGGGGCAGCAGCGCAAAAAACGTCAGCGCCCAGAAGCAGAGCCGATCCAGGCGGCCCGAGGATGCGCCGAGTTCCCATTGCCAGCGCGGATCGTACAGCATCACCACATAGCCAACGCCCAGGAACAGAAGCCCGACGAGCAGCCAGCAATTGAGCGCGGTGAACAGGCGGGTTTCGTGGCGGAGCGTCTCATCCGGCAGCATCGCGCCGAGTTGTTTGAGGACCACGTTCAAATTAAACAAAAAGATCAGTGCCGACAGAACGAGCACAAAAACCGCGGCGTTGAAAAGAGGCTGTTCCGGCATTTTATTCTGCCAGTAAAGAAACGGGCAAAGGCCGAAATTGACAAGGCCGGGTAGTTTTGCGCGGTCGAGGGCATTGCGCCAGGGCCGTTCCTGTTTTTGGAAATCGCTCATTTGCCAGAGGCCGTAGAGCAGCAACCCGGTGCCGGCCAGCACGGGAACCAGGCCCAGCGGCCGGAGCCAGTCGGCGCGCATCGTTTCCGCGCAAATGACCAGCGACGCCGGCAATCCCCAGAACAGGGCGGAGAGGCCGCGGGCGAGGCGTCCGAGGGAACGGAGCAGTTCGGCTTCGTTCCGGGCTTCGGTTCCTGGATTTTTCGTCTCGGTCAAATTGGTCCCGGGTTGGACATGCCAGCCATTTTCTCTGCCGCCTTAAAACGACAAATAGGTGTAAGCCTTCAGGCCGCGCTCATAATCGTCGAGCAGGCGCATGGCTTCGGACGGTTTCATGCGGTCGGATTTGATGGCCTCGTCGATCTGTGCCTTCATCTGCCGCTTCAATTCGTTTTCATCGTATTGCACCGCTGCCAGTGATTGGATGATGGTGTTGCCTTCGATGATTTCCTCGATGTAATAGCCGGTCGGTTCGTCGGGCTCGAGGAAAACGTGGACTTCGTTGACGCGGCCAAACAGGTTGTGCAGGTCGCCCATGATGTCCTGGTAGGCGCCCATCAGGAAGAAACCGAGGTAATACGGTTCCGGCAGACCGTTGCCATTGGTGTTGAGCTTGTGCAACGGCAGCGTGTCGCGCACGTCGCGCAGGTCAATGAATTTGCTGACCTGGCCGTCGGAATCGCAGGTGATGTCCACGAGCGTGCCTTCGCGCGTGGGCCGCTCGTTGAGGCGGGCAATCGGCATGATGGGGAACAACTGGTCGAGCG
>JBEKSU010000296.1:0-3067 GCA_049516755.1 Verrucomicrobiota bacterium | reverse complement strand
CCGAGGAATATCTCAGCAAGGTGGTGGATGAACTCGCGCAAAACGCCTTCAAGTTTTCCGATCCCGGCTCATCCGTCCGCCTGTCGCTGACCGAGGCGTTCAACACCATCACCCTGGCCATCAGCGATCAGGGACGCGGATTCACCACCGAGCAAATCACCCGCGTCGGGGCTTACATGCAATTCGATCGTACCATGCAGGAGCAGCAGGGACTGGGGCTCGGCCTGGTCATCGCCAAGCGGCTGGTGGCGCTGCACGGCGGCACCCTTTCCATTGTCAGCGAGCCGAGCATGGGCGCGGTCATCTCGGCCAAATTCCCGAAGACGAAGACCGAAGTGCCGGTGTGATGGGACGATAAAACCTCAGAACGGCAGCTTTCCGTAAAGCAAAACCAGTCCGCGCCCGGCCAGTTCAGCCGCCAGAAACACCAGCGCGATTTCCACGACCGGCGCGAAATCCACCCTGCCGGCTCGCAACGGCACGCGGCGCAGGGGCGACAACAATGTTTGCGCCTCGGCGTTCACGTAAGCCCAGAACGGATGTTTGCCGAAATAAATGTAGCTGTTTAAAAGGTGCAGGACGAGCAGCGCGCTGATGAGGTATTTCCAGGCCAGATAACTGCCCAGCCCGATGGCCAGCGCCTCTTCGATGCGATGCGCCGGCGAGACGGGTTCGGGGATGACTTGCAGCCACGCCAGCAGCCAGCTGGCCAGCCACCAACACGCCGCGGTGACCGTCAGCGGCAGAAGAAATTTCACCCCGCGCCCCCAGCGATCCATCCCGCCCAGGGGCATTCGCACCAGCCGATGAAAGGGCAGGGGATCCGGCCCGGCCAGGATGGACAGGAGCAGCAGCCAGAGATAAAACACACCGAGCATCAACCCAAAGCTGAAAATCGAAAACAACAGCATTCGTAGAAACGACAACATCGGCCCGGATAAATTGCTGGAAAACGAAAGCGCGGTGATGCCCAGATCCAATTTCCCCGCCCAGTTCGACGCCGAACCGATCTGCCAGTAAATTCCTGCGCGCAGCAGCAGCAGCCCGCCCAGCGCCGCGAGCAAATGCCATCGCCGCAAACGGCTCGGTTCAGCCCGCCGAAGCGTGCCAATCAATGTTGCCGGCGTCCGCCGGCCGAGCGGGTCGAAGCGGACCGAACGCCAGTTCAGCCACAGCAACAAGCCCGCCAGGTTCAAAATGAAGTCAATCAGGGCCATGTGACGTGATGCGTGAAACGTGATACGTGATGCCTGACGGATGCGCAATGCGGAATCACGCTTTACGTTTCACATCATCTTCAACAGCGTATCTGCCATTTCCGACGGCGTGGCGGCGACGCCGATGCCGGCGGTCTTGAACGCCGTGATTTTGGCCTCCGCCGTGCCTTTGCCGCCGCTGATGATGGCGCCCGCATGACCCATGCGGCGTCCGGGCGGTGCGGTCGTGCCGGCGATGAATCCGGCCACCGGCTTCCGGCAATTCTTTTTGATCCACTCGGCGGCTTCTTCCTCGGCGCTGCCGCCAATCTCACCAATGATCAGAATGCCGTGTGTGTCCGGATCGTCGTTGAACAACTTGATCACATCGAGATGCGAGAGCCCGGGAACCGGGTCGCCGCCGATGCCGATGCAAGTGCTTTGACCCGCGCCGCGGGTGGTGAGTTGCCAGACGGCTTCATAAGTCAACGTGCCGCTGCGTGAAACGACGCCGACATGCCCCTTTTTATGGATGTAACCGGGCGCAATGCCGATGCGGCAGCCACCGTGGGAATCTTTTCCCTCGCCGGGCGTGACGATGCCGGGACAATTCGGGCCGATGAGCCGCGTCGTCGCGCGGCCTTGCATCGCACGCCTTACGCGAATCATGTCGCGCACGGGAATGCCCTCGGTGATGGCTACCACCAGTTCCAGCCCCGCGTCCGCGCCTTCCAGAATCGCGTCGGCGGCAAAGGCGGCCGGAACAAAAACGGCGGAGGCCGTCGCACCGGTTTGTTTCACCGCCCCGGCGACCGTGTCGAAAATGGGGACTTTTTTTCCGCCGTGCTCGAAGACCTGGCCGCCCTTGCCGGGGGTGACGCCGGCGACGACCTGCGTGCCGTAATCGATCGAGAGCTGTGCGTGCCGGGCGCCGAAGCTGCCGGTGATGCCCTGGACGAGGACCTTGGTGTCGGGTTTGACTAGAATAGACATGGGAAAATCAGTTCTGGCTTTGTTGCTTTTTAATTTCTTTCAGATACTTCACGGTGATTCTGTCGTGATCGCGGTTCATTGCCTCTTTGGCGCGGATCAACGCTTCGATGTCAAGAATCCGGCATTTGCCATAAGGCAATTCCACTTCGACGCTGTGTTTCAAAACTGCCTCAAAGTTGCCAACCCCCAGGACTTCAGCCAGACAATCAACGATTCCCAAGTCTGTCTTCAAATACAAATTTTTCAGGCTCGCACACTGCTCCGGCGTCAGTTCCAAAGGCAAATCCGTCCTTGAGCGATGCACCGGATGCAAATCCGCGAATGCCTTCTGGATGCGCATCAAATTCGCCTCGCTAAACCGGCAGCAAATGTCCACATCGAGTGTGACCTGGGTGACCCCATGCGCCACCGCTGCAAATCCGCCTACCAAAACGAATTCGACTTGCGACGAAATCAATCGGTGCGTCAGTTCACTAAGGTTTTGCATGGCGTTTTTTCATCGCCGAGCGCAGCGACTCGGCAAAATTCAGCGCGTCATCATTGGCCTGCATACGTTCCCATGGCGTTTTTGCCAGGCTGTCTCTCAACAACGACAAATCAATGTCACCGTCCGTTGACACACCATAAGCTGGCGAAGGTTTCTTTAAAACCATCCCCGCTTTATCGGTATTTTTCAGCATTGATTTGCTTAACGTTGCGTTTGTGGATGAAAATTGTGTTGCCGTCGGGATCAAAAATCATGGCCCTGTCGGTGACGGCGTGGCCGCAAAAGGCAATTTCGGTGATTTTCAGCATGACGATGGCTGCTTGGGGTTGAGCGCGCCGAGGTCCGGCTTTCCGGCCGCAAAACCCGGCACCCGTTTCAAAAGTTTTGACCC
>JBEKSU010000295.1:0-3145 GCA_049516755.1 Verrucomicrobiota bacterium | reverse complement strand
AGGCCGGTTTTTTCCTTGGGGATTTCCTTGAAAATATCGGGAAACTTCAATTGATCCAAAGTCGGGATGGCGGCGTTAAGCTGGCGGCAGACGATGGAATAATTTCCGCGTTGCGCGAATACATTGACACGAAAGCGGGCCTTGTCGGTAAGCGCGTAGGAGGCATCGCACGAACCATGGCGCAACAAGTCTTCAATCTGCCAAAGATTGTCGCCAATGATGTTCAGCGCGATGGTTTCGGTTTGAAAGGGAGTGAGTTTTTCGATGGCCGGTTCGAGCGCCACCGGTTTGAGTTCACCGTAAGCCTCGACCTGCAGCGGGCGATCCACGGTGAACAAAAGATCGGATATTTCCGGCTGGGAAGCCAGCATCGTCGTCAGAACCTGGTCCAATTCAGGGCGCCGCATAAATCAAGTGTCGTCGTCTTCCGGCGGATGGGTGAGCAGGGAACGGAATTTTTTCCGGTCCAACGCCTTGTCGTAGGCGTCTTCCGGCGCAATGCGTTTCATGCGCACGTGCTCCATGATATGATCGTCCATCGGTTGATTGCCGATTTTCTTGCCAACCTGGATCATGCCGGGAAGCTGGTGGGTTTTGCCTTCCCGCACGAGATTGGAGACGGCGGTGTTGAAAACCAAAATTTCAAAGGCCGCGATGCGCCCTTTCTTGTCCGTGCGCTTGAACAGGGTTTGCGCCACGATGCCTTTCAACGCTTCGGACAGTGTCTGGCGGATTTTATTCTGCTGGTCCGCCGGGAAGACGTCAATGATGCGGTCAACCGTTTTGGAGGCGCTTTGCGTGTGCAAGGTGCCGAAGACCAGGTGGCCGGTGGCGGCAGCGGTGATGGCCAGTTCGATGGTCTCAAGGTCGCGCATTTCACCGACGAGGATGAGGTCCGGATCTTCGCGCAAGGCGCCGCGCAGGCCCGCGGAAAATGATTTGGTGTGGACGCCGACTTCCCGATGGTTCACCAGGCAGTTTTTGCTTTCGTGGACGAATTCAATCGGGTCTTCCAGGGTGATGATATGGTCTTTGCGGTTTCGGTTCGAGTAATCCACCATCGCCGCCAGCGTCGTGGATTTGCCGGAGCCGGTCGGCCCGGTGACCAGGACGAGGCCCTGCCGGAGCATGGAGAATTTTTTAAGCACCGCCGGCAGCGGCGCTTCCAGCTTTTCAAAATCTTCAAACGAAAGCACGCGGCTGGGAATCTGCCGGAAGGCCGCGGCGATGCCGCTCCGATGATTGTAAAAATTGACGCGGAAACGCGAGATGTTCGGAATTTCGTAGCCAAAGTCCACATCGCCCGTTTCTTCAAACTGTTTGATTTTGTAATCCGGCGCGGTTTCGTAGAGCATGGTCTTGAGCGAGTCATTTTCGAGCGGGGGATAATCCACGCGCTGGAGCTCGCCGTTGATGCGCAACATGGGCGGGTTGCCGGAGGTCATGTGCAAGTCGGACGCCTTTTGTTCAAACATCAGGTTGAAAAACGCATCGATTTTGGCCATAAATTCTTTTTTCAAAAAATGTAGCTAGCGCCGCGCCAAACGCAAGCCGTGAACCCATTGTCTGAAATCATCCGCCGCGAAACCGCCCAACACGGAGTTTTGCCGTTTGCCCGCTTCATGGAACTCGCCCTCTACTGTCCTGTTCATGGATATTATGAAGCGAAAAAAGACAATCCCGGACGGCATGGCGATTTTTACACCAGCGTGGGCGTTGGCGAACTGTTCGGCTACCTGCTTGCGTTTCAATTCGCCGGATGGTTACAGTCCCCAGTCCCCGGTCCCCAGTCCTCAGTCCAAATTGTCGAGGCCGGCGCCCATGACGGCCGGCTGGCCAGAGACATTCTGTCGTGGTTGCAATCCAACCGGCCGGAATTATTTGACCGGCTCGAATATTGGCTCATCGAGCCTTCGGCCCGCCGGCAGGAATGGCAGCGCGAAATGCTGAAAGACTTCACCCCGCGTGTTCGCTGGTTTGACAGTCTTCGGTCAATATCTTCCCCAAATCCGAAATCCGAAATCCGAAATCCGAAATTGAGCGGGGTGATTTTCAGCAACGAACTCCTCGACGCCATGCCCGTCCACCGATTCAGCTGGGACGCTCAAAGCAAAAAATGGTTCGAATGGGGCGTGGCGGTGGACGGTGAAAAGTTCGCTTGGGAAAGAATCCAGAATCCAGAATCCAGAATCCAGAATCCGGATTTGCCGGTTGAATTACTGAACGTTTTGCCCGACGGTTACACCATCGAGACCTGTCCCGCGGCTGAAAGCTGGTGGCGCGAGGCGGCCAATATTTTAGAACATGGAAGGTTGCTGACGATTGATTACGGCCTGACCGCCGAGGAACTGTTTTTGCCGAGCCGGCTGAACGGAACGCTCCGCGCTTATTTTCGTCATCATGCCAGCGACGACATTCTGGCCAACGTCGGCGAGCAGGACCTCACCGCGCACGTCAATTTTTCCGCCATCCAGGCCGCCGGTGAATCTGCGGGATTGCGAACGGAAATGTTATCCACGCAATCGCAATTCCTTGCACAAATCCTGGAAAAGGCATCGAAGGGCAATTCCCTTGGCAAATGGACTTCCGCCCAGGGGCGCCAGTTTCAAACCCTCACGCATCCGGAACATCTGGGCCGCGCCTTTCGTGTTTTGGTCCAGTCACGATAGAGTTGAGATGCTCCGCTCTGCTTCACCGTGCCGTATGGCAAGCTATAACTTGGACTCTGCTGCGGAATTCAATTCGTAATTCAAAATCGAGAGGCAGTAAATCGCCGCGGTCTCAACCCGCAGAACCAATCGTCCCAACGAAATCGGCAGCGCGCCCGACGCCTGGATGGCTTCCAGTTCCCCGGGTGTAAAATCGCCTTCCGGCCCGATCCAGACGCCGACGCTTTGCGGCAGACGTTGGTGCTGCGCCTCGAATTCCCGAAAACAGTCACATGGATGCCGGCGTTTCTTTTGCAACGAACCGACAAGTGACAATTCAAAATCTGCTGTCGTAGCGGCTATCGGAAGGGAGCCGCGCTTATCGTCTCCACCAAGAAATCCGGCGGTCCGCCGACCGCCGCTACGGTGGAGCTCCAGGAATTTCTCGATCGTGGTTGGGGTTTCGACTTCCGGCAGCCAGGCCGCGCCGCATTGTT
>JBEKSU010000294.1:0-3170 GCA_049516755.1 Verrucomicrobiota bacterium | reverse complement strand
CGCTTAGAATGCGCATTTGATGGCTGACATTCGCCCATAGGATGCCCGCGGCCAGTCCCAAAAATTCTCCGAGCAGGTCCAATTTTGCCGTTTGCATAGCTGGCCAGAACAGGACCAGCACGCCGCCCAGCGCGAGCAACGCCGCCCCGTAACGCCGCGCGCTGGCCCAAGTCCGTTGCGGACGTTCCTCCCACAACAGGTTCCACACCGGCGACGCGCCGATATACAGTGCCACGTGCGAAGCCGCGGTCAGGCGCAAGGCCCAGTTGAAGACAACAATATACACCGCGAGGCTTAAACCGCCGCGCAGCCACAATTGCCGGCGCAATCCGGATGTCAACGGGCGGTATTCACCGAGCCACGAAGTGAAGCGCAGCACCGCCAAGAGGAGCAACCCGGCCAGCAGAAAGCGAATGGCACCGGTCCAGATGGGCGGCCAGGTGGCGACCAGCCATTTGGTCCCCGCATTGTTGCCGCCCCATAGAAAAGCCACGAACACCAGGCTTCCGGCAATGGCGACGTTATCTTTTGGCTGCGGCACGCGGCGAGTAAGCCAATGTGTAACAGGATTGCCAATGAAATTTGTTTGACCAGCGTGGCAGGCAGCCTAACTTGATAGCATGGTTCATTCGCCCGGTTTTCTGAATCTGGTCAATGACGCGAAAAAGCGCGTCAAGGAGATCAGTGTGGCCGAGGCGCGCGCGCGTCTGGCTGCCAATCCCAAAATCGTGCTGCTGGACGTGCGGGAAGACAATGAATGGCAGGCCGGCCATGCCGCCGAGGCCATGTATCTGGGCAAGGGAATCCTGGAACGCGATCTGGAGAAGACGTTTCCCGACCCGAAGACGGAAATTATCATGTATTGCGGCGGCGGGTTCCGGTCGGTGCTCTCGTGTGACGCGGCGCAAATGATGGGCTATCGCAATGTTTGCTCGCTTATCGGCGGTTACAAGGGTATGCTGGCGGCGAACTGGCCGATGAAGAGCGGCGACGCACAATGAAAAATCGAGAATGGAGTATTGAAGATGGAAGATGGCAGGCGCGAAGCGTCTTGGAGTGCGGCAGCCCTCTGCCGCTTTCGGAGGGAATGGTATCATCCGCTTTCCAAAGAGCCAGAGGGCTGGCGCAGTCCCAAACCTGGCGGATTTTCGGCGCGTTGTTGACATTTCTCGCCATCACAATCTCCGTACATGCGCAGAGCTATTCCATCAATTGGTCCAAAGTTGCCGGGGGCGGCGGCACGAGCGCGGGCGGCGCGTATCAGGTCAGCGGCACGATCGGCCAGCACGATGCCGGCGGGCTGATGACCGGCGGAAATTATTCACTCACCGGCGGATTTTGGAGCATCATCACCGTCGTGCAAACGCCCGGCGCGCCGCTGCTCAGTGTTTCCTTCAACTATCAACCTCCCGGCGTGACCGTCTCCTGGCCGGTTTCGGCGACAAATTATGTTTTGCAGCAGAACTCCGCCTTGAGCACGGCGAACTGGACTCCAGTTGGGTTGCCGATAACCACGAATGGCGCAATTCTGAGCGTTACCATCAGTCCTCCGGCGGGGAATTTATTCTTCCGGCTTGAGCAGTGACCGCGGATGAAACGGCGATTGGCCGTTCAACCCTTCACCAGTTTTTATTGCGATAGACGGCAATTTTCGGCGCAACATCGGTGGTATATTCAGCCACCAAATCTTTCAGATGCATCAGCATCCACGGCTGGGCGGAGTTATTGCCGTTTTTGGTGAATACGATGTCTTCCGCCAGATACACTGCGGAATGGATGGCGTCGCCGTTTTTGTCCAAAAGGAAAATGAGGTCGCCGTAGGCGGTGGGTTTGGCGATGCGATAATAATTTTTGAGAACGTATGCCGTGGTATATTTCGGATCGTAGAAATTATTGTCCGGGGTTTCATTGAAAAAGTTCATGGCGCTCCAATGGCAGTCCATCGTCTGATCCCCAAGCTGGGCCGGCAGCGGATAGGTATAAAGCCGTTCGCGCGCAAAAGGCGGCAGGAAATACAAAATGCTCGCGGAACCGCCCCCGGGCCGGCGTTTGAGCGATTCCAAAAGCGGCCGAACATTCATCAGCCGGACGCCCGACGGCCAACCCCAATACCCGACCAGTTTGTCAATGTCCGAGTCCGGCGAGATATGGATTCCGACCAGCAATGCGGATTGACGCGACAAGGCCTTCACCAGTTGCTGCCGTTCATTTTCATCCGGCACCTGTTGCAATAGTGTCTGCAAATCGCTGAAGCATTCGACATTCCCGCGGGGGTAAAGCATTTTCCGCATCCGGGAAAAGGTCGCGTCGCTGACTTTGCTTTTGTCAAAACGCGTTTCAAACGAATTTCCGGGAAAACAAAACGGGGAACGCATGTATTTATTCGATCCATATTGCCCCAACACGGCGTATAGTTTTGACCGCATCCCGGGTGACAGGGAAAGCACCAGGTCATCCCCCGGTCGCACGATCGTGTTGGCATTGTTATAAACCATGGATGCCGGCGACAGTGTCCGTTCAATTTCCACCGCCGGCAACCCGCACGATTGCATCAGCATCCGGACTTTATCCGGAGTCGTTCCCTCAAAAGTCCAGGTTTCACCCTTTTCTGCGGTTGTATCATAGGTGACATATTCATCCGGCTCTTCCAGATCGATGTCATGAGTGATCAATTGCCCACACGCCGAAACATTTGAAGGCTCGACGACGCTCCGGCTGTAATCAGGAGCGGGCTGGGATTGAATTTTTGAAGCCGTCCGGCCATCGCCAGCCTCATGGTGTGTCGTATCCAATCCGTGAGTCATCAGCGCCGCGGTCGCAACCAGCACCGCGCTGAAAATGATCAGCCCGATGAGATTGACTTGAACCAGGACTCCGCCGCCAGCGGGCGATGACTCTGTTTTTTTATCAGACATATAAAATGTTATCGTAAACTAACTTAGCGCACGGAAACTGCAAGTAATTTCGGCTGTTTCTAGCCAATAGGGAACGCGGGGCGAACTGATGCAGGAGACCGATCCAAACCCTCCGGCGTTGGTCCTGATGGCACAAAGTCCGCACCGGGCCGGGCGATGATGAATGGGCTGGTTTATCTAGTGTGGTGTAACAGTTGCAGCTTTACAATGGCCGACCTTTTCTAAGATTTGGTCAACTCGTTTGGTCCAGACAAA
>JBEKSU010000293.1:0-3185 GCA_049516755.1 Verrucomicrobiota bacterium | reverse complement strand
CGCAACGCCCCGAGGTGAAGCTGTTGGGTCCAGCCCCGGGCAGCATTGAGTTTGCCGAAAAACAGCATCAGGTACGAGGCAAACTGCCCGTGCTCCAGCGGTGAAACCATCTCGCCGCGCTGCGCCTTGGCAAAAATTTCGGCGGCGGTTTTCTCGGAACAAAAGTCGGCAAAACAATGATTCAGGCCGTGATCAGACAGACGGCAACCTTGCGAATGGAAAAAGTCGTGCCGTTTCTTCAGTGCGGTAATGAACGCGCCAAAGCCATTAATGTCCACGTTGCTGGCAGCGGCCAGCTGTTCCACCCACTTGTTGAAACTGGCGGGCTGATTGACCGTCAGCGCCTTGTCCGGCCGGAACGCAGGCAGCATTTTAGTCGGATGACCCTGGGCTGCAAACGCGCGGTGATGTTCCAGGTTGTCCGCCGGGTCATCGGTGGTGCAAACGACCTTGACCTTGAATTTCTTCAGTATGCCCTGGGTGGTCAGTTCGGCGGTGGCCAGTTTTGCGTTTGCCTTTGTCCAGATTTTGTCGGCGGTTTTTTCATCGAGCAATTCGGTAATGCCGAAATAACGCCTCAATTCCAGATGCGTCCAATGATAGAGCGGATTGCGGAGCGTGTGCGGCACGGTGGCAGCCCAGGCCTTGAACTTGTCAAAGGGATCGGCATTGCCCGTGCAAAAACGTTCCGCGACGCCGTTGGTCCGCATGGCGCGCCATTTGTAGTGATCGCCTTCGAGCCAGATTTCAAACAGGTTCTTGAACTGGCGGTTCGCTGCAATGTCGCGCGGCGAAATGTGGCAGTGGTAATCAAAAATCGGCTCGGGCTCGGCGTATTTGTGGTAAAGCTTGCCGGCCGCCTTGGTGCTTAACAAAAAATCTTCGTGGATGAATGGCATAAAAAAAGTGCTATTAGCCGAGCAACAGCGGCTTCATGTGACGATCGAACAGGTTTTCCGTGACATTTTTGGCGATGATCGCCTCGTGTTTCTTGAGTGCATTCAGGTAGCGGTCACCCTTTTTGGCCGCGACCTTGAAGCTGACGTGCAGCAATTGGCGGAAGCTCGGATTGAACGCCGGATTTTTCTGGTCGTGCCGCAACGCATCGGTGAACTGCTTGGAACTCCAGCCATTCACGACGGATGCCGGCGGCAGTTTCTTTTTATCAATGTCAATCACGCTGGCATACGGCGCGCAAAATTCGTCCACATGCTCGATGGCATAGGCGTAAATTTCCTTCGCGATTTCCAGACCGTCGCCGCCCGCTTCCGCAAGGCCAATGAGTTCTTCCAGCCACGTCGTGCCGGCGGTTTTGATGTGGACCCCGGCGCCGAATTTCTTCAGCGCCTTGCGCATCGGCGCGTAAATGGAAAATTTGTCACTGCCCGAATGCACGCTTAGCTTGAGCGACGCCGGCAAGCCGTATTTCTTGATGGCAAACGCAATGACCGCGAGGTCTTCGTTGAACTCCTGCTCAAACTGCTTGATGTCGCCCACGTAATCCACGCCCTTGTTAAAACGGCCGGTGAATTTCGGCGCGATGGTCTGAATGGGGATTTTTTCATCCGCCAGCGCAGCAAGGATGATGAGCAGTTCCGGCGGCGTCTGCGGGCTGTCGGTTTCGTCCATGGAAACTTCCGTGATGAAATTCGCCTCGCCTTTGGCTTTGACGATGTGACGGTAGATTTTTCCCGCGTCCTGCACCGCGAGCAAAAACTTGTTCGCCACGCGCTCGACTTCGCCACGGGTGATTTCAAACGGCCGGTCAATGTGCGGAATGGAAACCTGGCCGGTAAGTTCGGGATGGCGGTCCACAAACGCCTTCACGTCCGCAGTCGCGGCGGGCTTGGCAATCGAATCCGCCACATCAATCGTGAAGAAATCCGACGGCGCGATGAAGCGGTCCACCGTTTCAAGGCGGATGTGGTCGGCGTCCACGTGATACGGCTTCTTCCAGCCCAGCGCCTTCACGGCGGCATCAGCCTCTGCGCGCAGGCTGGACGGCTCCGTGCCAATGAACGTATGTTCGCGATTCGACTTGTTCCAGACGGGGATGAATTCCGCGCCGAGTTTGGTGGCCAGGACGCACGCGTTCAGTTGGGCCTTGCCCTGATGCGCAAAACGGTCGCCCATGCCAAATGAAAATTTCCCCAGAGGTAAATACTTATTCATAATTCTATGTTCAATGATCGGCAATGTAACAGATTCATCCGCCGAAACGCCATACCTCTTTTTGTAGAATTATTTGAGAATTCTGCACTCAAATGAAAGGTTATAAGGCCAATTCGCACTTGCCAAGACGCGGCGAGACTGCCAGCTTTAATTTCTTAGTGCGCGGTTAGCTCAGTTGGCAGAGCACTACCTCGACACGGTAGGGGTCACAAGTTCAAGTCTTGTACCGCGCACCAGTCTTCGCCCGCAGCGAAGCGAGAACGAAGACTGCCGCGCCGGAGTGCGATAGCGCGAAAGCGGGCATGACCGATGACACCCGACTCCGCTGCGAGCGACGACCCGACAAGCCAGCCCAATCCCGTTGTCGCCCAGTGACATTTCTTCAATCATCCCTTAGAGTCAATTTGTCTATGATCCGTCGCCCGTATTTGGTTTTGGCCGTGCTATTGGAGTTGGGGCTCCGTGCCGCCCCCATCCAATCAAATGACGTTCCACTTGTGCAAAGGCAATGGTTCGAGACGCGCACGGCGCATTTCAACATCTTCAGTTGCGGCGCGCCTCAGGATGTTTACAAACTCTCTGCCCGGTTGGAGCAGTTTTGCCAGGCCTACACTCTGCTGGCCACAAACGGGGCGCAGGCAGTGGCCTCTCCGCCAATTGTGGTGATGGCTTTTCCCGACCACGAAACCATGGAACCATTCCTGCCACTTTACCAGGGCCGGCCTGCCAATCTGGCGGCCTTCTTCCAGCGAGGCAGCGACGAAAACCTGATTGTGCTCGCCCTGCCCGGCACCAATTCGGCCTACACCGGCCTGGAAGTCGTCTTTCACGAATACACCCATCTGTTGTTCCGGCATAACGACCGCCTCTGGCCGCTCTGGCTCAAGGAAGGCATGGCGGAGGTCTATTCCACATTTGAGACGACGGGCTACAGCGCCCGCATCGGCCTGCCGATTGAGCATCACCTGCGTTTGCTGGCGCGACAACCGCTCATGCCCCTGGCCGAGCTGTTT
>JBEKSU010000292.1:0-3224 GCA_049516755.1 Verrucomicrobiota bacterium | reverse complement strand
ATAAAAACCGCGAGCCGGATATTTCATACATTGTCGAGACCGGCAAGGCCATCGCGCCGCATCTCATCAAGGGCATTTTGGTGGTGTTGGAATCCACAACGTATCCGGGCACGACCGACGAGGATTTGCGCGCAGTGCTCGAAGCCGGCTCGAAGCTGAAGGCCGGAACGGACTTTCACCTGGCCTTTTCGCCGGAGCGGGAAGACCCGGGAAATGCGCAGAGCAAGGTTGAACTCATTCCCAAGGTGGTTGGCGGTTATACGCCGGCCTGTCTGGAGCGCGCGAAGGCGCTTTATGGCCGCGCCATCAAAACCATTGTGCCGGTTTCCTCCTGCCGGGCGGCCGAGGCCGCGAAGCTGCTCGAAAACATATTTCGCAGTGTGAATATTGCGCTGGTCAATGAATTGAAGCTGGTTTACGGAGCGATGGGAATTGATGTCTGGGAGGTCATCCAGGCGGCAAAGACCAAACCGTTTGGCTTCATGGCCTTCTATCCCGGACCTGGTTTGGGCGGGCATTGCATTCCCATTGATCCATTTTATCTCACCTGGAAGGCTCGTGAATATGGCCAGCACACCCGTTTTATCGAGCTGGCCGGCGAGATCAACACCGCCATGCCGGCGCACGTGGTGAACCGGACGGCTGAAGCCCTCAATGAATTGCGGAAACCCATGAAGGGCAGCCGGGTATTGGTGCTGGGTTTGGCTTACAAACCCAACGTGGATGATGACCGTGAATCACCAAGCTATGTCCTGTTGGATCTGCTCAAGGCCCGGGGCGCGGACGTGGCTTATTATGATCCGTATGTGCCGGTGATTCGTGTGACCCGCGAACATCCGCATTGGGCGGGCACGCGGTCCGTAAGCTGGAATCGTGAAACACTGCAAGGTTTCGACGCGGTCATCATCGCCACCAACCACCAGGCCATCAATTACCAGGAACTGGCGGATTGGTCGGCGTGCATTGTGGACACCCGCAATGCGATGGGGGGGATGAAGGTAAAACCCCGTCAAGTTTGGAAGGCCTAGGCAGTCGCAAAACGAGAGGTTGGGATTCATCATGATCTTGCTGCTTGGATCAAGCGGTTACGTGGGACAGGCCTTTGCGGCCGAATTGCGCAGGCGTGGCCATGGTTTTATTCCACTCACGCGCAAGGCGATCAACTACGCGGATTTCAACCTTTTGTTTGACTATGTACGGAAAGTAAAACCGGAGTTCATCATCAACGCCGCCGGATCCCGGGGCAAGCCGAATGTGGATGCCTGTGAACTGGCCCGCGAAGAAACTCTGTTTGCCAACACCCTGCTTCCCCAGACCATCGCCCGCGTTTGCTCAATGACCGGCACCCTCTGGGGGCATGTTTCTTCCGGTTGCATTTATCGCGGAGCCAAGTTGATTTTCAACGGAAGCACCCGAAACGTGGAAGGGGCGGAACTGCGGCGATTGTTTGCCGAGCACCCGGAAAGAATTTGCGGTTATACGGAATGGGACGAACCCAACTTTGCCTTCCGGCACCCGCCGTGCAACTTTTACAGCGGAACCAAGGCGCTGGCGGAAGAGGCCATTCGCGGCATGGGCAAGGTTTATATCTGGCGTCCGGGAATGCCATTCAACGAACGGAGCGAACCGGGGAATCTCCTCTGGCGATTGCAAAATTACGCCCGGGTTTATGATGGCGTAAATTCGATCTCGCACCTCGAGGACTTTGTCCGGGCCTCCCTGGACCTCTGGGAAATACAGGCGCCGGTCGGTATTTATAATGTCACCAATCCCGGCGCGGTGGCGACCCGGCGGGTCATCGAAATGGTCCACCAAATTCTCAAACCGAACCGTCGGTTTGAATTCTGGAAGGATGACGAGGAGTTTTATCTTCGCGGTGCCCGGGCGATGCGCTCCAACTGTGTTCTGGATGTTTCAAAATTGCTGGCCACCGGCGTGAGAATCCGGCCGGTGGAAAAGGCACTGGAGGATTCGCTGCGACATTGGACCGTATCGGTTGGTGAATTGGCGCATCATTATTAACCTTTCCTTGTTCTCCGTTTAGAATATAAAACCGCCGGGAAACGCTTGATCATGAAATCAAAAAACCCCGTTCTTTCGCATTTCAATAACCAGAACGTACGCGTCCTGATTCGAGCGTTGCTGGTGGGCTTCTTTGCGTTGGATCGTCAGACCCAGGCCCAGGACATCCTGGCATCGGGGCCCCAACCGCCCGACCAGACTCCGTCGGCCATGCAACAAGCAAATGAAATGGAAGTCTTTGCCACCCCGCCTCCCACCGAATCGGAACCGTTCAAATGGGGCTCGGTGACCTTGCGTCCGCATCCCTATTATCAGTTCCTGTACGCCGACGGACTCCAGTACAACACCAACCAGCTCGCCCATTCCATCATCCAGACCATCTCGCCGGGAGCCCTCCTGGAAATCGGCCGGCATTGGACCCTGGATTATTCTCCCCTGTGGACGATTTATTCCAACCACCAGTTCTCGGACAACTTCGGCCAGTCGGTCAAGCTGGTGGGCGGGACCACCTATAACGATTGGGTCCTGGGGCTCATCCAGGGTTACAGCGACATCTCCGCACTCTCGGCTGCGACCGCGAGCCAGACCCGCACGGAAACCTACAACACCGCCCTGAACGGTTCATACACCATGAACAGCAAAATGTCGCTGGACCTGGGGTTGAACCAGAACATCGTTTCGGCCGACCAGTTCTCGAGCTACAGCGAATGGGCCACGATGAACTGGTTGAACTATCAATTCTGGCCGCGGTTGAACGCCGCGCTTGGCGCGGGCGGCGGTTACGACGACGAGGCCTCCAGTCCCGACATGACCTTTGAACAATTTCAAGGCCGGGTCAATTGGCGTGCCACCGACAAGATCAGTTTCCAAATCCACGGCGGTGCGGAAGTCCGGCAGTTCCTGAGCGGCGGGGCCAGCCCCCTCGTCAATCCCATCTTCGATGCGACCATTCAATACCAGCCCTTTGAGCAAACCCGGCTTTCCATCACCGGCCAGAGAATTGTGGCGTCCACCTATTTGCAGGATCAGGTCACGGAAACCACGGGAGTCAACGCCGACCTGAACCAGCGTTTGTTGGGCAAGCTTTTTCTGGATTTGAACGGTGGTTACCAGGCGGTGAAATATGTTTCCTCTGTAAACACCTCCGGCTCCAGCCGCGAGGACGATTACTACACCCTGAATGCCCGGCTGAGTCATGCCTT
>JBEKSU010000291.1:0-3225 GCA_049516755.1 Verrucomicrobiota bacterium | reverse complement strand
CGGTGTGCAAACCATCCGCCGCGCGCACAAAGTCCAGCCGCTCACGGCGCTCCAGAGCGAATACTCGCTGTGGACGAGAACGCCGGAGAAGGAAGTGATACCAACCCTCGAAGAACTCGGCGTCGGTTTCGTTACTTACAGCCCGCTGGGCAAGGGTTTTCTCACCGGCAAAATTGACGAGAACGCGAAGTTCGACAGCTCCGACTTCCGCAGCACGCTCCCGCGTTTCACGCCGGAGGCGCTCAAGGCGAATCAGGCATTGATTGATTTGATTGGCAAAATCGGTCAGCGGAAGAAGGCAACCGTCGCTCAAATCGCGCTGGCGTGGTTGCTGGCCCGGAAGCCGTGGATCGTTCCCATCCCGGGCACCACGAAACTGAATCGCCTGGACGAGAACATCGGAGCAGTTGCTGTCGAACTGACGCCGGACGACCTGCGGGAAATTGACAGCGCGGCTTCAAAGATCAAAGTGGAAGGCGCGCGATATCCTGAAAAGCTGGAGCAACTGACCGGGCGCTGAGTTTGGGCGCGGAGCACCACCGCCCTACCGCAATCTGATATGGTAGGGCAAAGCTGCTGCTCGCCAAGAGAGCGCGGCAGCGCGTCGCTACCGATCAATCATGGAAAGGAAATATTAATGGAAATCAAACGAAATGGCTCACAGCCGTCCAGCAAAGGACCGGCCGACTGGTTTACCGGCACGGTGCGCATTGACTCACCATTCAAGGGAAGCGATCCCGCCCGTGTTACCGGCGCAATCGTCACGTTCGAGCCGGGCGCCCGCACCGCATGGCACACCCATCCGCTGGGCCAGACCCTGATTGTCACCGCCGGCTGCGGTCGCGCACAGCGCTGGGGAGGTCCGATCGAAGAAATCCGGCCCGGTGACGTGATCTGGTTTCCGCCGGGCGAGAAGCATTGGCACGGCGCCGCACCCACCACGGCCATGACCCACATCGCCATTCAGGAACAGCTCGACGGCAAGGCGGTTGACTGGATGGAAAAGGTCAGCGACGAACAATACCAGGCTTGAGCTTGAAATATTCAGTGCTGTTTGGGCTGGCGTCCCTTCTGTTTTTTCCGATGACGATGAGTGTCAATGACCAGCAGGACAAAAATAATAAAGCCGGCGACAGCAAGAATGATGACGATGGGCTTGCCACGCCAAACCTCGCCTACAAAATCGGAAACGTCCGGACTCATGTTTTGCAACTTACACCATTTTTAACAAATTAGAAACGCACAACCAGGCGCCGGTCATATTCGCGGTGGCCGGCTTATTTTTCTCCCGCGGCACGAGCAAGCGATCTATGCGGCATCGGAACGAGCCGCAGGTAGGGTTACACCCCATAGCCGCTGACCAAGTGATGACCTAACCTCGCATGGTTAACAATACATTCGAACAACAAACATATTATGAAAAAAATCATCCTCTCCTGCCTTACCGTCGTTGCCCTTGTGTTCATATCCGGCTGCGCCTCCGATACCACCCGCAGCACGACCACCACGTCACAAGACACAACTTATCATAGTCCCACCACCACGACCACCACGGATACACAAACCAAATAAGGTTCGGTTTTGGCCCTGGTGCGCGCGTGCGTCTGCCGTGAAAATCCCAACGGGGTATTTCAAATGCTTTTCGGCGTAAACGCCACCAGGTCCGCTGTCGTTATTGCCGAGACCAGGGGTGCGGGCGACAAGTTCGTTGTCACTGCCATCCGGTCGATTCCGTTTCAAGTCCGTTCCGGGGACGATCTGAACGGGCTGCTGCATGCTCTCATCACTCTTTTCGCCCGCAAGGGCGCCGGTTCCGTCATTGCCCTGTTGAAATGTTCGTCGGGCCGGTTTGGTTCCTGTCTGGAAGCGATCAAGGGGGAGGCGATGGTCGAACTCGCGGCTGCCCAGCGCGGCCTCCGCGTCGTCAAGGTTGCGCCGCAAAGTCTCAAAAAAACACTCGGCTGTGGAACGGATCAAAAATGGCGGGATCGTGCGGCGGAACGGTTCAATCCCGACGGCAAACATCGGAACTGGTCCAAGGGCGCGGCCGGAGCAGTGGCCGTTGCTTTCAAGGTTGCGGGAGTGTGACCGGGTTTAAACCATTCTTTCTCCCGCTTCACCAGCGCGCGCCCGATGTGGCACATCAGGGCTTCAAGAGGCCGGCGAAATTTGCGCGATGGCGCCAGAGCAGGAACAGCGCGAGGGCCGCGACGACCGACGCCAGTTGCCATCCTTCGTGGTTCATGAAGATGTGGAAGGCGAGGATGTTCACAATCACCGGGCCGAGCAACGTGAGCCCGAGCGGGATGAAGCGGCCGGTCAGGAGAATCAATCCGCCCGCGACCTGGCAAAACCCGACGACGTAGAGATAGCCCGTGCCATACATCGCCATGATGAAGTCGCCCGCCGGGCCGGACATGGGCGGCATCTTTATGAAATGCAGGAAGGTGTTTGAGCCGAAGACGGTGAACACCAGTCCAAGCAGGACGCGGGCTATGATGGTGGCGATTTTCATGCCGCACTATTGAACAGGATGGACGATCTTTCAACCCTCTTTCGGCAGGCGATGTGTTGTGGCAAGGGGTGGCAAAGAAAAACTGGAAAAATTTCAAGAAATGGCGGACAAATATCGCAAGGAATTTTATGAACTACCAACTTCTCGGCAAATCCGGTTTGCGCGTCTCGGAACTGTGCCTGGGCACGATGACGTTCGGCGAGGAATGGGGCTGGGGCGCGAACAAGGGCGAATCCAAGGCGGTTTTCGACGCTTACGTCAGCGCCGGCGGCAATTTTCTCGACACCGCCGACGGTTACACCGCCGGCACGAGTGAAAAGTTCGTGGGCGAATTCATCCGCGGCCGGCGCGACCAGTTTGTCGTCGCCACCAAGTATTCCTTCAATCAACGCCCCGGCGATCCCAACGCGGGCGGCAACCATCGCAAGAACATGGCGCAGGCGCTCGAGGGCAGTTTGAAACGGCTCGGCACGGACCGTATTGACCTGTACTGGATGCACGCGTGGGATGAATTGACGCCAATCGAGGAAGTCATGCGCGCGTTCGACGATTTTGTCCGCGCGGGCAAGGTGCTGTACATCGGCATTTCCGACGCGCCGGCGTGGTGGGTGGCGCGCGCCAACACGCTGGCCGAACTGCGCGGCTGGACGCAATTTGTCGGACTGCAAATCGAATACAATCTCATCGAACGCACGCCGGAGCGCGAATTG
>JBEKSU010000290.1:0-3275 GCA_049516755.1 Verrucomicrobiota bacterium | reverse complement strand
AACGTGGCGACTTCGCTCGTAACATCACCCTGGGAGTTGCTGGTGCGAACGACGTAACGTGAAACTCCCACCGGCGGCTTTGGCAGCACCATTTCCGCATCTGTTCCGTTGGCAATGGGATGGCCATTGCCAGCTTTGTCCACTGTAAACCATTGATAGCTTGGCGATGGCACTCCTTCCGCCTTCGCATAAAGTCGTGCCGGTTGACCGTCGGTAATGCGGATGTTCTGGGGCTGAATTACAAAGTGGGGCGCTTGTCGGCCTGACTGGGCAAAAATCTTTTCTTCGCTTGTGACGCGTGAGGCGCGAATATCTGAGAGCAGGCGACAATCCGGCCCGGCAAAACGATTGGAAGCCGGATTATCCGAATGAAGACAACGCCAACGGAAATCCGCCGGATTGTCCTGCTCCTGCATGGAGGTCGTGAATGTGTATTGCCAGGCGGTCACGCGGAAATCCCGTCGTGGGTCGCGAAGTTCCAGCAATTCCAAACTTTCAGCGAACAATGCAAGAATTTGATCTTCCGCGAGGCTGTCCACACGAAACGCGCTACCCGACCGTGAATCAAGCAAACCATAGCCATTGGCGGCATCGCCCGTCACCTGCTGCCAAGTCGTTGCCGGAACCGACACCACACCGGAAATGTTAGCGAGGCCGGACCAGTCCTCATTTTCGAGCATCTGCGGCTCTTGGTTCCATATTTTTACCCAGCCTGACCAACTACGAAGAATGACCGGTGGCGACGAAAATTGCCGAATTTCTTCCGGAGTAAAAACGAGGTGGTGCGCCAAAAAATTGGTGCGGTTGGTAAAATCCAAGCCGGCATCCTGAATCCGGCTCAATACATGAAAACGAGAACCACGGATGTCCAACACACGGCAGGAACAAATCTGTCGTTCTTGTCCGCCGCTCAGCGAGAGATGCTGATAATAACTCAGCTTTTCCAACTGGAGCATGAGTGCCTCACGCATTGCGGCGCTTCGCGCAACGGTGCAGTGCCCTGACCGCCCAGCAACTAAGCCCCGCTGGGCGCTGGTATAGATGAGTTGCTGTGGCATACCTAGCCCCGCTCAGTTTTCTCAAAAGTCGTTTGTGAGCCGGCCTCATTTGTGACCGCAATGAGTGAAGGGCAGACCTGTGAAAGAATCCAGAGCAGCGGGACTTCAACATGCACGGGCTGCAATCTTGCCGGGTCAGGAACATATTCTCCTGGGCCGATTTTTATCGGCGTATGGCCAAAAGCACTGGCGGCAAAGAACATGACGTTGGTGCTCAGAGCTTCTGCATTTGCTACGGCGGCTGGGCATAACCGATACGCCAGTTGGCGAACAGTGTTTGAGTTTTCCGCTAATGCCGTTTTGTCGAGTTTTCCATCTCTCAATGGATCGCGAATGGGGACGCCATTTAGCAATTGAAGCCAAACGTCGCTTTTACCAACGACAAAGGCTACCGGTGTATTAATGGTCTCGCCGGAACGTAGATTGCGAATCATTTGAATGCGCGCCCGCATTTCGCCAAGGATGATGTCCTGCTGATCCACGACAGGTTTTTCGAGCTGAGGGTCTTTGGTTTCGCGGATTGAGCGTCGAAATTCCGGGCTGTTGAACGGGTCAAACAGAAAAATAATACCGGCGGCACTGGCGACATGTTGGGCACCAGGCTGTTCTACGATGTTGACGCCGGGTTGAAAGTGTTCGCCGGCGTTGTCGTAAAAAATTAGCGCGCACTGCTCTCTGGTCTTATCCTCCGATGCGAGCGTGTAAACAAAGGGACGCGGGAGGGCAACCAATCTTCCTTGGCGCGGCAAGCGTTCATACATCGCGCCCTCAAAGACAGTCTTCGCAAGTTTTGCCTGCGCGGGAGTCTGGGCGCCGAACAATGCCTTGCGCATATCATTCACCGGGGCATTTCCAGTCGGATCACTGTCCTGAAAAGTAACGCCAAAATCTCGATAGAGTGTGGCGGGCAGCGTTTTTGTCAACACGCTGAGAAAGTATGACTTCCCTGCACTTTGATCGCCGACTAGAGAAATGATGTGATGAGGCATACTAAGAAAGCTCGGCGGGAGTTTCCGTCGGCAGTGTGGACATGCGACCTCAGAGGAAGGCAACCCCATGGCATCAATTGCCTGTCCGGCATTGTTGAAACGCGTCGCCAGAAAACGTTGCTGTGCATCCTCGCCCAAAAGTGGATCGCCACGGAGCGAATCATGCACGGCAATGTGCATGACGTCACCGGTATCAAAACGCAGCCAGCAAACAGGGCAGGACAAATCTCCTTCATCATTTGGGGGAGCAATGGCAGAATCGCGAGGAGTCTCTACGGGGAGGCTGGGTGGTTGGGTCGCCAATTTGGGATGCGGCACGCTGAATTCCACGCCGCAATGCGGGCAATCGACCCGGCGTCCGGCATCCTCTTCCTCCGCCTTCAACTTTTGGCCACAGGAAGGACAAAAAAGTCGAAATTCCATTGGCTCAGAATGGCGCTTTGTTTTAAGGAAATAAAGAAATTAATATTACCAATCGCGGGCGATCACCGCCAAAAAAAGCAGCAATGGCGCTGATTCAGCGACGTGTGTTGCGTTCGATTTGGCGCTGCAATTTAATTAGTTCATTCAACTGGTAATAGACGAAAACGGGGAAAATTATCCAAAGAAGTGCCCAAATGAGCACCAACACCGCAAGAATTGCCATGAACACAGCGACCACTGTCCCACCAAAAACATTGGAAAGTGGGCGGATAATATTGTTCCAGTTGATAATAAGTAACGTCATAAGGCCAACAAACATGGCTACGCCGGCGGCGATGAGTCCAAACTTAAATTTGTTGCTTTTCATTGGTTGAGGATTACTCAACGGCTGGCTAGGGGCACTTCCTGGGACGTAGAGCTTTGTCTCGATACCGCATGTGGGGCAGACAATGACCGTCCCTGCATCTACAGCCTCAAATTCGAGGTGGGCGGAGCAGTTGTTGCAGTTGCATTTGACGAGCATTTATGTCCCTTTCAAGCTTATGGACGGAGTGAAGCACCTGCCGCTGCGCGCTGCAAGCCGGAAAGGGAATTAAGGATGAAAGACCCAAATGCGTTTATCCGCACAAATCAAAGCCAAAGAATATGCTTTTATACCTGTCGAGTTGCCATTTTTTGGCGGCAGCACGGCAAACAACACACAGGCGGTTTTTTGGGACCATAATCGCCGTGACGCCGCTGGACACAATCTGCTGGGGCTGGTTGGTGGCGTCGGTAATGCCATCTAGTGGAATGCCTAGCTGGC
>JBEKSU010000289.1:0-3310 GCA_049516755.1 Verrucomicrobiota bacterium | reverse complement strand
GGCCAGGTAGTAGTTGTTGATGAAGTTGTCGAAGCTCGGCTGGCCGCTGGAACCGGTGCCGGCGGTGTCATACCAGTTGTAGAAAACGTTGTTGCGAAAATCATTGTATGGACCGTTCCCGACCTCGCTGCCGACGCGGGGCAGGCGGCCCTTTTGGTGGGCATAAAGGTCGTTCAGTACGCTGATTTTGGCGCCGGTCCCGGCCTGCAACAAATGCGCCAGGGCGTGCCCCACGTAGCTTAGCGAGCTCGATTCGGCATCCGCCTGCGGATAATTCTGGCCTTGGGAGACGTTGCAGTTCTCGATCGTCAGGTAGTTGGCCAGTTCATTGCAGGAAATCGCCTCGTCCGTGGCGTAGACGGCCGTGAGGTGGTCCAGCATGACGTTCTGGCCTTCAATGTCCATCGCGTCAAAGGCAAACGAATCGGGGAACGTGCCGGGCGTCGGTGGGGTGGGCGGGACATGAAAACCCTGCATGCCGTAGCCCGGCGCGATCATCATATTCCGAACAATCACATTGGTACCGCTGCAGTGGGGATTACCGCCCATAATGATGACGGGACCGGGCGCCGTCTGACCGGCGACGGTGATGTTGGTGTTGAAACTGATACGAGATGAGGTGGCGTTCCAGCCGTTGTCGTAATTGCTTTCCGCCCCATACAAGCCAAGCCAGAAAACGCCGGCCACATCAAAGACGATGGTGCGCGGCAAACCGATCGGGAAATTGGCATCGGTTGCACCGTAGCGAAGGGTTCCCGGCCGGCTGTCATTGAAGTTTTTATCCAGAACCGTCACGTGATAAACAATCCCGCCCCGGCCACCGGTCGCATATTTCGCCGCGCCGTCGGCTCCGGAGAAGGCGGGCAATCCGGACGGCCCGACATAAACGGCGTCCAGCGTGGCCACCCGGCTGGTGATCGCTCCCACGCTGTTGGTGATGATCACCGAATAACCGCCGTTATTGTTGGTCTGCACGTTGGGAATCGTCAGCGAAGCATTGGTCTGGCCGGCCAGCGGCGTGTTGGTGTTAAAATACCATTGATAATCAAGTGGAGCATAACCGGCAGCGGTCACGGAGAAAGTCACGGTGTTGCCGGCAATGATGTTCACATCGGCCGGCTGAGTCGAAATGGTGGGCGGCAGCGGCGCGTGGACGTTGAGCGTTGCCACCCGGCTGGTGACGGACCCGGCGCTGTTGCTGACGATCACGGAATAACCGCCCGCGTCGCCCGGTTGGGCGCTCGGAATATTCAGCGTGGCATTGGTCTGGTCCATCAACAGGGTGCTGGTATTGAGATACCATTGATAACTGAAGGGAAAGGTGCCGGCCGCGCCCACCGTGAAGGCGACCGGATCGCCGATGGTGACCGTCTGGTCCAAAGGCTGGGTAGTGATGGTGGGCGGCAGAATGGATGTGGCCAGGGGCGTTACGTCGGCAAAGGCCGTGCCGACGCGCAACTCGTCCACTTGAAAGACCGCGTTGCTGCCGGAACTGTTCAGGTTGCCGGCCTGGAAGCGCAAGGTGTTCACGCTCGAAAGATCGACTTCATTATTTACCAGGTTCGCCGTGGAAATGTCCGGTTCCACGGTCAGATTGGTCCAATTGATCCAGACATAGGATGTATCCGCCGCGGTTGAGCCGTCGGCCACCACTTTGATCAAAATAAAATAAGTCGTGCCGTTGTTGATGGGATAATTGGGCGTTTGAAAGGGCGCATAGACGTTGTGTGTGCCGGTGCCCCAAGCGGAAAAGACGTTGCTGACCGTGGCGCTGGTGTTCGGCCCGCCGATATCCGCGCGTTCGCCGCTGCCCGCAAACAGGCCCAGGTTGGCCTGCCGTAAATATGGCAGCGTCCCCAGATCGAAATTCAGCCGCTGGTAGAGAAAACTGATCCAGTAAGTGCCCCCGGCGAGGGTGCTGCTCAAAGTGCGATTCGGTGTCGCCGTTGTCGCCGTCGGGCCGGCAGGATTTCCCACCACCAGACTGCCGTTGGTGGTCATCAGTGACTGACCGGCCAAATCTGTGTAGCTCAAGCCGGCGGCAACATTCGTCCCCAACAAATTACCGGCGCCACCCGTCGCCCAGGCACCGGCCCAACCAAACCCGCCGGATTGGCCGCTTATCCCCGTGCCGGCCGGATAATTAAACCCTTCGTAAGCCAGAAGCGTGGCTTTGGCCCTATTGGTTGTGCAAAGTACCAGGGCGGTAATAACAGCGGCGAAGATGGTGGTGCTGCGGAGAGTCATAACCTGAAAGGTTGGGCGAATGCCTTTGGGAAATGCTGCCAGAATCCTGGCAACCAAGGTGGTTTGTTTACACATAGGATTTACATCTGAAGGCGTTATAACTCTGCCGGTGGGCCATGGAACGAAGACGGGCGCCTTCCATCCACATCCAGTTTCATGATTAAGTGTAAATTTAGCACATATTTTACAGCAAAATCCAGAGAAATTCAGCCTGAGACACCTGCACAAATGTATGGCACCGTTTGGCGACCCGTCGCGTTGACCTCCACGCAGCCATTGCGACGAACCTTGCTCCCGGAGTAACATTGCCGCATGGAGAAAAACCGGTTGGAGGCGTTCAGCGACGGTGTGTTGGCCATTATTATCACCATCATGGTGCTGGAATTGAAGGTGCCGCAAAGCCCGGACCTTGCCGAACTTAAGCATTTGTTACCGATTTTCCTGACCTACGTGTTGAGCTTTGTTTACCTCGGCATCTATTGGAACAACCATCATCATCTGTTGAAAGCCGCCGGCCGGGTGAACGGCGCGATGATGTGGGCGAATTTGCACCTGCTGTTCTGGTTGTCGCTCTTCCCCTTCGTCACCGGCTGGATGGGCGAAAATCATTTCACCACCATACCCACCGCGGTTTACGGGACGGTCCTGCTGCTCGCGGCCATCGCCTATTACCTTCTGCAAAGTGTCGTCATCGCCGGACATGGCTGCGACTCGAAACTCGCAGCGGCCATCGGCCGCGATTTCAAGGGCAAGCTGTCGCCCGTTCTTTATGCCCTCGCCGTGGCGGCGGCATTTTTCCAGCCCTGGATTTCCTGTGTGCTCTACGTGTTCGTAGCTTTGCTGTGGCTTGTCCCCGACCGCCGCATCGAACGTCTCCTGGCGGAACACAAGGATTGATAGACGGCCATGCGCGCTTGCGACGTTGATATTGTTTCCGCCAACTAGTGTAGTGTAACACTTAACTCTTTACAATGAGGCTGAGTCAGCTACACTCAGCCGCATGTGGGACTCGGCTGAAGCTCTTGCAATGGATCCGGAACAAAAGGCCCAGTTGGAATCGTGG
>JBEKSU010000288.1:0-3314 GCA_049516755.1 Verrucomicrobiota bacterium | reverse complement strand
CGACCGCCCGGATACTCACCGAGATTGGGGAAAAGACGCCCGTGTTCACTCGCATATCCACCGTTGCCGGCGGCGCGGGTTCGGTTGATACCCCGCGTGACATACGCGGATTTGCCGTCAAGTTTTACACCAAGGATGGCAATTGGGACCTGGTCGGCAACAACATCCCGGTTTTCTTCATCCAGGATGCCATCAAATTCCCCGACCTGATCCATGCCGTAAAAATGGAACCGGACCGGGGTTTCCCGCAATCGGCGACCTGCCACGACACGTTCTGGGATTTCATTTCGCTCACGCCGGAATCCATGCATACGGTGATGTGGATCATGTCGGATCGCACGCTGCCGCGTTCGCTCCGCATGATCGAAGGTTTTGGGGTGCATAGCTTCCGGTTGATTAACGCTGCCGGCCAATCTACGTTCGTCAAATTCCACTGGCGTCCCATCCTCGGATTGCAGTCCACCATTTGGGATGAGACGGTCAAGATTGCCGGCGCGGATCAAGACTTTCATCGCCGCGATATGTTTGAGGCCATCACGACGGGACATTTCCCCGAGTGGCAGTTCGCGGTTCAGCTTTTCACGCAGGGGGAAGCGGACAGATTCCCGTTCGATCATCTGGACGCGACCAAGCTGATTCCCGAAGAACTGGTGCCGTTGAAAGTGATCGGCCGCATGGTACTGGATCGCTGGCCGGCCAATTTCTTCGCTGAAACCGAACAGGTTGCTTACTGTCCGGCCAATATTGTGCCAGGCATCGATTTCTCGAATGATCCACTGTTGCAAGGCCGTCTATTCTCCTACAACGACACGCAGCTTTCCCGCCTGGGGTCGCCCAATTTCCACCAGATCCCGATCAACGCGCCCAAGTGCCCGTTCTCCAACCAACAACGCGACGGACACATGCAGATGGCGCAGCCGGCGGGCCGCGTTGCCTATGAACCTAACTCTTTGTCTGAAATCTCGCCACGCGAGATGCCCGCCAACGGCTTTCACACCGCGGCGGTTACTGAAACAGGCGGGAAAGGCCGCATCCGTGCCGCGAGTTTCGCCGACCACTATAGCCAGGCGCGGCAGTTCTATCTCAGCCAAACCGGGTATGAGCAGGCGCACATCGCCTCGGCGTTCGTGTTTGAACTTTCGAAGGTCGAACATCTGCATGTGCGTGAGGCGATGGTCGGCCACCTGCGACACATCGAAGAGGATCTCGCCCGCCGGGTTGCGGCAGGGCTTGCGCTCGACAGAATGCCCGAGGCGCCGGCAACCGTAGCGGCTGTGCGAGAGATGGAGCCGTCGCCCGCCCTGCAGATTATTGGCAAGATGAAAGACACGCTCATGGGGCGCGCGGTTGGCATACTCATCGCGGATGGTTCGGACGGCGCGATGATCCAGAAGATTAAGAAGGCTGCGAACCATGCGGGCGCCACCGTGAAGATCGTCGCGCCCAAAGTGGGTGGTGCGAAGCTTGCGGATGGCTCGATGCTGGGCGCTGATGGACAACTGGCTGGGACGCCTTCCGTGCTATTCGATGCTGTTGCCGTCATCCTCTCCGACAAAGGCGCAAAGGCCTTGGCGATGGAAAGCGCCGCGACCGATTTTGTGCGCGATGCTTTCGGTCATCTCAAGGCAATCGCGGCCGACAAAGGCGGCCAATCGCTTTTGGCAGCGGCGAATGTCGGGCAAGACGCGGGCGTTTTGGATGCCAGCAGCATAGACGCATTTATTGCTGCGGCAAAGACGCGGCAATGGGACCGGGAAAAGTCCGTTCGAACATTGGCATAACCTCGGATGAGGTTGCTTTTTAACAAAAGGAAATCCCAAATGACAGTTCTTATCGTTCTTACTTCTCATGACCAACTTGGCGACTCCGGCAAGAAGACTGGCTTCTGGCTGGAAGAGTTCGCCACACCCTATTACGTGTTAAGCGATGCTGGAGCGGCAATCACGCTGGCGTCGCCAAAGGGCGGCCAGCCGCCACTCGATCCGAAGAGTGATCTCCCCGAAAATCTGACCGAACTAACAAAACGCTTCCGCACAGACAACGCGGCACAGGCTCTACTTGCCAACACGAAAAAGCTGGCCGAAGTGTCCGTGGACGATTTCGACGCAGTCTTCTACCCCGGTGGACATGGCCCGATGTGGGACATGCCCGATAACGCGACGTCCATTGCGCTGATCGAAGCCTTCGTGAAGGCCGACAAGCCAGTAGCCGCAGTGTGCCACGCGCCCGCTGCCTTGGTCAATGTGCGCGGAAAGGACGGCAGGTATTTGGTCAAAGGCAAGCGCGTGACAGGGTTCACGAATGCGGAAGAAGGAGTTGTGGGCTTGAGCGCAGTCGTCCCGTTCCTCTTGGAGGACCGGCTAAAGGAACGCGGTGGCTTATACAGCGCTGGGGCCAACTGGGCTCCCTATGTCCAAGTGGACGGCAAGCTTGTGACCGGTCAGAATCCGGCCTCCTCGGGACCCGTAGCGAAAGAGTTGCTGAAGCTGCTTCGCTCTGTTTGAGATGATGCGAATGAACGGTGACAATCCCCGCTGATTCCAACAGGCACTGTCAATATCCGCGAAAAAATTGCGGCGGGAAACGGCTCCGCCGCATGGGGATTATTTTTTGGCGGCGGCGTAATTTTTGGCCACTTCAGCCCAATTGATCACGCTCCAGATCGCCTTGAGATAATCGGGCCGGCGGTTTTGGTACTTCAAGTAGTAGGCGTGCTCCCAAACGTCCACGCCAAAAATGGGCTGGCTCGGCGGATGGCGTCTCCAGTCGAGCGCGCTCGGTGCCGTCACCGCGTCCGCCCGAAAATCCCGCGCCAGAACCATTCCGAACGCGCGGCTAGGAACATCAGGACTGAGCGCGCGGGCGGCTGAAATAACGCTCTTTGCACCCACGCCGCCCAGCGCAGTCGCGGAGTAAACCTCTTGTCGCAACGCGTGGCAATCTCGTGCCGCGCTCCGTCCCAAGTCAGTTGACCGTCGCTGAATTCCGCGAGCGACCCAATGGCCAGTTCCGCGGATTCAAAAGCCATGGACATGCCGTTGCCCGTCACGGGCGGGATCATGGTCAACGCATCGCCGACGCAACACTCATTCCGTTGGGTCGCGCGTTGCGGTTGCAGGCAAAAACCCGCCACCGAGCAGAAGGAGTCTTCATCGAATCGCGCCTCAGCCAAGCGCGAATGCAGCACCGATGCGGGCGGTCCGCGCAGCCAGTCGCGCCAGCGTTGCGCCAGGTCGGGCACAACCGACTTGCTGCGAAACAAGCCGCAGATGTTCACTTCGCCGCCCGCCAAGCGGCATAAACCCACATAACCC
>JBEKSU010000287.1:0-3328 GCA_049516755.1 Verrucomicrobiota bacterium | reverse complement strand
AACTCTCGAAATCCACTTGGCTGAACCGCTCGCGCAACTCCGCCGCCTGTCGTTGCGAAGTCAAGGTCGCCAGCAGGATCAACGCACCCATCAGCGCCACGATCAACGCGAGCGCCACCAATCTAAACCTGATTCCAAATTTCATAGCTGGTTAAAAAACCTAACGGATGTGGGCGTGACTGGCCACAAAAACCCAGCCGCCCGATCCATCGCGACCGCTGAATGCATAACCCATGCCCATGGCCGGGTTCAGGTGCGAGGTGCCTGAGAATTCCTCGTTTGCCACGGGAAACACAGATTCGGCCACACTTCCGGTCCAGTTCACTGCGGCCAACGGCCAAGAACATTTGCAGTGCAGCATACTTGCTTTGCAGTCAAATCCGCGCGCCAGCTCTTGAGCAGCCGAAAAGTTGTGCAATTGAAGGTTTGGCCGGTCGCATTCGTCGTTGGCATGGTCCCCGCTAAGGCCTTGGAACCATTCAGATGAAGGTTCGATCATGATAGCAAAAATCTTGTTGGCCGATGATGAGGCGGGTGTGCGGGAAATGTTGGGGCATCCTGCCCTGCCAGTCGAGGCCACATCACTTTGGGCGGCGGCAGAAACGAAGCAGGTAAAACCGCCGGGCTGTGGCGCCGACGGAACGCCCAAACCAACAGAACAAATACAACGCGCCCAAGCGCAACCAACAGCAAGAACATGAAAAATCAAAAAAACAGACATCAAACCAAATCCATGGTCCTCAAGGAGTCCCAGGCCAGGCCAACCGACGAACAGATCGCAACGCGCGCTCGTGCAATCTACGAAGCGCGCGGACGTTTGCCGGGCCATGATCTGGAAAACTGGCTGCAGGCTGAGACGGAGCTTTTGCACCAATGCAACCGTCAGATTGATTGACATCTTTTCGGCACGACTATTTGAGCCAGCCGGTTAAAAATTCTACCAAAGGAGCTAATCCATGAAAAGTCCCAAGGAATCTGCCGGTTCACCTGCGCCCAATGAGGCGGGCCGGAGTGGAAGCGTAAAACCTGCGAAAAACCGGATTTTGGTCGTGGACGACGATGCCTCCGTGCGAGAAATGCTGACACGCGTTCTGGCCGGTGAAGGCTATCTGGTTTGGTCTGCGGCTGATGGAACAGCCGCACTCGAAATCGCTGCCGCCGCAAGGGTTGATCTGGTGCTGTTGGATTTGAACATGCCTGGAAAGAGCGGCTGGGACACCTTCGAAAGACTCACGGCAGAAAACCCCATGCTGGCTGTGATCATCATCACCGCCAGGTCAAACCAGCTCTTCACCGCGTTGGGTGCGGGGGTTGGAGCGTTACTGGAAAAGCCGCTCGATTTTCCGAAGCTGCTTCAGACCATCAGCCGGCTGCTGGCGGAACCGGACGGATCACGACTTGCGCGGATGGCGGGCAATCCCGCGGACTTCCATCGCGTGCCCGCGCTGCTCAAAGAACAGAAAAAACATACGTAATGAACGTGAAAGCCACCACGAAAAATTCAGATATGAGAATCAGTTTCCGGAGATCCAACGACACCCGCCGTTCGAGGCCCTGGTTTGTCATGGTCAGTCAATTTGACACGGACAGTTTTCCGGTGCGCGTGCAATTCCTCCAGTCGGCGCCAACCCAGGGGTCGAAAACTTCTTCAGGAGCCAGCCGTCTTGAACGGCGAAGGATGCCGCAACGTCAACCGCCAGGGAAAATCAATCCCATTGACCTTGTTTCAAAGGTGTCTAGCATTTCGCGCCGCGTTTCAACGATTTAATGACTGGCAAAAAGAAAATTGAATGGAGTTAAAAATGTCTGATTCAACACCGCATCCAGCCCGCTCCGACGAAGCCCCAATTGTGCCTTTGCAACCTGCGTCCGGCAAGAAACGCCGTTGGGCCTGGGTCGTGGTTGCCTTGGTGATCATTCTCGCAGTCGGAGGAATTTTCTTTTTGCGACACCGGGGACAATCGCCATCAGAAACCCCCTCAACGCAAGGACGCGGGGGTTCGGGTGCGGCAACCGTCATGGTCAGCACGGCGACGGCGCAGAAGGGCGACATTGGAATCTACGTCAATGCGCTGGGCGTGGTGACGCCGCTCAATACGGTGTCGGTGAAGAGCCGGGTGGATGGCCAGCTCGTGAAGGTGAATTATCAGGAAGGGCAATTGGTTCAGGCCGGCGACCCGCTGGTGGAGATTGATCCGGCGCCGTATCAGGCCGCGCTGAACCAGGCCGCGGCCAAAAAAAATCAGGATCAGGCGCAATTGAATCTTCAGGAGGTCGAATTGAAACGCGAAGCCTCCCTGATGGCCGCCAAAATTGATTCGCAGGACGCCTACGACCAGGTCGCCGCCCAGGTGAAGGAACTGGAAGCCGCCGTGAAGTCGGATGAGGCCGCCATGGAAAGCGCCCGGGTGCAGCTCGCCTACTGCCACATCGCCGCGCCGATTTCCGGCCGCGTTGGCCTGCGCCTGGTGGACGCGGGCAACATCGTTCACGCGAGCGACACGAATCCCCTGCTGGTCATCACGGAGCTTCAGCCGATCACCGTGATCTTCAATGTGGCGGAGGATGATCTGCCGCAAATCCAAAACCAATTGCGCGAGGGGAATCAATTGGTCGTGGATGCGTTTGACCGCGCGCAACTGAAAAAACTGGCGACGGGCATGCTGCAAACGCTGGACAACCAGATTGACCCGACCACCGGCACGGTCAAGCTCAAGGCCATTTTCACGAACGACGATGAATCGCTTTTCCCCAACCAGTTCGTCAATGCGCGGCTGCTCGTGAACACGCTGACCGACGTGACGCTTTTGCCCAACACGGCGATTCAGCGCAACGCCGACAGCGCGTTCGTTTATTTGCTCGACCCGCAGCAAACCAACGAGTTGAAAACCATCACCATGCAAGTCATTACGGTCAACACCACCGACGGCACGGTTTCGGCGGTGGAAGGAATTGATCCGGGCACGGTGGTCGTCGCGGATAATTTCAACAAGCTGACCGATGGCGCAAAGGTCATCGTTCGCAAGGCAGCCGGTGAGACCGGCAAGACCGGCGCCAAAAAAAAGCGAAAGACTGATTCGCCGTGAGTCCGTCGCGCCCATTTATTTTGCGGCCGGTGGCGACTTCACTGCTGATGGCCGCCATTTTGTTGACGGGTTTCATCGCCTATCAAATGCTCCCGGTTTCCGCCCTGCCCGAGGTGGATTATCCGACAATCCAGGTGGTCACCTTTTATCCGGGCGCGAGTCCCGATGTCACCTCGTCCGCCATCACCGCGCCGCTGGAACGGCAGTTTGGCGAACTGCCCGGACTGAACCAGATGACCTCG
>JBEKSU010000286.1:0-3355 GCA_049516755.1 Verrucomicrobiota bacterium | reverse complement strand
TCATCCCATACCGCCATCATTCCGGTGCCGCGCACCGACCCGGCCAACTGGCTGGCCCGGCATGAAGGTTTTGTGCGGGAGGCGCAGCGGGGCGGCATCAATGTTTTGTTCATCGGTGATTCCATCGTGGACGGATGGCGCAACACCGGTCTGGCCGTCTGGAACAAGTATTACGCGCCGCGCCACGCCGCCAACTTCGGCATTGATGGCGACCGCACGCAGCACATTCTCTGGCGCATTGACCACGGCGAACTTGACGGCATCCGGCCCAAGGTCGTCGTGCTCATCATCGGCACCAACAACACCGGCAGCGAAAAAAAAGACACCAGCAAAATCCGCAACACCGTCCCTGAAACCATCGAGGGCGTGCAGGCGGTGGTCAAAGGATTGCGGACGAAGCTGCCGGGCAGCAAAATTTTGCTGCTGGCCATTTTCCCGCGCGGCACGCTGGACGATCCGCAGCGCGCCCAGATTGCCCTGGTCAACACCGCCATTGCCAGGCTCGACGACGGGAAGATGGTGAAGTATCTCGACCTGACCCTGAAATTTCTCAAACCCGACGGCAGCCTTTCCGTCATGCCGGATTTGCTGCATCTCAACGAACGCGGCTACCAGATCTGGGCCGAAGCCATGGAACCGATGCTGTCTGAGATGTTGAAATGATGGAGGGGGGCGCTATTTGCCCAGGGCCTTGGCAACGGCTGACATCAAATCTTCGCCCCGCAAATCCCGGCCGATGATTTTGCCATTGCCATCGAGGAGATAGGTGGCGGGGATGCTTTCAATACCGTATCGCACCGCCAGCTTGTTGCCCCAGCCGAGGCCATCAAAGTATTGTTGCCAGGGCATGTTCATGGCTTTGGTGAACCCGGTGAGTTTGGCCTGATCCTGATCCAGGCTGATGCCGATGATCTCAAATCCCTGGTCGTGATATTTCCGGTAGGTGGCGATGACATTGGGCAGTTCGGCGCGGCACGGTCCGCACCACGTCGCCCAGAAATCCACCAGCACCACCTTGCCCTTGTAGCTGGCGATGGAAAGCGGCTTGCCAGTCATGTCCTTTTCATCAAAATCGGGAAAGGTGGCTCCCTCGACCAGCGAGCGCTGAATTTTCCGGACGGCCACCGTTTTCTCCAGGGAACTGATGGCGGCATCGGTGTTGCCGTTGATCTGCACTTCAGGAAAGTCGTGTTTGAACTGCTTGAGCACATCGACCGCCTTTTCCGGATCGTTAAGCACCGTCAGATAAAGCCCGGCTTTCATCCTCGCAACTTCGGCCAGGTCGGGCGTCTTTTCTCCCTTGTGCTTCGAGAGTAAACCATCGAACTCCTGGAGATTGTCGGCAAAGTCAGCCTCGTTCGTCTTGCCCGCCTGGAGCTTGACGTTGATTTTTTCAATCAATTGGTTGAGGTCGGCGATGACGGGGTTGTTCGTTTCGGCCGCAGCGGATGGAAAAGCGGTTCCCAGCCACAGGGCGGCAACCGCAAACACGAGGACAAGCTTCCTTTCCATACTCATTGGCAACTATCGGCCACCCATCATCGCCTCCAAGCCGGGCCCTGTCAATTCCGCCCGGTGCGATGACCGGTCATTCGTTGTGCGGAATTTTGATCGTGCTGCCGCCGATGAATTCCCGGATGATGGCGTCGCCGGGGATGAGGTCGCCGCTTGAGACCTGTTGCTCCGTGAACCCGGCCACCGATTCGAGCAGCGTCTTTACCCGGTCGTAGCGGATGCGGGCGTCGAGGAAACCCGCGTAAGGCGCGAAATCGACCGGCTTGGGCAGCAGACCGCCTTCCCCCATGAAGAACGGCTTGAGCGCGGGCAGATCGAAGGGGAACCCGCCGTTGATGATGTGGTCGCCCAGTCCCATGAGCGGGATGATGCTGAACAGTTCTCCATAGCGCACGTAATGCCAGTGCAAAATCGTGCGCAGCGCACTGTGATTGCGGTGGCGCGCGTCCCGCAACATGCGCCGGATGAGGCGCACGTCGGTGAACTGCGTCAGCCGTTTCGTGCTCCCGTCGCCTTCGTACAGCACGTTCAGCGTTTCGATGTAGAGACGGAATTGCGCGGAGGCATCAATTCCCTCGGTGATGGGCGGGTAAAATCCGTGCAGACAATCCAGCAAAAGAATCTGGTCCGGCTCGAGCTTTACCGGCTTGGAGCCCACGCGCCGGCCTTCCATGAAACTGTAAATCGGTTTTTCAACCGTCTGGCCCTCGAGCAGCGCCCGGAGGTGTTGATTCAACAATTGGATGTCCAGCGCTTCCGGCGTCTCGTAATTCCGGTCGTTGATCCAGTCGGTCGGATGCTCGACCAGCGACCAGAAATAGTCGTCCAGATTGAGCATCAGAAAACGCAGTCCCTGTTTTTCGAGCCGCTGCGTCAGCTTGACCGTCGTGGTCGTCTTGCCGGAGGAACTCGGACCGCTCACCCACATCATCCGCAAACGGTTGCCGCCGTGGTTCAGGCGGGACAAGACCTTCCCGGCGGCCTCGTCCAGCGAGGCCTCGTAAACGGCCAGCGACTCGGCGATGACATCCTTGATGCGCCCGCTGCGGACGGCTTCGTTGAGTCCGGCCACCGTGTCCACGCCGTGTTTGCGGTTCCAGTCGAGAATCTGTCCCATGCGCTCGCGCGGAAAGCCGTTGCCGGCGAAATGTTCCGGCGCAATCGCTCCTTCCCGCAGCCAATGCCGTCCCCAGCGATAACATTCGTAGGCATCGGCGGTGTTCTGGAACCCGTAGCTGCGCAACGCGTGCAACACCTCGTCCTGGATGGACTCAATCGTCGGCGGAAAATTTGAAATCAGGTGATGCGGGTCGGAGTTGAGGCAGACGATGGCCGCGTCCGCGAGGAAATCCGCGATGTTTGCATCCGAACCCTGCGCGCTGAAAACCTTGTCATTCAGGCCCGGCAGAAAATCACTCTGAAAACCGCCGATGGACTCTGCGGCGCGCAAGATGGCCCTGCCGATGCGGTTCGAATCGAATTTGACCAGCGCCCGGTTGCGTTTTTGAACCTTGACGATGCGGTTTTGGACTGGCATTGCCGCAAACTATACCTCAGCGGCAGAAACACTCAATGCCGTTTCAACGCGGCCATTAGACTCAAAAACCCGGATAAACCAGCCGTCCGCCTACCAACTGGGCAACTGTTGGGTGGTGGTTTTGGTGGAAGGAGCCGGCGCTTTTGGAGTGGAACTGCCGGACGCCTTCGGGGAGACAGGTTGGGTGACGACCGGCTTTGGCTGGGGCAATTCCTTGTACCCGCGCGGGATTCCAAACAGCGAAGCGTCCAAGGGTCCTTCCTTGGCCGAAATCAGGGCCATCGTGATCGTCTGGCCGCCGCC
>JBEKSU010000285.1:0-4354 GCA_049516755.1 Verrucomicrobiota bacterium | reverse complement strand
AAAACTATAGCCACACGAGGCAAACCAGTTCATAGCGTCCTGAGACGTGACGGTTTGGAGGGCCAGACCGATTGCCTCAATCAAAGCCGCCTGAGTCCTGGCTTCGATGCTGCGCAGGAAGGTTTTGACTTTGCTCCACATCTTTTCAATCGGATTGAGGTCGGGCGAGTAAGCCGGCAGGAAAAGAACTTGGGCTCCAGCCTGAGTAATCAAGTTGAGGGTTTCTTGGTTTTTGTGCGGCCCAAGGTTGTCCATGACCACCACATCTCCGGGACGCAATGCCGGACCGAGGATCTGCCGGACATAGGTTTGGAAGACTTCCGTGTCCGTGGCTCCATCGATGGTCATGCAGGCCGTCGAGCCATCCAGCCGGATGGAACTGATCATGGTGGTCGTTTGCCAGTGGCCGTGGGGAGTGCTGGCATGGACACGCTCTCCTTTGGGCGCCCGACCACATAGGCGGGTCAGATTGGTCTTGGCACCCGATTCGTCCAGGAAGATCAGCCGGGCCGGGTCAAAACTTGCCTGCTTGCGCCGCCAGAACCGGCGTGCCCGGGCGATGTCCGGCCGGTCCTGCTCACTGGCGCGGAGTGTCTTTTTTTATATGTCAGCCCCAGCTTCTCTAAAGCGTAATGGATCGCCGGCAGGGTACAGTTGAGTTGTATGGCCGCCCGCAGTTCCTTCAGGGTCAGGTCCGGTTTGCGGCCCAGCAGCGTCTTCATCTGCCGGTGATGGGAGCCCAAGATGAACGGCTTGCGTCCGGAATAACGGTGACGGGGAGCGATGTCTCCGGTGCGCCGGCGCTGCTGCAAAAGTTTCTTGACCAGCCCCAGAGAGACACGGAAACGGTGGGCAATTTCTTCACGGTTTCCTTTTCCTTCCTTCTGGTCGTAGGAACAGAGGATTCGTTCACGCAAGTCCAAGGAAATGGTTCGCATGAACGAATCCTAACACACCTGGAAACAATTGGCTACAGTTTTATTTAAAATGCTCTAGTTGCGATGTCTCAACTCAAAGCGCTCTGTAGGATTTTTGGACATGATGGAGGTATGTAATTTGCGCCGATTTTGGTGACACGGCACCCCGAATCAAACCGCAGTCCGGATTGCCCCCATGACACCTTCAACAAGACCGACCCGGTCTGGTGGATTGGGAAAATTGACCATCCGGTTCCGCCCGCATGGCCCCTTCCGATGGACACGCATCGGATGCTGAAATGGCACCTTCGCATTCCATTCCGCAGCTTTGCCAATCACGTCACCGGAATCGCCGATAAAGAATTCGTGTGGAGCGGCAAACATCCGGAGCGAAATTCCAGATTGCACGACGCGTGGACTTTGAAATGGCCCACGCAAAATGGTCTTGTTTCCGTTCATTTCCTGCCAGCGTGGCAGTATCAACATCCTCACCGGGTGGGCGAACATGACAGTTTTGGAACAAACCCAACGTTTCAGCTTGTTCCGGCAACGCGACCAATAAGACCGGCGAACCCAAATCGTCAACATCATGCTGGTTTACAACATTCCGCCCGGCCGAATTTTGGTTGGCATGCCCTTCTGTGTTTCCTCCAGAATTGCTTGCGTCTGTCTTCATTGCGTTTCGGCGTGACGAGTCGGCGTGGGCTGTGGCTAAATACAGTGCGTGAACACGATTGGCATTGTTCCCGCACGCTACGCTTCAACACGGTTTCCCGGCAAACCGCTTGCGCTCATCGCCGGCAAGCCGCTCATTCAACACGTCGTCGAGCAATGCCAGAAAGCCAGGTCGCTGAGCGAAGTCATCGTGGCGACGGACGACACCCGGATCTGGGAGGTGGCCCAGAATTTCTGCCGCGCGGAAATGACGCGGCCGGACCATCCGAGCGGTTCCGACCGCATCGCCGAAGTGGCCGGGCGTTGCGCCTGTGACGCGGTGGTGAACATTCAGGGCGACGAACCGTTGATTGACCCGGCGGTGATTGACGCCGTGGCCGGCGCTCTCGTACGAGACGAGATGTCCACCGCTGCCACGCACATCAAGAATCCCGATGAACTCAATAATCCAAATGTGGTAAAAGTCGTTGTCAGCGCCGCCGGCCGTGCGTTATACTTTTCCCGGCACACGATTCCATATTTGCGCGAGGCCGCCAGTCGTTCAGCGAGCGAACAGTTGGCGGCGTTTGCTTTTTTGAAGCACCTCGGTATTTACGGCTATCGGCGCGAGACGCTGCTGCGGCTGGTGAAATTTCCCGTGTCGCCGCTCGAAAACGCGGAGAAACTGGAGCAGTTGCGCGCGCTGGAAAATGGAGTTCAGATTGCGGTCGTGACCGTGGATTACGACAGCGTGGGCGTGGACGTGCCGGCGGATGTGAAACGGGTGGAAAAGATTTTGAAGAAGCTATAGCCACAGATTGACACAGATGAGCGTAGATTTCTTGAAGACAATCGGAAGCAAGTTGTTATCTGTGTAAATCTGTGTTCATCTGTGGCTCGAAAAAATTGAAATGAAATACATTTTTGTCACAGGTGGCGTGGTGAGTTCCTTGGGCAAGGGATTGACGGCGGCGGCGCTCGGCACACTGCTCGAAAATCGCGGGCTGAAAGTCGCACTCCAGAAGTTCGATCCCTACCTCAACGTGGACCCCGGCACGATGAGCCCGTTTCAACACGGCGAGGTTTATGTGCTCGATGACGGCGCGGAGACCGACCTCGACCTCGGCCATTACGAGCGGTTCACCAATGTCAAGCTGACCCGGCTCAACAATCTTACCAGCGGCCAGGTTTATCAGACCGTGCTCAACAACGAGCGCGAGGGCAAATATCTCGGCAAGACCGTACAGGTCATCCCGCACGTCACCGACGAAATCAAAAACCGCATTCACACGCTGGCCGAACAGTCCAAGGCTGACGTGATCATCACCGAAATCGGCGGGACGACGGGCGACATCGAGGGTCTGCCGTTCCTGGAGGCCATCCGCGAGTTTGCGCTGGAAGCCGGCCACGGCAATGTCGTGTTTGTTCATGTCACCTACGTGCCGTTCATCAAGGCGGCGGGAGAGTTGAAAACCAAGCCCACCCAGCAGTCGGTCGCCAAGCTGCGGGAAATCGGCATCGCGCCTCATCTCATCGTCTGCCGCTGCGAAAAGCCGCTGGAAAAGGAATTGCGCCAGAAGATTTCCATGTTTTGCAACGTCCCCGTGGAAGCGGTGATCGAGGAGCAGGACGTGGAACATTCGATTTACGAGGTGCCGCTCATGCTCCAGCGCGAGCGCGCCGACGAGCTGGTTTGCGGGCTGCTGCGCCTCGACGTGCCGCCCGCCAACATGACACACTGGCAGGAAATCATCCGCAAAATCATCGCGCCGCGGCACCGCGTCAGCATCGGCGTGGTTGGCAAATACATCGGCCTGCAGGACGCCTACAAGTCCGTCTATGAAGCTATCAGCCACGGCGGCATCGGCAACGATTGCGGCGTGGAAATCGTGCGCCTGGATTCCGAGGAGATCGAAAAGGAAGGCGCGGCCAAAATCCTGAAAGGCCTGGGCGGCATTCTCGTGCCCGGCGGTTTCGGCGAACGCGGCATCGAGGGCAAAATCAAGGCTGCGCAATACGCGCGTGAAAATAAAATCCCCTACCTCGGCCTCTGTCTCGGCATGCAAATCGCCACCATCGAGTTTGCGCGGAACGTCTTGAAGCTGGAGAAGGCACACTCCACCGAGTTCGAGCCGGGCACACCGCATCCGGTCATCGCCATGCTGGACGAGCAGCGCAAAATCACCAAAAAGGGCGGCACGATGCGGTTGGGCGCGCAACCGTGCCAGTTGAAGCTCGGCACGAAGGCGGCGGAACTTTACGGCTCCTTTGTGGTGAACGAGCGGCACCGGCACCGCTATGAATTCAACAACGCCTACCGCGAGAAATTCGAGAAGGCCGGTTTCGTGTTCAGCGGCCTGTCGCCCGACGGCAAGCTCGTGGAGGTCATCGAACTGAAGGACCATCCGTTTTTTGTGGCCAGCCAGTTCCATCCGGAATTTCAGAGCAAGCCGCACCAGCCGCACCCGCTGTTCAAGGGCTTCGTCGCCGCCGCGCACCAGAACAGCCACAAGAAGACGCTGTGAGTCTTTTGGCAGCACCAGAGGAGCGGAATATTTGTAGTCGTGATCCAAACCGAATTCCCGAGCTCCATCGGAGCGGCATCAGGAGATCAACGATATGCCGCTCCTGACGGAGCTTGTGCGGCATTGGATTTGAAACCACTGTCGGCCAATAGCGATTGATGCCGCGACATTTATGTGCGGATTTTCCTGAAAAGCGAGAGGCTGGATGAAAAATCGGTTTAAGAGATTAGGGGTGCATTGGCCATTCCGGTCAATCGG
>JBEKSU010000284.1:0-3539 GCA_049516755.1 Verrucomicrobiota bacterium | reverse complement strand
AAAACGGATCACATCTTTGCGGATTTGCGCGGGGTGCGATTTGGCCGGGACAACCCGGGCGGCTTTTTGCTGCGGGCGGCCACCTCGATTGCCCGGCGCGCCCAGGCCGCCAGCTCTTCCCGGTTTTCCAGCACGTCCGGCGGCACTTCGTGATAACCCATCGTCAGCATGCGTCCCCTTGATTCGTGGGTGAACGGCTCCATGCCGCGCGCAACATAGTCAGCCTGGGATTGCGCGTCCGTTTTGAAAAACAGCCGGCCCTCGTCCAGAATCCCGAAAAAGGATTCGCCGGAATAAAGGCCATGGGCGCCGAACATTGCCCGGGCGCGTACGTCCGGCAATGCGCCCAACTGGTCGAGCACAAATTCCTTGAACGAGTCGTCTGGCATGATGCAAACGTGGAGAATTTAACATGAAGGCGCAACGTCGCAAATGCCGCGGTTGCCTGCGCTGCGGATTGTGTTCGAATTAAATTGTGGTAGTTTGTTCCCATTATCGTCTCAATGAAGCAATCGGTTGTCCTTCTATCGGCCTGGCTTGTTTTGGCCGGTTGGGTTCACGCCGCCAATCCGGCCATGCCGGTCATTCCGGCCACCATTTTCAATGTCACCAATTACGGTGCCATCGGCGATGGGGCGAAGGATAACACGACCAATATTCAAAATACCATCAACGCGGCGAACGCGGCGGGCGGCGGCATCGTTGAGATTCCGGCGGGCACGTTCCTGAGCGGGCCGATCACCCTGCTCAGCAGCATCAATCTGCAGGTGGATGCCAATGCTATACTCCAGATGCTGCCGTTGGGAACTTATCCCGGCGGCACCACCAACGCGCAAACTTTCATCGGCTGCAACGGTGTTCAAGACGTGGCCATCAGCGGCTGGGGCACGATTGATGGCCAGGGCGCCGCGTGGTGGATGTATTTTAGCACCAACAGCACAATCGTCCGGCCCATGATGCTCAACTTGTATTCCGCCAACCGGCTTTTCATTCACGACATCACTTTTCAGAACCCGCCCTACCATCACTGCGGCCTGCGGAGCAACGGCGGCAACATCACCATCAGCAATCTCACGGTCAACACCCCCTATGCATTGTCCTCCGGCCTCCATGCGTACAATACCGACGGGCTCAATTTCGTCGGCACCAATTGCATCATCGAAAATTGCCACATCAGCGACGGCGACGACAACATCGCCATGGGCTCGACGGGTCTCCTCAACGACCTGCTCATCACCAATTGCACTTTTGGCACCGGCCACGGCGTATCCATTGGCAGCGGTATTACCGTGGGCCTGTCGAATCTGACCGTCGTCAATTGCACTTTCAGCGGAACGGATTACGGCATCCGCATGAAGTCCGACACCAACAGCGGCGCCATGGTCCAGAACCTGAGTTATCTCAACCTCGGCATGACCAATGTCAAATACGGGGCGATTACCATTTACAGTTACTACAACGAGGCGGGAACCCCCACCAGCATCACGCCCGCCACCGCTGCCGGGGAAACCATCAATCCCGTCAACAGCACCACTCCGGTCTGGCGCAACATCGTCTTCAGCAACCTGACTGCGACCGTGAGCAACATCGGGGTCGCCGGCATCATTTGGGGGCGGACGGAATTGCCCGCCACCAACATCATCATGAGCCACGTCAACATCACCGCCTCGAAAACATTCGATGTTTACAACGCGCAAGGCGTCCAGTTTCTGGATTCGACCATCAACACCGGCAGTGGCAAGACCTTCACCATTTGGAACGCCAACGTCACCGTCAGCAATTCCATGCCCGCCACCAGCTTTGTCACCTTTGACGGGATGGGCGGCAACACCAACGACTCGCTGGCGCTGTACAACACCCGTGTTTCCATGACGAGCACCGATATGTTCGGCGCCAACCCCATCACGCTGGGCGGGAGCGTGCTGACCAACGCCGGAAATCTGACGTTCTCCAACAAAAACGTGATAAATTTTGCGTTGGGAACGAACAACTCTGCCATTGCGGTATCCGGCAATCTGAACCTGAGGGGTACGCTCAACTTTACAAATGCCGCCGGCTTCACCGCTACCAATTACATTCTGTTCACCTATACCGGCCATCTGACCAACAGCCCGGGTCTCGGCGCAAAACCGGTCATCCATAGTTATACTTACCGCCTCGATACCAACACTCTGGGGCAGGTGAAACTCGTGGTCACCGCGCCATCGCCACCAATCTTTGGGAGCATCCGGGTTGTGAACATCGGCGGGGGAGGTTTTGGTTTGGTGATGAACGGCTCGGTTGGCGTGACCAACGGTACTTACTATGTCCTGGCCTCAACGAACCTCGCGCTGCCGCCGAACCAATGGACGCTGGTTGCAACCAATCCATTTGACGGCAACGGCAACTTTATCTTCACCAACACGACCGCGGCCAACGTTCCGCAGGTGTTTTACCGGTTGCAACTGCCTTGAAGGACAGGCGATCCGTGGCCGGTGACGTGCCGTTGAAAAATTGTCGCTCAGCCGAAGGCGAAGGCGCAATGAGGCGGCGGAAAAACAGGCGCGCGTGGGCGAATGGCCAACGAGCCAGGCAATATCCGAATTTGGCTGTAGGGCACGACGTAAGGAGTGCTTGCCCAAACGACTCGTTACCTCGTCGCCTGCAAATCATGGCACTACCATGATTCGCCTTCCACTTTTCCGTGGAATTTCTCATACTGAGCACGTTGCTATGGCGTCCAGCCCTCCCGCCAAAAAGATTCTGGTTGTCGATGATGACCCGATAATCCGGAGCGTCTTGTCGTCGGCCCTCAAATCCGAGGGTTACGAGGTGTTTACCGCCGTGGACGGTCCCGCTGCCTTCACGGTCGTGCTTCAGGAACAGCCGGATCTCATTCTGCTCGATGTTTTCTTTCCGCCCGACGTCTTTCAAAGCGGCAACACGTGGGATGCGTTTCTGATCATGCGCTGGCTTCAATGCATGGGCGGGCCCCAGGCCAACCGCACCCCGGTATTCGTCATTTCCGGGGCGGAACCGGAGGAATTCCGGGATCGTTGCCTGGCCGCCGGCGCGGCGAACTACTTCCAAAAACCGGTCAAGATTCCCGAACTCCTGGACGCCATTCACCAAATCTTCCATCCGAGTGGGAGCGATGTGCCGCTGGAATCGGCCGCCAGGTCAAATCCCAATCGCCCGCGCCGCTAGCCATACATCCGGCAACAACGCGATCAACGGGTCAGGGACAGATTTTTTGCAGGAGCTGTCCGGCGTTGGCTATTTCGAAAAGAAAAGACCGGCCAGGCCGAACAACGTGGAAAGCAGCGAGAGTATCAGTCCCAAGAGGCTCATTTTTTTCATCCAACCTTCATGCCTTCTGCCGTAAACGAAGCCGATGATCGCGGGGATCAAACCGACCATTGGCGCCCAACAAAGCAGCAAGCCGAGCACGATGCAAACCTTGCCTACGAATGACACGCGTTTGACCAGAAGATGTTTCAGGGTCAGCGGATTGCCCTGGGCCAGTTCCGCCAGCGAACATTTTGCGACCATGTCCTTTC
>JBEKSU010000283.1:0-3626 GCA_049516755.1 Verrucomicrobiota bacterium | reverse complement strand
TGGCCGTTGAACATGCGCGGGTACTGCGAATCCCCTTACTACTTGCGCCGCCGTCAGACCCGCGAAGTGATCGTCGGCGACCCCCGGCGAGGAGGAGTCATCATTGGCGGCGACCATCCCGTGGTGATGCAGTCCATGATCACCTGCGACACCCTGGACACCGCCGAGTGCGTGAAGCAGTCCTTGGAACTGGTCGCCGTCGGCTGCCAGATCGTGCGCATCACCGCGCCGACGGTGAAGGACGCGGCGAACCTGCAACACATCGTTGCCGAACTGCATCAACGCGGCTGTTTCGTGCCGATTGTGGCGGACATCCATTTCAAGCCCGAAGCGGCGATGGAGGCGGTGAAGTGGGTTGAGGTCGTGCGTGTCAATCCTGGCAATTACGCCGACTCAAAAAAATTTGCGACCAAGGAATATACGGACGAACAGTACACCGCCGAGCTGAAGCGCATCGAGGAGAAATTCGCGCCGCTGGTGCTGGAATGCATCCGCCTGAAACGCTGTCTGCGCATCGGCACCAACCACGGCTCATTGAGCGACCGCATCATGAACCGCTATGGCGACACGCCGCTGGGCATGGTGGAGAGCGCGTTGGAATTCGCCCGCATCTGCCGCAAACACAATTTCCACAATTTCAAGTTCTCGCTGAAGTCGTCCAATCCCAAGGTGATGATCGAGTGCTACCGGCTGCTGGTTGCGCGGCTGGAGCAGGAAGGGCAGGATTGGAATTATCCAATCCATCTCGGTGTGACCGAGGCCGGCGAGGGTGAGGATGGCCGCATCAAATCCGCCATCGGCATCGGTTCGTTGCTATGCGATGGGCTGGGCGACACGATTCGGGTCTCGCTCACGGAGGATTCGCCGCGGGAAATCGAAGTCTGCACCGATTTGCTGGCGCAGATTCCAGTCTTATCAAATCACGCATCAAGCATCACGCATCACGATTTCCCGTTCGACCCGTTCCATTTCGAGCGCCGATCAACGCCGGAAATTGAACTGGCTGACGGTGTGAAGTGCGGTGGCGAACAACTCATCCGCGTCGTGGTCACGCGCGCCACGTGGGACAAGGTCGCCCACAAGATCCGGCCCAAGGACGACGTGAAGCCGGAAGCGGTCCATGAAGACCTGAACATTGCGGAAATAGATCCCACGCAGGATTTTGAAATTAATTGTGAAACGCAGTTGGTCACCGTCAAAGACGGTGTCTCGCTGCCTGTGATTACCGCTTTTCGTCTGCTCGCTGCGAATTTGAAACGTCTTGGCAGGAACAACCCGATTTTGCTCAAGGATTGTTTGGGTAGCGCAGGCGTCCCGCCTGCCGCTGGTAATGCAGGCGGGACGCCTGCGCTACTGGAACCGAAGATTGCCCTGCTGCGCGCCTCCGTCGTTATCGGGTCGCTGCTGGCGGACGGCATTGGCGATGCGATTTTGATTCGCGGCGAGGCCGGGGGCGGACAGTCGCTGCGGCTGGCCTACAACATTTTGCAAGCGGCGGGCTGCCGCTCGTTCAAGACTGATTATGTCGCATGCCCATCGTGTGGACGCACGTTGTTCAATCTTCAGACCGTCACCGCACGCATCAAGTCGCGCACGGAGCATCTCAAGGGCGTGAAGATTGCCATCATGGGCTGCATTGTGAACGGCCCGGGCGAAATGGCGGATGCCGATTTCGGTTACGTGGGCGGCGCGCCCGGCAAGATCAATCTTTACGTCGGCAAGCAGGCCATCAAATTCAACATCCCCGAAGCCGAGGCCGTGGACCGGCTGGTGGACCTCATCAAGGAACACGGCAAATGGGTGGAACCGGAAGCGAAGGCTGGGGCGATCTTCAATTAAATTTCGAACGTTCGGAACAAAAAAATATTCAGGAATGGCCGTTGGCGGTATTCATGTGAAGGATTTCATGCAGCGTATTAAGCATGGTCTCGGCGGTGTAGGGCTTGGGGATGAAATGTTTGACGCCGGTGTTTTTGGCCATGGCCGCGCCGCCGTCGGAGGCCATGCCGGTCGAGCTGACAATCCTGACTTCCGAATTGATGGCCTTGAGGGCGGCAATGGTGGCCGGGCCATCCATGACGGGCATGGCCATGTCAGTGATGACCACGTCAATCTCCTTCTGCCGCGGTGCATATAGCGAAACGGCTTCGGCGCCATCACAGGCAAGCAGGACACGGTAGCCAAAGCGGGTCAGCACTTTTTGCGCAAGGTTGCGAATGGGCTCCTCGTCGTCCACGACCAGCACCAGTTCATTATGGCCGCGTGGCAGCCTGGATTGTTCCAGGATTGCGTCTTCCGTGTCATCCGGCGTGGTATTGGCCGGGAAATAGACTTCGAAAACCGTGCCCTTGCCCGGCGAACTGTGATAGTTGATGAAACCGCCGTGACTCTTAACGATGGCCAGGGTGGTCGAGAGTCCCAGTCCGGTGCCTTTGCCGAGGGCTTTGGTGGTAAAGAACGGATCGAATATCTTGTCCTGAATCGCCTTCGGAATTCCCATGCCGGTGTCCTCCACTTTGATGCAAACGTACGGACCGGGCCGGGCTTCCGGATTCATGCCGGCATAGGTTTCGTCGAACATCACATTCGCCATGTGGATGGCCAATGCACCGCCATTGGGCATGGCGTCGCGCGCGTTGACGCAGAGGTTCAACAGGACCTGGTGGAGCTGGGTCGGGTCGCCGATGATGGTCCAAAGGTCGTCAGGCGAATGAAATTCAAACTTCACTGATTTGGGGAAGGTTTGATGGACGATCTGTTTGATTTCGCGGACGATGTGAGCGGGATAAACCAGGGCGCGCTCGCCGGTGACCCCGCGCCCGAAAGCCAGCACTTGTTTCACGAGACTCGCCCCACGCTGGACGTTGGTTTCCAGGACGCGCAACAGTTGCTGCCCGTCGTCATCGGTGATTTTCTCCTTCAACACCTGCACCGCGACGAGGAGTGGCGTCAGCACATTGTTGAGGTCGTGGGCGATGCCGCCCGCCAGGGTGCCAATGCTTTCCATGCGCTGGGAACGCAGGAACTGGGATTCGAGCTTCTGCTTTTCGGTGATGTCGTTGAACAGCAGGAGCAGGTGAGGTTCATTGCCCCGGACGATGGGACTGAATTGACAGACCAGCCAGACTTCCTTGCTGAAGGTGCTGACAAAATGGGATTCACACTGTTGCGGACTGCCGGAGGCCAGGGTCTTTTCCGCCGTTTTCAGCATGTTCGAATTGTGCCAGGATTCGAGCTGCCAAAAATTCTGGGTCAGCAGCTGGGGCACCGTGGCGTTGAGTGTCCGGGCGGCTGCCTCGTTGGCCAATACACATTGGCCGGACGCCTTGAAGACGAGAATCCCCGCCGGAGCGTCCGAAATGATTTTCTGGTTGAAATTGTGCGTCTCCTCCAGGGAGTGCTCCATCCGCTTGCGCTCGGTGATGTCCTGCAGGGTGGAGCGGATGCCGGTGACGCGTCCGCTGCCATCGCGCAGAATCCGGTTCTCGATCAGGACCGGCAGCATGGCACCATCCTTTCGCCGATAGCTTCGTTCCACCAACTCGGTCGCCGGTGTTTTCCCGGCCAGCCTGGCCATGACGGCTTCCCGGGTCTTCTCCTGTTCGACAACAAAGTCCCACACGAAA
>JBEKSU010000282.1:0-3645 GCA_049516755.1 Verrucomicrobiota bacterium | reverse complement strand
ACCGTGAACGGCGAGCTGGGAAACGGCTGGTCGAGATTCAAAAATGTCACTTTGGGCCGGATGGTGACCTGCACCACCCTGCCCGTCACAATCATTTCCTGATCATAATGTTTGTCCGCCTCGACCGTGCTGATTTTCAACATGGTGGAAGTGTTGATTTTCGATGGCGTGGGAGCGTTGGTGTCTGCCGCGGGCAATTTGATTGCAAATGTCAGGACAACCAAAATGGAAAGAAATGTTCTCATGCAAACAGTGGACGATTTATCTCCTGCCTCGGCAATAAAAAACAGAAATGAGTCTTCTCCCCACGGCGGTACCGGTTTCATTGGTTTTGCGCCGCCAGAAATCGTTCCGCGTCGATCGCCGCCGCGCATCCCGCGCCCGCGGCCGTGATGGCCTGCCGGTAAACGTGGTCCGCGCAGTCGCCCGCCACAAACACGCCCGCCACATTCGTCATCGTGCCTTTTTTGGAAATGATGTAGCCGTTCTCGCCCATTTCAATCTGACCTTTGAAAATATCCGTGTTCGGTCCGTGCCCGATGGCGATGAACACGCCCGCACAGTTCAAAACCGATTCCGCGCCGGTCTTGAGATTTTTCAATTTCACGCCGGTCACCTTGTCCTGCTTCACATCGAGAACTTCCGTCAAGGCGGAATCCCAAACCGGCTTGATTTTCGGATTCGACAAGGTGCGTTCGGCCATGATTTTTGAGGCGCGCAACGCGTCGCGCCGATGCACGAGATGAACGACCGACCCGAACCGGGTCAGATAAAGGGCTTCTTCACACGCGGAATCGCCGCCGCCGACCACGACCAGCGGCTGGTTGCGGAAAATGGGCAGTGCGCCATCGCAGGTCGCGCAATATGTCACCCCTTTGGTCTCCAGCAAATCTTCGCCGGGCACGCCAAGGTGTCTGTGGCTCGCGCCGGTGGCGATGATGACCGCTTGCGCCTCAACCTTTTCGCCGTCCACGGTGAGCACAAAGGGGCGTTTGGAAAAATCCACCGCCTCCACCGTGCCGAAGCTGGCCCGCGCGCCGAATCGTTCGGCTTGTTTCTGCATCCGCGTCATCAATTCGTAGCCGTCCACCCCTTCAGGGAAGCCGGGAAAGTTTTCCACGAGGCTGGTGGTGGTGAGCAGGCCGCCGGGCTGGCCGCCGGTGAGGACCAGCGGCGACAGACTGGCGCGCGCGGTGTAAAGCGCCGCCGTCCAGCCCGCGCAGCCCGAACCGATGATGACGATTTTTTCCATAGGCGGGCGAAAGGTAGTGCGGGCAGGCAGCGGATGCAAGTTCGCCGCGCGGTTTGCATTTGCCGGATGCGCCTTTTGCGGTTTTACTGGTGGGAATGAACCGCTCGACTCTCACGCATCTGCCCAGGATGATCGCCGGTTTGTTGTGTTTCAGCGCACAGCTCATCGCCCTCGCGCAACCCGCCCCGACTAATCTGTGGACGCTCCCGGTGCCGGGTAATATTGCCGACTCGACTCCGGCCATCGCAGCGGATGGAACGATTTATGAAGCCAGCTTTGCCGGCGAAATGCGGGCGGTGACGCCACAAGGCGACGTGAAGTGGGTTTTCAAGATCAATTCTGAAATCAAATCGTCCCCGGCGATTGCCGGTGATGGAACAATTTATTTCGGCGCCCGCACCCGGAAGTTTTACGCCGTCACGCCGCAAGGCAGGCTGAAATGGACGTTTGCCGCCGGAGCGTGGATTGATTCTTCCCCGGCGATCGGGAGTGACGGAACCATTTACTTCGGTTCGTGGGACAATAACTTTTATGCGCTCAATCCTGATGGCTCAAAAAAATGGGTTTTCGCCACGAGCAACATCGTGGTTTCATCGCCGGCAATCGGGAAGGACGGGACCATTTACTTCGGTTCGCTCGACAAAATGTTTTACGCCCTGAAGCCGGACGGCCGCCTTTCATGGTCGTTCACGACCGGGGGCCAGATCATTTCGTCACCGGCCATTGCTGCTGACGGCACGATTTATTTCACTTCGACCGATGGCAATATTTACGCGTTGCGGCCGGACGGGGCGGAACGGTGGCGCCTGCACACCGGCGGGGCGGACGGGTCTTCGCCGGTGCTTGACGAAAACGGCAACCTTTATCTGTCGGCTCGAACTTTCAGCATTTCCGTCGACAGCAATGGAAAAAAACGGTGGGGATTTTATTATACCGGTATTTTGATTGATCCTACCCCCGCCGTTGCCGCCAACGGCGGGATTTATTTCGCCGCGTCGGGAAGGCTGTTTGCCCTGCAACAAAATGGCGCCGAACTGTGGCACTATGACACATCGGGACAAATCGCAGCCTCGCCGGTCATAGGTGATGATGGGACCATTTACATATGCGATGGCAAGCTTTTGTATGCCATTAGTTCAAACAGCGGGCAGGCGCCGCCGGCGAAGAGTCCGTGGCCGATGTTTCGCGCCGATGCCCGTCACACCGGCCGGGTGAAAAGCGTGAATTGAATGTTTTTCAGCGTTGGTCCGGTTCCCGGCAACCAATGGGCGGGTTGCAATTCACTGGGAGCGCCGGCGTCCCGCCGAGTTCATTCCAGGGGACTGGCAGACGGGACGCTGGCGCTTCCAGCCGTTAGAGCCGTTCGCGCCCGCCGAAGCCGGTGTCGAGATCGTGCCAGAATTCGATGTCTTCCTCGTCCTGTTCCCAGCAGAGAAAGACCTCTTTGCCCCCCATGATGGCCGGAAAATCAATCAGACCGCGCTCCAGATCCTTGATGAAAATCCGGCGGCGTTGAAATTCGGCCAGGACCTCCTGCGTGTCCGCGAGCGCGCGAATCCAGTTGTTCACCGTTTCGCCGCCGATGTCATTCCCCTGCTCCGTCAGACCGCTCAACCGTTTGTCAAAGCGTTCCAGCTCCTTGCGCAGCCGGGTGAGTTGCGCCAGCCATTTGCGAATTTGCGGCAAGAGAGCGCGCGCTTCGTCAACGGTGTAATGTTTGTCAAAACGATGTTCCATCGGGCGGGGCTGGCCGGGCGCGGTGAAAAAAAACCGTTCGCGCCGGCGCGGTGAGGCAACCGCGCGCGAACGGATGAATCAATGCGCCGGCAGGTTACTTCTGCCAAGTGCGCTTCTTGTGCCGATTCAGGCGCAGCTTCTTGCGCCGTTTATGCTTGTTGATTTTGGCCTTGCGGCGTTTTTTTAATGAACCCATAAGGTTATGAAGTGATGGATTAGTGGATTGACGGATTAATGCAACTCAAATCTTTCAAGCATTCCGCCATCCAACCCGCCGTTTTCAGTACACCACCTTGTTCAGCGGATATTCGATGATGCCTTCCGCTCCGGCGGCCTTGAGTTGCGGAATCAATTCGCGCACCACGTGCTCGTCAATGATCGTCTCCACGGCAATCCAACCCTTCAGGCTCAGGTTGGAAATGGTCGGGTTGCGCAACGCCGGCAGGTTCTTGAGCAGACTCTTGAGATTCTTCTTGGCGATGTTCATTTTCAAACCGACCTTCGATTCGGCGTCCAGCGCGCCCTTCAGCAGCATCGAGAGCGTCTCGATTTTTTTCCGCTTCCAGGAATCCTTCCACGCGGCCGCGTTGGCAATGAGACGCGGCGTGGAACTGAGCAGTTCATCCACGATGCGCAGTTTGTTCGCGCGCAAAGAC
>JBEKSU010000281.1:0-3650 GCA_049516755.1 Verrucomicrobiota bacterium | reverse complement strand
TCCCGGTTTCCTCGACCATGTCATCAACAAGAAGGCCGACATTGTGCGCGTTTATTTGCCGCCGGATGCGAACTGTCTGCTGTCCGTGTTTGATCACTGCCTGCGCAGCCGCCATTACGTCAACGTGGTGGTGGCCGGCAAACACCCCCTCCCGCAATGGTTGAGCATGGACGCCGCCGTTGTGCATTGCACGGAAGGCATTGGCATCTGGCAATGGGCGAGCAATGACCAGGGCTCCGAGCCGGATGTGGTGATGGCCTGCTGCGGCGACACGCCCACGCTGGAGATTCTGGCCGCCGTTTCCATTCTGCGCCAGCATCTGCCTGATCTTAAAATCCGGGTGATCAATGTCGTTGATCTGATGAAGCTCCAACCCAAAACCGAACACCCGCATGGGTTGAGCGAAACGGATTACGATTCACTGTTCACGAAAGACAAGCACATCATCTTTGGCTTTCATGGCTACCCGTGGCTGGTTCACCGGCTGACCTACCGCCGAACCAACCGCAACCTCCACGTTCGTGGCTACAAGGAAGAGGGGACGATTACGACAGCGTTCGACATGCGGGTGCAGAATGACTTGGATCGCTTTCATCTGGTGCAAGACGTGGTGGATCGGGTGCCGAATCTGGGTTCCCAGGGCGCCTACCTGAAGCAGCAGATGCAGGACAAGCTCATCGAGCACAAACGCTACATTGACAAGCACGGCCAGGATCTGCCGGAGATTCGGAATTGGAAATGGGGTCAGGGCGAAACGCAGAACGGGAAACCGCTGGCGGAAAAGTCACGCGTGCCGGAACTAAAGCTGCGGCGGATCAGCGGGAGCAAAAATGGAAAACTTAACGGCCTGAAACGAACCCAATGAGTCCCCATGCCCATTCAAATAAATGAAGGCGGCGGCGGGAATTTTCTCGCCGTTCACGTCAGCGGGATTTTGGCCCAGGCGGGTTACGAGCGCTTCGTGCCGGAGTTCGAGCGGCTCGTCCGGCAGAACGGAAGATTGCGCGTGCTGTTTGACATGACCGGTTTTAATGGCTGGGAAGCCGCCGCGATCTGGGAGGAAATCAAGTTCGACGCCAAACACCTCGCCGACATCGAACGCCTCGCGATGATCGGGGACAAGCAGTGGCAGCACGTCATGGCGACGTTTTGCAAGCCGTTCACAAGAGCGACGAGCCGATATTTCGATCACACCGATGCCGCTGAGGCGCGGAAGTGGTTGGCGGAAGCATAGCATCTTATGAATGAATTAAAGAATGAGCACAAGTCGCATGGAGATCCAAATGGTGGCCCGATTCATCACGGCCAACCTCCTTATTGGCGACGTGCCCATCGTGATTGGCGCATCTGGTTCTGCGTGATTTTGATGCTGGCGGCCATGGTGGTTTATTTGATGACCGGTGATTTGCGCTGGCGGATTCACGGCCAACCGCAACAGGCGCAGCAACCAATTTCCGCCCCGGCCGGCAACTAATATGGCAGTTCTATATCAAATTGGCACAGTTGGCCGTCTAGCTGGAAAAGCGGTAGAGGGCTACCGCAGTCCTCTGGAGCTTTTTTCCCTGGATGCCTTCCGCATGAAGCGCAGTGTGCCAATATCAAAATGAACAGCTATAGTTGACCGCCGACCTAAGTGCTGAGGAGTTATCACTATGAACACGCAACTGTTGATAGATGCCGCAAAAAAACTGGTTGCCGATGACAAAGGTTTGCTGGCGATGGATGAAAGCAATCCCACCTGCAACAAACGCTTCGCGAAGCTCAACATTCCGCAAACGGTGGAGGCCCGGCGCGCGTATCGGGAGTTGATTGTGACCACGCCCGGTCTCGGCGAGTGCATCAGCGGCGCGATCCTTTTCGACGAGACCATCCGCCAGCAGAAGAAGGACGGCACTCCGTTTCTCAAAGTCCTGACCGATGCGGGAATTATTCCCGGCATCAAAGTAGATACCGGAGCCAAGAACCTGGCCGCTCATCCCGGCGAAAAAATCACCGAAGGTCTGGATGGATTGCGCGACCGTCTGGCGGAATACTTTCAAATGGGCGCGCGTTTTGCCAAGTGGCGGGCAGTGATTGCCATCGGTGAGGGCATTCCCAGCCGTAGTTGCATCGAGGCCAACGCGCACGCGCTGGCGCGCTACGCCGCGTTGTGCCAGGAGGCCGGCTTGGTTCCCGTCGTCGAGCCGGAAGTGCTCATGGATGGCGACCACACCCTGGAGCGGTGCCGCGCGGTGACGGAGGAAGTCCTGCGAACTGTTTTCAATCAACTAAATTCCCAGCGCGTGCTGCTGGAAGGCATGATATTAAAACCCAACATGGTGCTGCCGGGATTGACCTGCCCCACGCAAGCATCCGTGGACGAGGTGGCCAACATCACGGTAAAGAGTCTATGGCGAACCGTCCCCGCTGCGGTTCCGGGGATTGCCTTTTTGTCCGGCGGCCAATCCGCTGAACTGGCCTCGGCCCGTTTGAATACCATGAATCTTCGGTTCAAGTCGAAATTGCCTTGGGCGCTGTCATTTTCCTTTGCCCGCGCCATCCAGCAACCAGCTTTGGAGACTTGGCAAGGCAAGGAGGCCAACGTGCCAGCGGCACAACGAGCTTTGCTCCATCGCGCCCGATGCAACCGGGCTGCACGTCGTGGCGAATACACTGCCGCGATGGAAAGGACGTGACGCGAATTTAGGAAATGGAGATAAAACTAAAAAGTTGGATTTTTAGCCCGCCCTCATCCTGACTTTCTCCCCCGTGGAGAAGGAAAAGCAATGGCAGGGGTCTGGTTTATCGGCAGACCATCCGGCAAATCCCGGCGCGAATTTTCAAGGGGACGGCGAAGGATTCTCCCTCTCCTCGGAGGAGAGGGCCGGGGTGAGGACGGTCGTTTTATCTAACTTTTTAGGGGCCGGTTTCGAGGACGATCCGGCTTCGGTCTTTTGAATCTTATGGGGTGTTCACCCCATTCATTTCTCGGCATCCGAAAGTTATACTTTCCATGTGAATCAATGTGAAAATTGAAATGCCATGGATCAAATATCTCTCTATCCACTGCGATTCGAACCGATTTATCAGTATCGGCTCTGGGGTGGCCGGCGTTTGGCCAATCTGCTCTCTGCGCCGCTGCCCGGCGATGGTCCGATCGGCGAAGCGTGGCTGTTGAGCGATCGCGAGGACCATTCGAGCCGCGTCGCCGATGGACCGCTGAAGGGACGGAGCATTGGGCAATTGCTCCATCAGTGGCCGGAGCAGATGCTGGGAAAACTGGCCGGGCGCTTCCGCCGGTTTCCGCTGCTGCTGAAATTTCTCGACGTGCGCGACACGCTCTCCGTTCAGGTGCATCCAACGGATCAGCAAGCCCAGTATATCCCCGCAGGTGAAAGCGGCAAAACCGAGGCCTGGGTGGTGCTGGAGGCGGGGACAAAAAGCCGCATCTACGCGGGCCTCAAGCCTGCCACCACGACGGACACTCTGCGGCAGGCACTCGCGAACGGAACGGTGGCGGACCGGCTCGCATCTTTCACTCCGAAGCCCGGCGACGGAATTTTCATACCGGCCGGAACCGTTCATTCGCTGGGCGACGTGGTGGTTTTTGAAGTGCAGGAAAACAGCGACGTGACGTTTCGCCTTTACGACTGGAACCACATTGATGCCAA
>JBEKSU010000280.1:0-3805 GCA_049516755.1 Verrucomicrobiota bacterium | reverse complement strand
AAGTTTATGCGGACATGCACACCGCCGGACCGAAACGCAATTTTGACTGGCGGCTCGAAACGCCTGAGCGCGCCTACGCCGCGGGATTCCGGCGGCTCGGCATCAGCCCGCTTTACGGACTGGCCGACTGGCGGTTCGAGGCCATCAGCGTGGCGGCGCACGCGGATTATCTGCTGCGGAATTGCTGGAAGGCGCAATTGACGATTTCGCTGCCGCGGTTGCGTCCGTGCGCGGGCGAATTCCAGCCGCTCACGCATCTGACCGACCGCGATTTCGCGCAACTCATCTGCGCGTTTCGGCTGATGTTCCCCGATGTGGGCCTGGTGCTTTCGACGCGCGAACCGGCAGCGCTGCGCGACGGGCTGATTCCGCTGGGCATCACGATGATGAGCGCGGGCAGCCATACCGAACCGGGCGGTTATACGGGCGCGGGCAGGGAAAAAATTCATCACACCGAGCGCGGACGGATCGTGGAACTCGCGGCCGGCGCCAGCGAATGGGCGCCCAAGCCGGAAAATGCGACGAACGCGACGGGACAGTTTCAGATTGCCGACGAACGTTCCGCCGGCGAAGTGGCGGAATTGATCCGCAAACTAGGCTACGAACCGGTGTGGAAGGATTGGGACGCGGCATTGACGGCCTAGAATGGAAAACATTCAACATCGAACATTCAACGCCCAACATCCAATGAACGCTCGCCGGCAAAAATTGGATGTTGGATGTTAAAAATGAATCCGTTTGTCACCGCTAACGGAAAGCCGATCGAGGCGAAGCTGCCGTGCTCGATTGAGGACTTTCTGGTCGCGCAAAAGCTGTTGCCGCGCAGCGTGGTGGTGGAGCACAACGGCGAGGCGGTCGCGCCGTCGGAATTTCCGCGGCACCAGCTCAATGCGGGCGACCGGCTGGAAATCGTAAAAATTGTTGCTGGCGGATGAATTGGAAGCTGGGCGATGGCAGATGGAAGTTGGGGATAATTTGTCTCCAAATCCGGGAGACGGGTGCTTAAGCTGTGGCCATCATGGACTGGCTGCAGAATCTGATCTGGCACGACGGTAAATTACTTGGCGTGGCGTGGAGCGTCTGGAAAGTCGTCGGCTGGCTGGGCAACACGGTCTTCTTCACGCGTTTTTTCGTCCAATGGTATGCCACGGAAAAAAAGAAGCGGGTGGTGGTGCCGGCGGCGTTTTGGTGGTTGAGTCTGGCGGGTTCACTGCTGCTGCTGGCTTATTCGCTGCACAAGCAGGATTCCGTTTTTATTTTCGCCTACGTCTTCACATGGATTCCTTACATCCGGAATCTCATCATCCATCGGCGGCACGAGGAAGCGCACACGGATTGTTCCGGTTGCGGCAGGAGTTGTCCGCCGCAGTCGAATTTTTGTCCGAACTGCGGCGCGCGGCTGACGGCGCCTACTTCTTAGGCGCGACTGGTGCGGCGGCAGATTGCGGCACAATCCCGTATTTCCTGAGTATCGGCTGGAAGTCGGGGTGGGTGTTGCCGTAAGCGGTGAGCTGCTTCACGAAAGCTTCCATGCCCGTCCGGTCCCGTTTGAATGCCTCGATGATTTGAGTGGCCTGGGGTTTGATGATATCGATGTCCTTGCCGGTCAGTCTGGCCTGCCGATACAAAACGACGGTGAGCGTGCCACTGACCACGACCAGCGCGAGCAGCAAGGTGAAGACCTGATGCCGCAAAGCGACCAGCTGGTCCATCACTTCGGTTTGTGCGGGGAGATTGGTTTCAGATTCATTCATGGCAATTAGCGGTTGGCAGGTTTGGCTTGGGCGGGCTGCAGAATTCGAAGGATGTCCGAGTTCGGGTTTTGCTTGCTGTAAGCGACCGCGTCGTTCGCCAGTGATTCGACGGCCATGCGGTAGCCGTTGGCCTGGGTCGCTTGCGTTTGCAGGGAGCGCAACTCACGCGTGCGGAAAATCGTCTGGAGCGCGAAAATCACGCCCAAAATCGCCAGCACCGCCAGCACGAGATTTAACAAGGTCGTAATGTTGTCATTTTTCATAGGATTACGGCGACTTTATCGAAATGGCGGCGGATGTCCACTGAATTTTTGCAGTGAAAATGGGTTGATTTTATCCGGGGCGAATGGTATTACTTTTTATAATTCAGCGACATTTCGTGGCTAAAGAAGAGCCAATTGAATTAAGTGGGAACGTCAAACAGGTGCTGCCCGGCACGATGTTTCGGGTGGTGCTGCCCAATGGGCACGAAGTGCTGGCGCATATCTCCGGCAAAATGCGCAAAAATTTCATCCGCATCAGCGTCGGCGACAGGGTCAACGTGGAGATGTCCCCGTACGACCTAAACAAGGCGCGCATCACCTACCGGCATAGTTGAATCTGAGGCGTGAAACGTGAAACGTAATGAGTGGCCTCACGTTTTACGCCTCACGGTTCACGCCCTCCGTTTCACAAACCCTGTTTCAGAACTCGACTTCGGCGGCTCCTTCAGCATCTTTTCCCCATGCAAATCCATTTCCTTGGCGCGGCGCGCACCACCACCGGCTCAATGTATCTGCTCGAGGTCAATGGCAAAAGGCTGTTGCTCGAATGCGGCCTTTTCCAGGGCCACCGCGAGGAATCCATCCAGCGCAACTGCTGTTTTCCCTTCGACCCGAAACAGATTGACGCCGTGGTTCTGAGCCACGCGCACATGGACCACGCGGGCAACCTGCCGAACCTCGTCAAGCAGGGTTACCCCGGCAACATCCACTGCACCTTCGCCACGCGCGACCTGTGCAGCATCATGCTCGTGGATTCCGCGCACATCCAGATGGACGACGCCGCGTTCGTCTCCAAACAGCGCGCGAAAAAACATCTGCCGCCGGTCGAACCGCTTTACTCCATCGCGGACGCGGAGAAAACGCTGCATCAATTCGTCGGCTTCAGCTACGAACGCCCGTTTCCGGTCGTGGACGGCGTCACCGTCACGTTCCGCGACGCCGGGCACATTCTCGGCTCGGCGCAGGTCATTTTGGACGTGCGCGAAGGCGGCCGAAAATTCCGATACCTGTTCAGCGGCGACGTGGGCCGTGGCAACGACGAAATTCTCCGCGACCCGGTGGCGAGCGAAAACGTGGATTATCTGCAAATCGAATCCACCTACGGCGGACGCGAACACGAAGTGCGCGCCGACGCCGACGAAACCGTCGGCCGGCTGGTGCTGGAAACCTTGAAACAAAACGGCAAGGTCATCATCCCGGCGTTTTCGGTGGGGCGCACGCAGCAGATTGTCTATGTGCTGAACCAGCTGACGCTCGCGGGCAAACTGCCGCGCGCGCCGATTTTTGTGGACAGCCCGTTGAGCGTGAATGCCACGGAGATTTACCGCCTGCACCCGGAATGTTTCAACGACACGATCAATAAATTCCTGCACGAAAAGGCGAATCCCTTTGGCATGTCAAACCTGACCTACATCCGCGAAGCCGACCAGTCAAAGAAACTCAACGATTTGAAGGAACCCGCCATCATCATCAGCGCGTCGGGCATGTGCGAAGCCGGGCGCATCCGGCATCATCTCCAAAACCACATCGGCGATCCGAAGAACCTGGTTCTGTTCATCGGCTACTGCGCGGAAAATACGCTGGGCGCGCAGATTGTGGCCGGGCAGAATCCCGTCAACATTTTCGGCGAACCGCAGCCGGTGCGCGCGAAAATTGTTTCGCTGGACACCTACTCCGGCCACGCGGACAGGAATGAATTGAAGCAATATGTGGAAAGAATTTCCGGCGACCTCAAAAAAATCATCTGCATCCACGGCGAAGAATCCCAATGCCTCGCCCATGCGGAAA
>JBEKSU010000279.1:0-3895 GCA_049516755.1 Verrucomicrobiota bacterium | reverse complement strand
GGGGACGCTGGTGCCGGTGATTGGTTTGGTGCAGGCGGGCTGGGTGGCGATGGCTGACCGTTTTACTTATATTCCATCGTTGGGGGTGCTGATGCTCACCGTCTGGAGTGGGTGCGAATTGTCCCGGCAGTGGCGGCATCAGGTGATGGTGTTGTCGGTGGCGGGTGGTTTGGCGATTGCCGTGTGCGTGGGATTGACGCGGCAGCAGCTCGGGTATTGGCAGGACACTGAAATCCTTTTCCGGCATGCGCTCGCGGTCACGAAAGACAATTACCTGGCGCATAACAATCTCGGCTCCATTCTCGCCCTGAAAGGCCACGCCGACGAGGCCATCAGCCAATACCGGGAAGCCATCCGCCTGAAACCAAATTATGCCAGCGCTCACTACAATCTCGGCACGGCTTTTGGCATGAAAGGCCGGACCGACGAGGCGCTCGGCGAATTTCAGGAAACCATCCGGCTGAAACCGGATGATGCCAAGGCCCACTACAACCTCGGCGTCGCCTACAGCATGAAGGGCCGGGCCGACGAGGCGATTGGCCAATACCAGGAAGCCCTCCGTCTGAAACCCGATTACGGCGAGGCCTGCTACAACCTCGGCGTCGCCCTCGGCATGAAAGGCCGAATCAGCGAGGCCATCAGTCAACTTCAGGAAGCCGTCCGCCTGGTGCCGGATGACGCCGAGGCCCACAACAACCTCGGCACGGCCCTGGGCATGAAAGGCCGGATGGACGAGGCGATCAGCCAGTACCAGGAAGCCCTGCGCTTGAAACCGGATTTTGCCGATGCTCGAAACAATCTCGCTCGCATGCTGGCAATCCAGAGCGCCCGGCGGGCCGCCGATTCAAACCCCCGGTAGGGTGGGGGTGCCCTGCCGAATCGACATCAAATTCGGCATTGTCTTAATTTGTAGGCGACGAGGTAACGAGTCGTTTGGACAAGCACTCCTTACGTCGTGCCCTACAATCAAATTTAGTGCACCAGGGGCGGCGACCATCCTTGTCAAAGTGCTGCCTGACTGAATAACCTCGTGCGGTTGAAACGAAATTGGAAAACCGTTTTGCTCGGCGCATTGATTGTCGCATTGCTGCTGCTCGTTTATTTGCCGGCGGAGCGGGGCGGTTTCATCTGGGATGACGATGCTTACGTGACGGATAATCCGCTGCTAACCGCGCCCGACGGGCTGAAACGGATCTGGTTCTCGCTGGACTCGCCCTCGCAATATTTTCCCCTGACCTACACCACGTTTCGCCTGGAGCGGTCGCTTTGGGGGCTGAATCCCGCCGGCTATCATCTGGTCAACATTTTGCTGCACGCGGCCAATGCCTTGCTGGTGTGGTGGCTGCTCCGGCGGTTGAGCGTGCCCGGCGCCTGGCTGGCGGCGGCCCTGTTCGCCTTGCATCCCGTCCAGGTGGAATCCGTCGCCTGGATTACCGAACGGAAAAACATCCTGTCCCTTTTTTTCTTCCTGCTGGCGGTGCTGGCCTGGGTTGAATTCGTCGAGCAACGGCCCAGGCCGTTGTGGCGGTGGTATGGGGTGACGCTGATTTTTTATGCCCTGGCACTGTTCAGCAAAACCACCGCCTGCACGCTGCCGGCGGCACTGCTGCTGGTTTTATGGCTGAAAGGAAAACCCATCACCGGTTCCCGGCTGCTGCAGATGGTTCCCTTGGTGGCGATGGGACTGGGGATGGGGCTGTTGACGATGTGGTGGGAGCGGCATCATCAATACACGCGGGGGGAGGTGTTTGGACTCGGTTTTTTCGAGCGCGTCCTCCTGGCAAGTCATGCCGTCTGGTTTTACGCGGGCAAGCTGGTCTGGCCGGCCAGCCTGACCTTCAGTTATCCCCGTTGGACGGTTGACGCCGCCGATCCGCTGGCCTATGTCTGGCTCGCGGCGGGCGGCGGATTATGCGCCGCGATTTATTATGTCAGACGATATGCCGGCCGGAGCCTCGAAGTGGCGGTCGCGTTTTACGTGGCAACCCTGGGCCCGATGCTGGGGTTCATCATGCTGGCCACTTTTCAGTATTCATTTGTGGCCGACCATTACCAATACGTTGCCAGCATCGGTCTGTTCGCGCTGGCGGCGGCGGGCATCACCACCGCCCTCGGACCGTTCCGGAAAGGAAACCCGTTTCTGGAACCGGTGCTCTGCGGGGCGTTGTTGGGATTGCTTGGCGTGCTGACCTGGCGCCAGGCAGAGGTTTACCAGAACCCGGAAACATTATGGCGCGACACGCTGGCCAAGAACCCGGCCAGCTGGATGGCCCGCAACAACCTCGGCGTTGCCCTCGCCGGGAAAAGCCGGACCGACGAGGCGATCAGCCAGTTTCAGGAAGCCATCCGCCTGAAACCCGATGACGCCGAGGCCCACAACAACCTCGGCAACTCTCTTGGTGAGGAAGGCCGGACCGACGAGGCGATCAGCCAGTACCAGGAAGCCATCCGCCTGAAACCCAATTACGCCGAGGCCTGCTGCAGTCTGGGCAACGCCTTATGCAGGAATGGCCAAATCGACGAAGCCATTGGACAATTTCAGGAAGCCATCCGCCTGAAATCCGATTACGCCGAGGCTTACTACAGTCTGGGCACCGCCTGCTGCAGGAAAGGCCAGATCGACGAGGCCATCGGCCAATTTCAGAAAGCCATCCGCCTGAAACCGGATTACGCCGACGCTCACAACAATCTCGGCATCGTGCTTGGCATGAAAGGCCAAATCGACGAGGCGATCAGCCAATTCCAGGAAGCCATCCGCGTAAACCCCGATGACGCCGATGCCTGCAACAATCTTGGTATTGCCCTCGGCCGTAAAGGCCGGATCGACGAGGCCATCAGCCAATTTCAGGAAGCCATCCGACTGAAACCCGATTACGCGGAGGCCCGCAACAACCTCGCCCGCGCCTTGGAAATGAAGAACGCGCCTGCAGCCCGCTGATTCAAACCCCCGGGCCGGGCGGAATCGCAGCGCTAAACTCCAGTAGGAACCGAGGTCACGAGGCTTTCCCCTGAGACTCATCCGAATCTCGTCACCTCGATTCCTACTGGAATCCGTAGGAGCCGACGTCAGGAGGCTGGGGGAGTCGATGGTTGAAACCATCGCACCCAAGGTCTCGTGACCTCGTCCCCCACCACAAAATGGGCGTGCCAAGGTTCCCGGACTCCTGATAATTTGGGGCAGACCCATGCGCAGTCCTGAAACGACATCCAACTCCACACAGGCGAAAGCACCCGCGCCGGCCACGACGCCATTGCGCATTCCGGTGTGGCTGCTGGCGGGATTACTGCTGCTATTGACAATTGGATTGTACTGGCCGGCGACCCGGTGTGGCTTCGTCTATGATGACAAACTTTACGTTACCATGAATCCACAAGTTCAAAACGGACTGACCTGGGACAACCTGAAGTGGGCATTCTCGATCCCGGTATCCTCCAATTGGCATCCGGTGACGATGTTGTCCCACATGTTGGACTGTCAGCTGTTTGGGTTGAACCCTTGGGGCCATCATCTGACCAGCGTGCTGCTGCATGCCGTCAACACCGTGCTGATCTTCCTGTTGCTGTACCGCCTGACCAGCCACCGCGGCAACGGCCCGCTTTTATCATCATCTTTGTCGCCACAACTTGATACTGGTAGCAAAACGGCAGCAGCGATTGCTTCGGCCCGGCAAGCGGGCGCGATGTGGCGGAGCTTGCTGGTGGCGGCGTTGTTCGGGTTGCACCCGGTGCATGTGGAATCGGTGGCGTGGGTGTCGGAACGGAAGGACCTGTTGAGCACGTTCTTCTTCCTGCTCACGTTGCTGTTTTACGCCCGCTTTGCCCGGGGAATAAAGAGTGGCAGCAATGGGCAGGTCGCGAGCGAGGCGACAATTGAAAACACAAGTCAGAGGCCATC
>JBEKSU010000278.1:0-3909 GCA_049516755.1 Verrucomicrobiota bacterium | reverse complement strand
GGCGATGGCCAGTTGATCGCCGGTAACCATCTTGACCTTCACGCCCATCTGGCACGCGGTCGCGATGGTTGCCTTGGCATCTTCCCGTGGCGGATCGAACAGGGGCAAGACACCCAGAAACTGCCATTGGCCTTCTCCCTCGGCCCGCGCCACACCCAACGAACGAAAGCCGCGCGCCGCGAATTCATTGACCGCCTTCTCGACGGCGGGCTTCACCTGCCCGGCATTGGACGACAACGCCAAAATCACCTGCGGCGCACCCTTCGTTACCTTGAACGTCTTTCCGTCTTTGGCTTTGACGGTGGCCTCGGTGCGTTTATGCACCGGGTCGAACGGCTGGAAATGAACCACCTCATAAGCCTTCAAAGCTTCCTTGTCTTTCAGTCCGCCCAAAACGGCCAGATCAATGGTGTCGTTGTTTTCCGCGCGCGACGCCAGCGCGCCATTGAGGATAACTTGCTCGGCGGGGACATTGTTCACGCTGAATGGATCGCCCAGCGTCAGCTTGTTCTGGGTCAGGGTGCCGGTTTTGTCCGCGCACAGCACGTCCACACCCGCCAATTCTTCGATGGCCACCAGCCGGCTCACAATCGCCTGTTTCTTGGAGAGCAGGCGCGCGCCGACCGCCATCGTCACCGACAGCACCGTCGGCATCGCCACGGGAATCGCGGCCACGGTCAGCACCAGGGCAAATTGCAGCGTGGTGAGGATCGCGTCGCCGCGATAGATTGCGAAACCAATGATCACGGCCACCAGCGCCACCGCGAGAATGATCAGGTAATTGCCGATTTTCAAAACCGCCTTTTGAAAATGGCTGACGGTGTGCGCCTCCTGCACCAGTTGCGCCGTCTTGCCGAAGTAGGTTTTCTCGCCCGTGGCATAGACCATGGCGCCGGCTTCGCCCTGGCGGATGATCGAACCGGAAAACACGGCGTCGCCCGATTTGCGCTCGGCAGGCAACGACTCGCCGGTCAGCGCGGACTGATCCACCTCCACCGGGTCGCCGTCCAGCAAACGAGCATCCGCCGGCACAATGTCGCCCAACCGCATGCGGATGACATCGCCCGGCACCAACTCGCGCGCCGGCGGGTTGATCCACTTTCCGTCGCGTTTCACCCGGGCCTTGACTGCCAGCTTGGCCTTGAGGGCCTCGATGGCGTTGCTCGCCTCGCGTTCTTCCCAGAACCCGACGACGGCATTGGCCGCCAGTAAAAGAAGGATGATGAAAAAATCCGGCCAGTGTCCGACCACGCCCGACAGAATCACCGCAATCTCAATCATCCATGGGATGGGTCCCCAAAAATAACTGAGGAATTTCAGGAAGAGATTCGTCTTCTTCTCGGTCAGTTCATTCGGCCCATATTGAGTGAGCCGTTTCTGCGCCTCGGCTTGAGTTAGACCATCCGGCGATGATTCCAATTTTTTCTCCACCTCTGCCAGCGGCAGCGTTTTCAAATCATCCTTCACATCGGGCTTCGCATCAGGCTTCGATCCCGGCTTGGAGGCGAGAGCCGTAGGCTTCGATTCGGGAGTCTTGGGCTGGTCGGTGTCTGGTGTCATGGCAAAATCCTTTGGTGACCGTGTATTTCAATTTTCACAATAATCAATTATGGAAAGTATAACTTTTAGACGCGGAAAAATGTATGGGGTGAACACCCCATGAACATGAGCAGCAAAGAGGTGAAGTTCTGACACGAATTGCGCGAATTAACGCGAATTTCAAACCGCGAACCACGCCCTTGCCGCGCCGTAATTGATGAAGGCGGGAAACACGCGAACGCGAATCAAATACGCTGAAGGCGTAACGGATATTCGCTGCGCTCAAACCCTGGGCTAATTTCCGTAGCGCCTTCAGCGCAAAAAAATGCGGCCTTCGTTTCCAAATGCTGCTTTGCGTTTTCTAGAATTTGATTTTACGGAGGCGTTGTCGCGGGCGCGTCGGCGGCTGCTCCTGGTGGCAGGTGTTCCGGCAGGTCAAGGCGGGCAACGCCAATCCGGTTGTCGGCCATCCCGTAATAGACGTCGAAACGGTCGGGTGTGCCGAGATCGTCGCGCCGGTCAATGCCGGTGGGGAACACGACGTTGGCAATCGTCCCGTGGCGTTCCTGCGGCAACTCCGGCGTCAACACCGGCTCCGTCGAGCGATAGAGGATGTTTTGCGGATGTTCCTTCGAGAGAATCATCAGCCCGGCTGAATAGCAGAGCTGGCGTCCGTCGCTGCCCGGCTCCGCCATTTTGCTCACACCGTGGTAAAGAATCAGCCAGCCGTGCTTGGTTAGAATAGGCGGAGTGCCGCCGCCGATTTTTAACTTTTCCCAGGGCGACACTGGAGTTGCCAGCCGGTGATGCGAGTTGAACAGGCCGGGACGATGCGGCGCCATGCCCTCGGGCGGCATCGGACAATAGGAAATCCAGATGCTTTCGTGCTCGCGATCCACAATCCGGAACTCGCCTTGGCAGGCGGTTTCCTCGGGGCGGGTGCCGGGAAAAAGTGGACGGTGCAGGAGGGCCAGTTGCATTTTCCCGGCGTGGTTGGGAATGGCTACGGGAAAGATACTGGCGTCCTTGTTGTCCACGTGGACGAAATCAATGCCTTGAAAGGGTTCAAAAGTCGCCAACCCGATCCGCTCCCAATGGAACAAATCCTCCGACATCGCCAGGGCAATCCGGGGTCCGCTCGGCGAAAGCGCCGTGTAAGTCATGACGTAATGCTGGAGCGGCTCGACAAAAGTAACTCGTGCATCCTCGCAGCCGCCGCTGCCGTCAGATCGCCGCTCGTAATCAACTTCCGGCTCAAGCGCAATGCCGAGACGTTCGACTCCGGACGGGTCGCCGGCTTCGTTGAATTTTACGCGAGCGATGCCGATGCGTGAATAGTTGTTCTTGGCGACGAGCCTCGGAAACAGGTAAAGCCTACCATCCGGGCCGCGAGTGGCCGCCGGATTCAGGACGCCTTCAACCTCCTGCGGATTGCCCGGCTCCGGCTCCATCAACATTCCCAGCCGCTTTAATTGAAAGCCACTCATCCGGTCTTCTCCTCCCGAGGCTTTGCAGTTTGAACGCCACCCCGACAAGCCACGATGGCTTCAATCACCCGTTTCGACTCGTTGGGATCTCTGACCCGGATGGAAAGAGCACCTGCTTCTTTCGCTGGATAGTCGTTTCCACCCGGAAACAACGCATCGCCGATAAAAATCATCTCATCAATGGCAATGCCAAGGATGTCCCGGAGTTTTCGAATCCCGTAGGCTTTATCAATGCCCGGTTTGGTGACGTCAACGGATGTCGTGCCCCCCAGACGCACGGAAAACTCAGGGATGAGCTTATCAAGGAGAGCTTTTATCTTCTTCCGTTTGGTGAAATCTGGGTCCCATTTTTTCTTTTCTTCGATGGGCGCCTGCTGCCCCAATGCGGAAAACGTAATCTGGCTTCCCCGGTCTTCAATGGTTTCTCCCCAGACCTTTTCAACCTTGAAACCCGCTGCTTCGAGCGCCTGTTTTAGCGAACTGATGATTTTCTTTTTTTCGTCCGCAGTGAAATCTTCCGAGTAGATCTTTTTCCAATCGCCAGTGTATTGGTAGAACTTTGTTCCACAGGTGGGAAGCAGAGACAGGTTCTTCAGGTGTTCGTCGTGGGGCAGATTGGCGAGCACCTGTTTCTCGAACTGCGGCCAATCGCCGCCGGAAATCACGGCCACTTTGACAATTCCCAGCAGAGCGGTGAGCAGTTTGGCCATCTTGGCATCGAGCGAGGCTTTGCTTTCGGCAAGCGTGCCATCCAGATCGAAAACGATGAGTTTTTTCATGGGATTATTTTCCTTCCGGCAATGAAATTTCCAACAAGCTGATGGCGCCACGCGGCCGGCACAAGCACGCTCCAACCACGGCGGGCAGGAGCAGCACATCCCCC
>JBEKSU010000277.1:0-3992 GCA_049516755.1 Verrucomicrobiota bacterium | reverse complement strand
GGCTCACCGCCGGGCAGATCAACCTGACCGTGGATTTTGCCGGAAAAAGTTTCGATTACCGCGAAATCAATCGCAACCTTGACCTGTTGCAGGACCAGCTTATTCCCAAGGCGCAACAGTCGCTGGAAATCGCCCGCGCTGCCTATCTCGCCGGCAAGACGGATTTTTTCAATTTGATTGATACCGAGCGCACGCTGCTGGAATTCCGGCTGTCGGAAATCGAGGCGCGCACCCAGCGCGAACTGGTGCTTTCGGACCTCTCGCTGCTCATTGCCGGCGTGCCGCCGGCCAATGCGCCGCTGCTGTCCGCGGCCACCGCAACTGTTTCAACCAATTCATCAACCCATCCTTCGCCATGAAAACCATCAAGTTCAGCCTCTTGGCCGTTCTTCTGGCCGTGGTTGCCGCCGGTGCAATTTCTTGCGGCAAAAACTCCGGCCAAACCACCGCCGGCGCCTCCGAAACGAAGACGCTCTATACCTGCGGCATGCACCCGCAGATCATCCAGGACCATCCCGGCAACTGCCCGATTTGCGGCATGAAACTCACGCCCATCCGGAAACAGGCCGGCGTCGGAGCTCCGGGCGAACGCAAAATCGCCTACTACAAATCCACGATGAACCCCGGTGAAACCAGTCCGCAACCGGGCAAAGACAGCATGGGCATGGACATGGTGCCGGTTTATGAAAACGCGGCCAACGAATCACCGGCCATTGCCATTGATCTGGCGACGATCCAGACCATGAACATCCGCACCGCCAAGGTCACGCGCGGGCCGTTGTGCCGGGTGATCCGCACTGTGGCCAATGTGGATTACGACGAGACCGCGCTGTCGGACGTGACGACCAAATACAAGGGCTGGATTGAAAAACTCTACGTGGATGCCACCGGCGCGCTGGTGAATCCGGGCGATCCGCTGTTCGAGATTTATTCGCCGGAATTGTACAGCGCGCAGACGGAATATCTGGCGGCGCTGGGCGGGGAATCGGGCACGGCTTCCGCCGAAGACAGTGTGCTGCTCGACAGCGCCCGGACCAAGCTCAAATTTTACGACATCTCCGACGCGCAGATCGCCGAGCTGGAAAAAACGCGCATGGCAACCAAGACGCTGACCGTCTCCGCGCCCATCGCCGGATTTGTGGTCGAAAAGAACGTCGTTCAAGGCCAGATGGTGGATGCGGGCATGAAATTGTACCGGCTGGCGGACATCGGCGTGGTGTGGGTCTATGCCCAGGTTTACGAGCAGGACCTGTCCGCCATCCAGCTCGGGCAGGAGGCGACGATGATGCTGTCGTATTTGCCCGACCGCAAATTCCGCGGGCGGGTCACCTACATTTATCCGACCGTCGATGAAAAGACGCGCACGGCGCGGGTGCGCATGGAATTTCACAATCCCGGCTACTTTCTCAAGCCGGGCATGTTCGCAACGGTGGAATTGGTATCGGACCTGGCGCCGTCGGTGTTGCTGGTGCCGGACTCGGCGGTGCTGCGCAGCGGCGAGAAAAACACTGTTTTCGTCGCGCTGCCCGGCGGGAAATTCGAGGCGCGCACCGTGATCCTGGGACAGCCGGCGCAAGACGACATGGACCAGGTGCTCAGCGGCTTGAGCGAAGGCGAGCGGATTGTCACCTCCGGCCAGTTCATGCTTGATTCGGAAAGCCAGTTGCGCGAGGCAATCCAGAAAATGAACAATCCGGCTGAAGCGGCGGCGGCAGCCGCGCCGGATACCAATGAAACCAGCAACGCCGCGCCGGCCGGGACCAATGCGGTCAAAATGGTCTGGGTCTGTCCGATGCCGGAGCACATTTCCATCGAGTACGATCATCCCGGCAAATGCCCGATTTGCGGCATGACGCTGGTGCCGGTGACCCCGGCCGAACTCAAGGAAATCCAGCCGGGCGGCAAGATTCTTTACTACACCTGCCCGATGCCGGAGCACAGTTACATTCACGAGGACAAACCCGGCAAATGTCCGGTTTGCGGCATGACGCTGATACCGGTGATGGAGGCTCCTGTCCACCCGTCGGATTCCCGTGCCACTGAATCAAAAACCAGCGACTCGCATTAATAATTACTAATTCCTAAATCCTAATGACGAAAGAATTCCCAATGACGAAACCCCAAGACCGGCCAGCCCGATTTCACACACATTGGTCATTAGATCTTCGTCATTCTTTAGTCATTAGGGCTTAGTCATTCGTCATTTCAAAATATGCTCCAACGCGTCATTGATTTTTCGCTGAAGAACAAGTTCATCGTGCTGCTGGCCACGGCGGCGGCGGTGCTCGGCGGCGTTTATGCCGTATGCCACATCCCGCTCGACGCCATCCCCGACCTCTCCGACACGCAGGTCATCATCTACACGCCTTGGGAAGGCCAGGCGCCGAACATCATCGAAGATCAGGTCACCTATCCCATCACGACCAAGATGCTGTCCGTGCCGCGGCAAAAGGCGGTGCGCGGCTATTCGTTTTATGGCTTCTCGTTCGTGTACGTCATTTTCGAGGACGGCACGGATCCGTACTGGGCGCGCAGCCGCGTGCTGGAATATCTCAGCGGCCTGAGCGGACAGTTGCCCAAGGGCGTCACGCCGTCGCTCGGCCCGGACGCCACCGGCGTCGGCTGGGCGTTCATGTATTCCATCAATTCGACGAACCGCGACCTGGCCGAGTTGCGGTCCTACCAGGATTGGTATTTGAAATACCAGCTCACCGCCGTGGATGGCGTGTCCGAGGTCGCGTCCGTCGGCGGTTTCGTGAAGCAATACCAGGTGACGGTGGACCCGACGAAGCTGCGTGCCTACAACCTGTCGTTGAAGGACGTGAGCACGGCTATCGAACGCAGCAACGGCGAGGTCGGCGGGCGTTCCATCGAACTGGCGGAAACTGAATTCATCCTGCGCGTCAAGGGGTACGTGCAAAGCCTGGACGATTTGCGGAAGGTCGCCGTGGGTTCCGGCGCGAACGGCGTGCCGATTTTGTTGCGTGACGTGGCGGACGTCCAGTTCGGCCCCGACGAGCGCCGCGGCATCGCCGAATTGAACGGCAAGGGCGAAACCGTGGGCGGCATTGTCGTGGTACGCTACGGCGCCAACGCCCGCGAGGTCATCCAGAAGGTGAAACAACGGCTGGACCTGGCGATGAAGGCCCTGCCGCCGGACGTGAAATACACGGTGGTTTACGATCGCACGGCATTAATCGATCGCGCGGTCAGAACGCTCGAACAAAAGCTGCTGGAAGAAAGTCTTGTGGTGGCGCTCGTCTGCCTCGCGTTCCTGCTGCACCTGCGCAGCGCGCTGGTGGCCATCATCATCCTGCCGATTGCCGTGCTGATTGCTTTCATGGTCATGTTCGGCCAGGGCATCAGCTCGAACATCATGTCCCTGGGCGGCATCGCCATCGCCGTCGGCGCGATGGTGGATGCGGTCATCATCATGATCGAGAACGCCCATAAACACCTGGAACGCGACCAGGGCAAAAAACCGCATTGGGAAATCATCCGCGACGCGGCCGTCGAGGTGGGCCCGACGCTGTTTTACTCGCTGCTGGTCATCACCGTGTCGTTCATTCCCGTGTTCACGCTCCAGGCGCAGGAAGGCCGGTTGTTCAAACCGCTCGCATTCACGAAAACCTATTCGATGGGCGCGGCGGCGCTGCTCTCCATCACGCTGGCGCCGATTCTCATGGGCTTCTTCATCCGCGGCAAAATCCCGAAGGAAGGGAAAAATCCTCTCAACCGCTTTTTCATCTGGGCGTATCATCCGGTGATTGACTGGGTCATCCAACGGCGCTGGAAGGTCGTCATCACCGCCGCGTTGATCGTGGTCTGGGTGTTCTTTCCGTGGAACCGGCTGGTAACCGGCATTTTTCCCGAAGGCCGGGCGCGCGAAATGGCGCTCAAGGCCGGCGTGTTGTTCCCTTATCAAAACATCGGCTCGGAATTCATGCCGCCGCTGTACGAAGGCGATTTGCTGTCCATGCCGACGACGTTTC
>JBEKSU010000276.1:0-3997 GCA_049516755.1 Verrucomicrobiota bacterium | reverse complement strand
CGGCGACCAGATTCACGAGCCGCACCTGTTTCGCGCCCTGCTCGGCGAGCAGATCCAGCGCGGCAACGGCGCTGCCGCCGGTCGCCAGCATGGGGTCAATCAAAATGACCTCAAACCGGCTCAGGTTTTTCGGCAGACTTTTGTGGTAAAACTGCGCGCGCAAGGTCGTTTCCTCGCGCTTGAGGCCGATGAAACCGACGCGGGCGTTGGGAATCAGTTGCAAAATGGAGTCGAGCATGCCGAGGCCGGCGCGGAGCACGGGCACGAGAACGACATCGCGTCCGATTCGAAATCCGCGGGCGGGTGCGAGCGGCGTTTGCACGGTAGTGGGACGGGTGGCGAACGAGCGGGTGGCCTCGTAAAGCATGAGCGAGGCGATTTCGCCCAGCAGCCGGCGGAATTCCTGGGACTGCGTCCGTTTGTCGCGCAACCGGGTGAGGTTGTGTTGCACCAGCGGGTGCGCGATGACGGTGACGCCTTTCACGTCAGTTCACAAAGGTGGGTGACAGGAAGTAAAGTTGTCCGGCCTGCAGCCTGGGCATTTCCACGCCGAGGTCGAGCTTGATATTGTGCGCGGATTCGCTCTGCCCGAACAGGCGCAGAAACTCGGAGATGTCGTAGCGCTCGCGGTATTCGACCAGATTCGCGTTGTGGATGTGGGCGATTTCCCTGGTGCGCTCCACCGCCTTGTCGAAGTCGCCGAGCTCGTCCACGAAGCCATACTTGAAGGCCTGGGTTCCGGAAAGCACGCGGCCGTCGGCATAATTGGTCCAATTGTTGATGAGCGCATGGCCTTCGGTCCTGTTTTTCTCATGCGCATTTTTCCGGCCATCGGCGACGACGTCCTTGAATCTTTGGTACGTCTCGTCAATCAAGCCCTGCACCATAGCATGTTCCTCCGGCGGAATTTCATTCGTGCTGCGGTCGCCGCTGAGCATGTCCTTGTACAGGCCGCTCTTGTAGGTCACCGGCGCAACGCCGACCTTGTCCATCAGCCCGCGATAATTCCAACTGTGCAAAATCACGCCGATGCTGCCGGTGAGGGTCAGATCGTTCGCCACAATCCAGCGGCTGGGCGCGGAAATGTAATAGCCGCCCGACGCCGCCAGGCTGCCCATCGAACAAATCACCGGCTTGCCCCGCTTGATCGATTTGTCCGACGCATCCGGCGTGTCCGTCTGAAAATCCGCGATGGCCTTGTTGATTTCGTCGGAGGCCATCACCTCGCCGCCGGGCGAATCCACCTTCAAAATCACCGCCTTGACCCGGTCATCATCCTTTGCGCGGTCCAGCTGCGCCTTGATGACTTCCACCATGCTGTTGCCGGCCTGGTCCCGGTCGCTGTCGCTGATGATGCCCTCCACGGTGACCACGGCTATTTTGTAATGCGCGTCGTTGTCTTTGATCATGCATTCCTCGAGTCGCGGGCTGACGTCGCGCGCCAGGCTGGTGCGAAAGCCGCTCCGGCCGAGTCCGGAACCGAGCGCGTGTGCAATAAACTGTGTAAAATTCCCCAACAAGCTGAAAGCCAGCAACACAATCAGAATGATCGCCAAAATCATCCAGCCCCGGCTTTTGCGCGGTTTGGCCGGCGGTGGCGGCGTGATGATCGGCGGCGACGGCGTCAACGGTGGCGGCACGGCGCTGGACGGCAGAGGCGGTGTTTCCATATCCATAGCGTGCCCAGACTAGCGCAATCCCGCCGGGGGAGCAAGCTCGCTTCAAATGCGGAATGCAGAATGCGGATTGCGGAAACGGTTTCAGCCGTTGTTCCCGGTCAAATAAAAATTCGGTTCACACAAAGGCGCGGTGAGTTTTTAGCTCGCCCTCACCTTTTATCCTCTCTCCCGGGAGAGGAAATGGCTTTTGGTCGGTTCTGGTTGTGTGGATCAGCGTCCGGCAAAATCCGTCGCAGATTTTTTCAAGGAGACGGCGAACAATTCTCCTCTCCCGGGGGAGAGGCTGGGGTGAGGGCGAGCGTTCAGCCACTTTTTCATTTCCGTAAGTCGCTTGACGTTGGTGCGGGACGATTTATTAAGTGTGTTATGCAAACGGAGAAATTGACCCTCAAATCGCAGGAAGCGCTGTCGGAGGCGCAACGGCTCGCGCGCGAAATGTCGCACCAGGAAATGGACGGCGAACATCTCCTGCTGGCGCTGCTCGGCCAGTCCGAAAGCCTCGTGCCCGAACTGCTCCAGAAAATCGGCGTGCCGCCCGCGAAACTACAGGCCGAGCTGGAACGCGATTTGTCCCGACGCCACAAGGTCGAGGGCGGCGCGGAGGTTTATGCCAGCCCGACTTTGCGCAAGGCGCTCGATGCCGCGCAATCCGAGGCCGCCAAGCTGAAGGACGATTACATCAGCACCGAACATCTGCTGCTGGGCCTGCTGGACGATGGCGGGTCGTCGTTGAAGAAGTTGCTTTCCGCCGCCGGGCTCAAGCGCGACACGGTTTTAAAGGCGCTCGCCGATTTGCGCGGCAATCAGCGCGTGACGGACGAAAATCCCGAGGCCAAATTCCAGGCGCTCGACAAATACGGGCGCGACCTCACCGTGCTGGCGCGGCAGGGGAAGATTGACCCGGTCATCGGCCGCGACGAGGAAATCCGCCGCGTCATGCAGGTGCTCACGCGCCGCACCAAGAACAATCCGGTGCTCATCGGCGAGCCGGGTGTGGGCAAGACGGCGATTGCCGAGGGTCTGGCCCGACGCATCGTGAGCGGCGACGTGCCGGAATCGCTCAAAAACAAGCGGCTGGTGGCGATGGATCTCAGCGCGATGATTGCCGGCGCAAAATATCGCGGCGAATTCGAGGACCGGCTGAAGGCGTTTCTCAAGGAAATCACCGCGAGCGAAGGGAAAATCATTTTGTTCATTGACGAACTGCACACCATCGTCGGCGCGGGCGCAGCGGAAGGTGCGACGGACGCGGCGAACATCATGAAACCGCAACTGGCGCGCGGCGAACTCCGTTGCGTGGGCGCTACGACGCTGGATGAATACCGCAAGCACATCGAGAAAGACCCGGCGCTGGAACGGCGGTTCCAGCCGGTGATGGTCGAGGAACCGACCGTCGAGGCGACCATCGCGATTTTGCGCGGATTGAAGGAGCGCTACGAGGTGCATCACGGCGTGCGCATCCAGGATTCCGCGCTCGTGGCGGCGGCGACGCTGTCGCATCGCTACATCACCGACCGGTTTTTGCCGGACAAGGCGATTGACCTGGTGGATGAGGCGGCATCGCGCATCAAGATGGAGCTGGATTCCAAGCCGACGGAACTGGACCAGCTTGACCGGCAGATTTTGCAGCTGGAAATCGAGCGCACGTCGCTGGCCAAGGAAAAGGACGCCGCGAGCAAGGAACGGCTCAAGCTCATTGACAAGGAAACAGCCAACCTCAAGGACAAATCCAAGGCGCTGACCGCGCAGTGGCAGAATGAGAAAGCCGCGGTGAATGCCGTCAGCGTCGTGCAAACGCAATTGGAACAGGCAAAGATCGAACTGGAACAGGTCCAACGGCGTGGGGATTTGACCAAATCCGCCGAGATACAGTACGGCAAAATTCCGGATTTGGAAAAGAAACTGGCGGCGATGGAACGTAGCGCAGGCGTCTCGCCTGCCAGCCGGGACGGCCGGGCTACTTTATTACGCCAGGAAGTCACCGACGAGGACATCGCCAAGGTCGTGGCGGCGTGGACGCACATTCCGGTCTCGCGGATGCTGGAAGGCGAACGGCAGAAGCTGGTGAAGATGGAGGAACGGCTGGCGCAACGCGTGGTTGGGCAGAAGGAGGCCATCAAGGCCGTGTCCGACGCCGTGCGCCGCGCGCGCAGCGGATTGCAGGACCCGAACCGGCCCATCGGCTCGTTTATTTTTCTTGGCCCGACCGGTGTCGGCAAAACCGAAACAGCCCGGGCGCTGGCGGAATTTTTGTTCGACGACGAGAACGCGATGATCCGCATCGACATGAGCGAATACATGGAGAAGCACACGGTGGC
>JBEKSU010000275.1:0-4007 GCA_049516755.1 Verrucomicrobiota bacterium | reverse complement strand
AATCAATTGCTCGGTCACGACCGCGCCATCGTCTCGCCGATACCGGGCACGACGCGCGACACCATCGAGGAGACGGCCAACATCCGCGGCTTGCCGGTGGTGTTCATTGACACGGCGGGGTTGCGCGAGGCGCGCGACGAAATCGAGCAGGAAGGCGTCCGCCGCAGCCACGAATCGCTGGCCCGGGCCGAGTTCATCCTGCACGTGCTCGACGCGAGCGAGCCGTTCACGCCTGCCGACGAAAAATATTTCGCTGAATTTGCCGGTAAGAAACGGATCCTGGTCGTGAACAAGATTGATTTGCCGCGCCTCAACGTGCTGCCGGCATCTTGCCGGCAGAGCAATAATTTCAAAGGTCAGTTCTGCCGGCAAGATGCCGGCAGCACGTTGGTAGTCGAGGTCTGCTGCCTGAGCGGGCAGGGGATTGAGGCGCTGAAGGACGCCATCAAGGAGCTGGTATGGTCGGGCGAAATCACGGCCGGGATGCTGCAGGTGATGATCAACTCACGGCATCAGGACGCGCTGACCCGCGCCCGCGCGGCCACGCAACGGACGCTGGACGTGTTGCGCGCCGGGGAAACCCTGGAGCTGGCGGCGGGTGAATTGCGCATCGCCGTCAACGCCGTCGGCGAAATCGTCGGCAAAACGGCGACGGAAGACCTGCTCGACACCATCTTCAGCCAGTTTTGCATTGGGAAATAGTCGAGCGAAGGATGCGAAGAAAATATGGCAAGTTTGCAGTCTATCTGCGTTCGGTGAATCAATTCTCATGCGTCCTCAGCCAGACGACGCCAAGCAACAGCAGACTAGCTGCGACGAAAACGTAAGCCAGCCAATAAATGTGGCGATGTTTCCGATCCAGCTGCATCGGACCGATAATCCAAAACCGACGCTGCTTGTAAAGAGGTAGTCGGGCAACGAAAAGCAGGACAACGCCTATTACGCCTGCTCCCAATCCAAAACCATAGAGTGCGCGCATGTCCCCGGTCTTCAATTGTGCAAGGACTGGCAACAAGATGCTCGACAACACCACTATGCAGGGAATCACTAGAAACATGCCCCAATCTGGTGGAATATACCAATGTCCAGGGCGAGCACGGTCCCCTCGGAGTGCTAGAAACATGCCCCAATCTGGTGGAATATACCAATCTGAGTTTCGTTTGCTCATGGCGTGGCGATTTTCACCGGTTGATTGGCTGCAAACTTTGCAGGCCATCTCGTTTCACGTTTTTGACTTTGTGCCCGGCAAAATGGTTTGTCCAGAAACTTTTGTGCTACCACACCTCCACTGGCCCTTTTGGCACAGGAATTTGTTCGCGTCGGCTTGGAGTCGATCCTTGCATGAAGGACGCGACCAGTGGCGGCGGGCGGAAGCGCGGCTGCAACTCACCATTTTCTTCGAGAAATTGCAGCCGCCAGCGGGTATAATTTTCCAGAACTTCGTGGAATTCAGCCTGGGTGGATACCTGTACGACCCGTTTGTTGAATTCGCGGCACGGGCCGAAACGTTTGGCATGCCACGGCGCAATTTTGCGGAACATCCGGCAGCCCGGTTCCTCGCCAAAAACTTCAATCATCAAATCCAGATGCCGGCACATCACCCGCACCCGGTCCGCAAAGGTGGGTTCGGGTAAAATGGTGGGGCGAGACTCCGTCGAGCCCATATTTCCGCGGGCGTTTTTAGAAGAGTCAGGGATCGACGGAGTCTCGCCCCACCGATTTTGACTTTTCAAATACTCCAGCGTGTGCTGGAAAATCCACGGATTATAAAATGCGCCGCGCCCGATGCTCACGCCGGCACAGCCGGTTTCATCGAACATCATCCTCGCGGCCTCCGGCGTGGTCACGTCGCCGTTGCCGATGACGGGAATGTGCTTCACGGCCTGCACGACCGCGCGAATTCCAGCGAGATTTACCGTGCCGCCAAAGCCTTGTTGTCGCGTCCGGCCATGAACAAAAACAGCTGCGACACCGGCATCCTCGAGCACCCGAGCCAAATCCGGCGCGGTCAGGTTGTCATCGTCCCAGCCGAGGCGCATTTTGGCGGTGACGGGGATTTTCACGGCGTTGACCATGCCGCGGACGAGCGCGGCGGTTTTGGCCAGTTCGGTCATCATGGCCGAGCCGCCGCCGACGTTGCAGACCTTGCGGACGGGACAACCCATGTTGATGTCCACGGACGCGAAGCCGCGCGATTCGAGGATGGCCGCCGCGTCGCGCATTTCTTCAGGCACGGAGCCGAAGAGTTGCACGGCCAGCGGCGCGTCCTCCGGGCGGGTTTCGATGAGCTTGAGCGCGTTCTTGTTTTTTTCCAAAAGCGAGCGGGCATTGACGAGGTCGGTGGTGCAGAGGCCGACCCCGCCGATTTCGCGCACCACGAGACGGAAGGGCAGGCTGGTGTAACCCGCCAGCGGCGAGAGAAACAGATTGGAATGAAGCGTCAGCGCACCGATTCGCATTGGCACAATTATAGCTGAATTAGCACGTTGCGGAAGGGGTAATGCCATGTTATTATGCCCTACCAAAACAGGGAAAAACGATGTTCGACGAAGACCAAAATAAAAAGAACGGTGACGATCCGAAAAAGGCGCCCGGCGGCTTCAAAATGCCGTCGGCTTCGTTGCTCGCGTGGATCGCCATCATCGGCAGCCTGGGGTTGTTGATGATGGTGAAAGGCCGCATGGGCGCGCCGAACTCTTCGCTGTCGCAGGCCGATTTTTTCCAGAAGTATGATTCGAATCAGATTGCCCAGGCGACCATCAATTATAATCTGCAGTCGGGTAACCTGATTGACATTGTCGGGAGCTATTACAAGACCGACAAGGACGGAAGCATCGTGAAAGAAAACGGCAAGCCCGTTTTGGTTCCGTTTACCACGAAAGCCCTGCTCACGGAAAAGATGAAGGACGAATTGTTGCCGCCCAAGGGCAAGCTGGAAGTGAGCGAGACCAATCCGATGCTGTTGAACATGATCTGGACGGTCGCGCCGTTCTTGCTGATTGGCGTCCTGTTTTGGTTTTTCTTCATCCGCCAGATCAAGATGGCCGGCAAGGGCGCCTTGAGCTTCGGCAAAAGCAAGGCGCGGATGCTCGCCAAGGAACGCAACAAAATCATGTTCAAGGACGTGGCAGGCATTGAAGAGGCCATCGAGGAGGTTTCCGAACTCGTCGAGTTCCTGAAGGACCCGAAAAAATTCCAGCGGCTGGGCGGTCGCATTCCCAAGGGCGTGCTGATGGTCGGCCCGCCCGGCACGGGCAAAACGCTTCTGGCCAAGGCCATCGCCGGCGAGGCCGACGCCTCGTTCTTCAGCATCAGCGGCTCGGATTTCGTGGAAATGTTCGTCGGCGTCGGCGCCAGCCGCGTGCGCGACATGTTTGAGCAGGCGCGCCGCACCACGCCGTGCCTCGTTTTCATCGATGAAATTGACGCCGTTGGACGCAGCCGCGGCCATGGTCTGGGCGGCGGCAATGACGAACGCGAACAAACGCTCAACGCGCTGCTCGTGGAAATGGACGGCTTCGACACGCAGGAAGGCATCATCATCATCGCCGCGACCAACCGGCCGGACGTGCTGGACCCGGCATTGATGCGTCCCGGCCGTTTCGACCGGCAGGTGGTCGTCAATCTGCCCGACGTGCGCGGGCGCGAGGGCATTTTGAAGGTCCACGCCAAAAACGTGAAGCTGATGCCGGACGTGGATTTGTCCATCATCGCGCGCGGCACCCCGGGTTATTCCGGCGCGGAGCTGGCGAATTTGCTGAACGAGGCCGCTCTGCTGGCCGCGCGGCTGAACAAGAAGGCCGTGGGCATGGAGGAATTGGAGGAGGCGCGCGACAAGGTCCGGTGGGGACGCGAACGCCGCAGCCTGGCCATGACGGACGACGAAAAGAAACATACCGCCTGGCATGAAGCCGGCCACGCGCTGGTGAACGTGCTGCTCGAACACACGCATCCGCTGCACAAGGTTACGATCATTCCGCGCGGGCAGTCGCTGGGCTCGACGATGC
>JBEKSU010000274.1:0-4025 GCA_049516755.1 Verrucomicrobiota bacterium | reverse complement strand
CCGGCGACCATCGCGAAGGCGCCGAGGTTCAGCCGTTCCCACCACGCGCGCGAACGGGTCGCCAAGCACAGCAGACCGGCCGCCAGCGGCACCAGCAATAACAGCATCAAATCCATCGTTCTAGGCTTTCCTTTTCCTTCGGAGGGGCGGCCTCTGCGAGTCCCTGACATGCAAACCGCATCGGAAAATGGGGGCTCGTGTAACTCGCCCCTCCGACAGTCATGGTTCTTTGAAATGGTTTCCTCATGACTTTCCTTTGATGATTCCCGCTGCCTGGTGAATCAATTGCAGCAGCGGGACCGGAAACCAGATGCTGAACACCAGCAATCCACCCACGAGCAGTCCCATCGCCGGCACACCGTCCCACGGCTTGGCGTCATTGGGCCGTTCGACCTTGCGCGCGCCCAACAAGATGCGGGTGAGTTGTTTGAGAATGCCGCAAAATGCCGCGATCAGCGCCGCCAATATCAGGAAGCTGATGAAGGTTCGACCTGCGGCGAACCCGCCGCTAAGCACGGTCAGTTCGCTGTAAAACAACCCAAACGGCGGCAATCCCATGGCCGCCAACGCCGCCAGTCCCATGAACAGCACTGTCACCGGCAGCACCTTTATAACGCCGGGGCCGATGACCCGGAACTTCAAGGTATGAAACGTCTGATGAATATTGCCGGCGGCGAAAAACAGCACCGGTTTGGTCAGCGCATGATAGCCCATGTGCAGCAATGCGCCGAAAATGGTGATGGGCGTGTTCAAGCCGACGGCGGTGCAGATGAGGCCGACGTGTTCGAGGCTGGAGTAGGCGAGCATCCGTTTGAGATTGCTCTGCACCAGAATGAACGGCGCCGCCAGGAACATGGAGAACAGGCCGAAGCCCAGCAACAGCGTGCGGCTGTACCCGGTGCCGAGGCATTGCGTGGTCAGGATGTGAAAGCGGAGCAGGGCATAGATGGCGACTTTGAGCGACACACCGGACAGCATGGCGCTGGTTGGCGACGGCGCTTCGCTGTGCGCGTCGGGCAGCCAGGTATGCATCGGCGCCAGTCCCGCCTTGGTGCCGTAGCCGACGAGCACGAAGATGAACGCCAGCTTGATGAGCCGCGGGTCGAATTTGTCCGCCACCGTCATGAGGTGCGACCAATTGAAGCTCGGCAACCGTTCGCTCCCGCCCTGTCCAATCGCCGCTGCGTAAGTGAACACCGTGCCGAACAGGGCCAGGGCCAGTCCCAAGCCGCCGAGCATGACGTATTTCCACGCCGCTTCGAGCGAGGTCTTACGATTGTACAGCGCCACTAGCAGCACGGATGACAGGGCGGTGGCTTCCAATGCAAACCACATCACGCCCAGGTTGTTCGCCAGCACCGTCAGGAACATGCCCGTGGCAAACACGGGCGTGAGCACGAAAAACTCCTTGATGCGGCCGGTGGTCACCACTCCGGCAGCAAGGTCGCGGCGGAAATAGCGTCCGGCGTAGAGCGACGTGCCCAGGGACACCGCAGAAATCAGCAGCACCATCCAAGCGCTTAACGCATCGGCGTAAAAAAATTCCTTCCATTCCGTCACCACGGTGTGGGCCAGCACCTCGTGGAGCAGTTGGACGCCCAGCGCCAGCGTGGTGGCAAAGGCCAGGATGTTGACCCATTCCATGAGCCGTCGCCACCGTGATGGCGTCGCTAGGCAGAGCAGGGCGGCGGCCAGCGGGATCATCAGGATGGGAGTCAACAGCGGCATGGTAAAAAAGCTAAACGGGGCATGAGAAAACATTCAACATTCAACATTCAACGCCCAACACTCAACCTGGTTGAATCCGGCAATGGATCTTGTGCGGTTCGCGGTTTCAGAATTCGTATTCGTCATGGCGCGTAGTGTTTTTTCTGGCATTGGATGTTCGATGTTTCCCGTTCCTTTAGCCCTTCAGCTGGTCCAGTTTGCCGGTGTCCATGGAGGCAAACGTTTCGCGGATGCGATAGACGAGGATGCCCAGCACCATCACCGCCACCATCACGTCGAAGAAAATGCCCAGTTCGACCACCAGCGGCATGCCGTAGGTGGTGAGCGCCACGGCGGCGAGCATGACACCGTTTTCGATGGTCAGCAGCGCGAGCACCTGGGAGATGGCCTTCCGGCGGTTGATCATGAGGAAAAAGCCGGTGAGCAGCAGGGTGATGGCGATGGCCAGCGTGTTGTTGCCGAGCTTGTGCAGGGTTGTGAACGGCCGCGCCACCAGGTAACCCAGCAGCGTCAGGCCGCCGCAGATGAGCATCGAGGTGGGCGCGTTGAACAGCGGCTCAATCTCCTGGACGATGTTGATGCGGCGCACGATCCGGTTGAGCAGCCAGGGCAGAAAGATGACCTTGCCGACCAGGGTCAGCACGGCGACGATATAGACTTCGGTGGCGTTGTAATACCAGGCAACCACGACGGCGATGGCCGTCAGCATGAGCGATTGCAGCGCGAAGAGGCGGACGTTGATGAGCAACATCCGCTGCACCACCAGGAGCAGTTGCATCACCAGCATCAACGCCGCAAACAGCATGATAAGCTGCGAGCCGATTTCGGTTGTCAGGGGGGTGTTCATGTCAGTGAAAGAGAAACGTGGACAACAACGCCATGGCCGCGAGCACGAAGGCCGCGCTCAACAGGTCCGGTACGCGGAACAGGCGCAGCTTGGCGTTGGCGGTTTCGACCAGCACCACCGCGCCGGACAGCAGCAGGATTTTACCGAGAAAGACCGCCAGCCCCAGCCCGAGCGCGACCGCCGAACCGTCGCCCGCCAGACCCATTGGCAGAAAGATGTTCACCACGATGGCCATCAATACCAGTTGCTTGATGGCCGCGCCCCATTCCATCAGCGCGAGATAACGGCCCGAATACTCCAGCAGCATTGCCTCGTGAATCATGGTCAGTTCGAGATGCGTGGCCGGATTGTCGATGGGGATCCGGCCCGTCTCGGCCAGCAGCACGATGAACAGCGCCGCGAACGCCATGAGATGCGTCGGGTTCAACAGGTCCCAACCCGATTGCTGCGAGGCCGCGACCATGTGGCTAAAGTCGGTGGAACCGACCGTGATGGCCACGGTGAAAATTGCCAGCATCAATGCCGGTTCGGCAATGGCGGCAATGGTCATCTCGCGGCTGCTGCCCATGCCGCCGAAGGCGCTGGCCGGGTCGAGTCCGCCCAACGCCATGAAAAACCGCCCGAGCGCCAGCAAGCCGACCACCGCCAGCACACCGCCGAACAGGCTCAACGGCGCCTGGGTGGTCACCATCGGCACCATCAATCCCACCAGCAGCGCGGTGATGAAGACGACATAGGGCGCGGCCGAGAACACCCACGACGCGTGCTCGGAAATGACCATGTCCTTGCGCAGAAATTTTATCAGGTCGAAGTATGGCTGCACGACGCGCGGGCCGCGGCGATTTTGCAGCCGTGCCTTCCAGTTCCGGATGCAGCCGGTGACCAGCGGCGCCAGCGCCAGCAGCAGCGCCGTTTGCAATACGATGGCGAAGGTATCCGGTTTCATAACGCAAATATCAGGAGCAGCAGCAATGTGATGAAAATATAAATGAGGTACGCCTGCAGACTGCCGGCCTGTAGTGCGCGCATTCGCCGCGACAGGCGCAGCACCTGCCGTTGCAGCGGGCGGTAAATCTTTGTTTCGAAAACCTCTTCGACGTGGGCCTCGAAACGGATGCTCGTGGCGAAGTAGGGCGAAAAGTCGTATTCCCGCTGCACTTCACGGCGCGGGCGGAAGAGCGCCTTGAAAATCATCCGGATAGGTTTGGAGAAACCGGTGGCGGTATATTCCATGCGCGGGGTCAGCCCCTTGAGGCCGCAATCCCACGTCGGCGCGATGCGGGTTTTCGTCTTTTGCCCCAAGACCAGCCATAGCGCAAAAGGAATGAACAACAGGGCAACGCCGAGCACCGCAATGCCGAGGGTCGAGACCGTGCCGCCGTTCTGATTGACGCCGGACAACACCAACCCATTGGCCAGGGTCAGTTGCTGGCTGATTTGCAGACCGGTG
>JBEKSU010000273.1:0-4082 GCA_049516755.1 Verrucomicrobiota bacterium | reverse complement strand
CCAGCGAGATGACCCGCGCCCAATACGACCGTGCCATGGGCGCGCAACTTCAATCCAAGGCCGGGGACCAGTGGGGTTATTTCCAGGCCAAGAAGCTGCGCGGCGCCATGCAGCGCAACTCGTTGGAACTCCTCCAGGCCACCACGGATGTCCATCCCCTCGAAAATCCAGCGCTGGAAAAAATTCCTTCCCCGGCCGCGCCGGCGCTCGACGCAAACCTGCGGGCCGCCCTCGAAGCTGTTGAAATGGACAAACCCGAAGCCGAAATCGCCGGGAACTTGAGGGCGGTGGATGACAAAGCTCTCGCCGCTGCGTTACAAGCCGCCCGCGATCAGGCGCGGGACTTTGATATCGCGCTGGCCCCGGCCAATCAAGCCATCGCGCAGCTTGAAAAATCGGTGCCCGCCGGCGATAAATCCGCCGCCCGGGATCTGGCCGCCGCCAAAATGCGTTTCTCCGGGGCGCGTTACGATGCCGAAGCCGCCCTGAACCAGAACATCGGCTACCTGCTGGAACTGCAGGTCCGCAAGGCGAACCTCTCGGCCGAGCGACACCACCGCCGGAGCCAAAAGTTTTTCTTTGGCATGCTCGCCGCGCAGGCGGGTGTCATCATTTCCACTTTTGCCATGGCGGCGCGGAAACGAAATCTGCTCTGGACCCTCGCCGCCATTGCCGGCATCGCCGCCGTTGCCTTTGCCATTTACGTCTATCTGCGGGTTTAGTGGCGCGTGGAAGGAGGCGTGGCTGTCGGAGAGGCCGGGTGACGCGGAAATAAATTTATTCACCAATAAAGTTTTTCTTCGCGCCTCTTTGGCTTCCCGGTTAAATTTCTCGCGCCCATGCTCCGCGAAACAATCAAGGCCAAATCCACGCGACTGAAGAAAATAATCACCGCGCTGAACCGGACCTGCCCCAAAGCGCATTGCGAGTTGAATCACGCCGGCCCGCTGGAATTGCTCATCGCCACCATCCTCTCCGCCCAGTGCACCGACAAGCGCGTCAACATCGTCACGAAGGAATTGTTCGAAAAATACCGTTCGGCGGCGGATTACGCGAATGCGTCGCCGGCGGAACTGGAATCAGCCATCAAATCCACCGGCTTTTTCCGGAACAAGGCGAAAAACATCCGGGCCTGCTGCCGCAAACTGGTCGGGCGTCATGCCGGCAAAGTTCCGCGTACGATGGAGGAATTGACGCAGCTCGACGGCGTCGGGCGCAAGACGGCCAACGTCGTTTTGGGCAATGCCTTCGGCATCAATGTCGGTGTCGTCGTGGACACCCATGTCGCGCGGCTGTCGCAGAGGCTGGGACTGACGAAGCAGAAGTCGCCGGAGAAAATCGAGCTGGAATTGATGACGCTGGTGCCGCAAAAGCAATGGACGCTGTTCAGCCACTGGCTCATCTGGCATGGCCGCCGGCGCTGCGACGCGCGCCGGCCGGATTGTGTGAACTGTGAGATCAAGAAGCTGTGCCCACAAATCGGGCTTAAGAACTGATGAAAAAACATTCAACATTCAACATTCAACATTCAACGCCCAGGGAGTTGAGCGGCTCGGTTCCGTTGGATGTTGAGCGTTCGATGTTGAATGTTGAATGTTCAACCTGGTTGTCGCTCAACTCCGGCCCCTGCCCGCCCGCCTTCAACATGGCCTTGGACGAGGCGTTGCTGGAAGCCGTGTCACGTCTGGGCCGGCCGGTGCTGCGGTTTTATGGCTGGACGGAACCGGCGGCGACCTTCGGCTATTTCCAGAAAAATGCCGAGGTCGGGCGCGCCACGCATTTGCGTCCGCTAATCCGCCGACCCACCGGCGGCGGCATCGTGCCGCACGACGCGGACTGGACCTACAGCCTCGTGTTTCCGCCGGGCCACGAATGGCATGCGCTCAAGGCCGAAGCCAGCTACCGTCGCGTCCATGAATGGATTCAATCCGCCTTCGCCAAACTTAACGTGACAACAGAACTGGCGCCGCACTCCCGGAAATCCGCCATCCGCCATCCGCAATCCGCAATAGGTTGCTTCGTCGGACACGAAAAATTCGATTTGCTCTGGAAGGGGAAAAAAATCGCGGGCGCGGCGCAACGGCGGAACAAACTCGGCCTGCTGATTCAAGGCTCGGTCCAGCCGCCGCTGCCGTCTTTGGCGCGAGCCGATTGGGAGCGGGCGATGAGAGAAGTGGGCCTCGCCGAATTTGGGGTGAAGGGGTCGGATTTTGCGTCGGACGGGACATTGCGGGAACGCGCGGAATTTCTGGCCGCGCAAAAATATTCCCAGACAGCCTACAATTTCAAGCGTTGAACATTTTTGTATAAAACATTTACAAATTTGGCCGGTATGAGATTATAAGCGCGGCAGACAGGTCGGTCAGGTTGAGCTGTCTGTTGCAGAACCTTTGTGAAAAAAGCTGTATTTTGTATCGCGGCGTTTCTTCTTTCCGCCACTTTGTCCGGCGCGGCGCTGTTGTTGAATGAACCCTTCACGTATTCCGACGGTCCCCTGGTGACCGTGAGCGGTGGCCTGTGGGTGCATCACAGCGGCTCGGCGAATGAAGTAACGGTCACGTCAGGCCGGGTGTATCTAAGCGACGCCAACACCGAAGATGTCAACCGGCCCCTGCCGGGTCAGCCTTACGCTGCTTCCGGCGCTACCAACGTGTTTTATGCCAGTTTCACGGTGCGGTTCACCTCGCTGCCCACCACGGCCGGCACTTACTTCGTGCATTTCAAGGATTCGGGCACCACATTTCGGGCGCGCATCTGGGCGCTGACCAGCGGAGCTGCATCCGGGAAATTCCGGCTGGGCATTTCCTCGGCCAGCAGCTCGGCCGCCAGCGTCACGAACACCACGGATTTGAGTCTCACCACCAATTACACCGTCGTGACCCGCTTCGTGAACAGCAATTCAGTCGCCACCTGCCAGCTTTGGATAAATCCGACTGCGGAGACCGATCCCAGTGTTTCGTTCACCGAGATCACGTCGGGCATGACCGTCGTCAGCTATGCGCTCCGCGAGAATACCGGCGAAGGGGCGCTTAGCCTGGACAATCTGCAAATCGGCACGACGTTTGCCGACGTGTATTCCGGCGATTCAGGACAACCGCCTGCCATCACTTCCCAGTCCCCGGATCAAGTGGTGACGAACGGCGACAGTGTTTCGTTCGGGGTAACTGCCACCGGGACGCAGCCGCTCGGCTTTCAATGGCAGTGCAATGGCACGAACCTTCCGGGAGCGGCCAGTTCCAATCTCACGCTGACGGCGGTGACGTTCGCCCAGTCCGGCTTTTATGCCTGCGTGGTCACCAATGCCGTCAGTTCGGTGGTCAGCGCCCCGATCAGCTTGAACGTTTGGTGCGCCTCCACTCCCGCATTTTCCTATCTCACCTATAATTGCAATGGCAATGGCCTGACCAACTGGAGCACGAATACGCAACATGTGCTGGCCATCGGCCGCCAGGTGATGTATCTGAATCCGGACATCATCACCTTCCAGGAAATCCCCGTCACCAACAATTGCACGGCGCAGATGTGGGATTTTGTCACCGCCTTCTGTCCGGGCTATTATCTCGTCACCAACTCCATGAGCGACGGATATATTCACAGTGCCATTCTCAGCCGTTATCCCATCCTTTCCTCGACCAGCTGGCTGCACGGTTCCGACCTCACGCCATACGGTTACACCAGTTCGGGCTTTACCCGTGATTTGTTCGAGGCGCAGATTGCTGTTCCCGGTTTTCCCCAGCCGTTGCATGTGTTTACCGTTCATTTGAAAGCGGACCAGGACGCCGATTCGTCGGCCAAACGGGCGGCCGAGGCGGGCGCGGTTTCCAATTTCTTTGCCACGGTCTATCTCGCCACCAGCAATCCGCCGCCTTATGTGTTGAGCGGCGACATGAATGAAGACATCCTCCGGCCGCCGGCGAGTAATCCACAGTCCATCCAGCGCCTCGTCAGCACGCCGATCGGATTGCAACTGACCACCCCCCTCAATCCTTACACCGCCAGCGAACTGACCATTTCCATCCGGGATGGTTTGGACGGCCGGTACGATTACATCCTGCCGTGTGCGGCGCTGTTCACCAACGTTG
>JBEKSU010000272.1:0-4159 GCA_049516755.1 Verrucomicrobiota bacterium | reverse complement strand
AAATCGGCCAGCAGCGCCGGCATCTCTTCCAGTCCGCGCTTGAGGTCCTTGCTCCGCACCTGTTGGATGTAACCCAGGTAGAGCAAACGTTTCGCTTTGTTCGTCGTGGCCAGAAACATGATCACAACCTAAGCCCACTCGGGCTGGAATTCGACGAAAAATATGTCCGTAAAACGTGCTCACCCGCGTCCGGCAGTGTGGCGGAGGCGTCCCGTCTGCAACTTGCAGCCGAGACGGCTGCGCTCCTTTCAAGGGAACCGGAAATCCCATTCGTTTTTTGCATTTGAAAGGCTGGGCTGGGTCTTCCCCCTTCGCAGTACTGCTACGGAGGACGAGCCGAGCCGGCCGCGGCGTGGTGGGAAACTGCGCCCTGCCGAAGAAATTTGGGCAGCGACAAAGCGCTGCCCTCCAATGATTGCCGGGCGAGGTCAGTTGGAACCGGAACGATAGGGCTGATGTTGACAATAGAGGTTCTGCCGTTCGGCGATTTTCTCCGCCAGTTGGAATTGATGATTGGCCGAAGCCAGCTGCCGGGCCCGGTCCGCAGTTCGCACGGCTTCATCAAATCTTCCCGCTTCCGCCAGGGCGGCGGCCAGCGTGTCCAGCAGGGAGGCGTCGGCTTCCTTTCCGGATAGTTGCACGGCCTGCTCGGCCAGACGAACGGCCTCCGATCCGTCCTGATAGGCCGGGTCGGGACAGGTGGCGTACAACCAGGCGAGATTATTTGCGGCGTCAATAAATTCCGGGTCCAATCGCAACGCTTCCCGATACTGGGCGATGGCGGACGTGGTCTGTCCCTGCTGCGACAGGAGAGTGGCCAGAGTGTTGCGCGCCTTTGCGAAAGATGGATTGGCCTGGAGTAATTTTTGAAGCCCGGCCATCGCTTCGTCCGCCTTGCCCTGGCGTTGCAGGATCGCGGTCAGGTTGAGATACGCATCCTGGTAATCGGGTTTCAGACGGATTGCTTCGCGGTATTGGCTGATGGCTTCGGTAATCTGGCCTTTTACATTCAAGGCGTTGCCGAGATTGTCATGGGCCTCGGCAAAACCGGGTTTCAGGCGGATGGTTTCCTGAAATTGACCAATTGCCTCGGCAATCCGGTCGTTCTTGAGGCAGGCGGTGCCGAGGTTGTTGTGGGCCTCGGCCAAATCCGGTTCGAGACGGATGGCTTCCTGGTATTGGCGGATGGCCTCGCCGGTCTGGCCGTTTTTATCCAGAACGTTGCCGAGATTATTATAAGCCTTGGCATAATCCGGTTTCAGGCGGATGGCTTCCTGATATTGGCGGATGGCCTCGCCGGTCTGGCCTTTCCTGCCGAGAGCGTTGCCGAGGTTGTAGTAGGCCTCGACATAATCGGGGTCCAGGCGAATGGCTTCCTGAAACTGACCAATCGCCTCCTCGGTCCGGCCTTTTTCGAGCAAGGCGTCGCCCAGGGTTTTGTGCGCAAGGTAATTGTTCTTCGTGACTTCAAGCGCACGTTCGAAAAGGGTTTCACTGTCTTTCCAATATCCAAGCTGTCGCCGCGTCAACCCGAGACACAGGATGATCGCCACACATCCCGCCACCGACAATATCATCACTTGATATTGCCAGCGGCGGAACAGTTCGTACGCGCCCCAGATGACCAGAATCAGTATCCCCAGCGACGGGATGTAAGTGAAACGGTCGGCCATCATCTGATTGCCCGCCTGCACCAGTTGAATCACCGGCACCAGTGTTCCCAGAAACCATAGCCAACCCATCAGTAAAAATGGATATCGCCGCCGCGCCATAATAAAGAGCATTGTTAAACCCAAAAGCAATGCTCCCGCCGGCAGCACCGCCTTCACCGGCCATTGCCCGGGGTGCGGATAAAAAACCGCCAGATCCGCCGGCCAGAACAGCATCCCCAGATAACGGCAATACGAAATCAGCGCATTCCCGACGCGCATGCCCAAAGGCAGGGTATCCATCGGCGTCACCGCGCCACCGTGCTTTTGCACCAGATAAGTCACGACACTCGCTGCTGCCGCCAGCCCGAAGAACGGAAGCTTTTCCCGGGTCAGAGGCCAAATCGTAAATCGTAAATCATAAATCGTAAATCGTTTGAGCGGCCACCAATCCAGCAACAACATGACGAACGGCAGCGTCACCACCATTGCCTTGCTTATCAATCCCAGCGCGAAAAACAAAACCGCCGACCAATAGCACCATTGGACGTTGGATGTCTGCTCGCGATTTATCGGAGTTCGATGTTCGATGCCTGCTCGCGATTTGTCGGAGTTCGATGCTTTCCCTCCCGGTTCCCGGTTGTCTGCTCCCTGTGCGTAGCGCACATAAAACAGCAGCGCGAGCAAACCGAAGCATGTGCTCAACACATCCTTGCGCTCCGTGACCCACGCCACCGATTCCACCCGCAACGGATGCATCCCAAACAATGCCGCCACAAAGAAGCTCCGCCAGGTCGCGCCCGTCAGCCGCCGGAACAACAGGAACACCAGAACGGTGTTGGCGGCATGCAGCAATACGTTGATGAGGTGATGGCCCCAGGGATTCAACCCAAAGAGCTGGCAGGCCAGTTGGTGCGACAGCCACATCATCGGCGCCCAATAAGCGGCTCGTTCCGTGTTGCAAAACGCCCATTTCACTCCCGCCCAGGTCAGGCCACTTTGAACATGAGGATTCTCAGTAACATAGTCCGGATCATCGAAGCCGATGAAATTACATCGCATTGCCGGCCAGTACAGGGCCAGTGTTGCCAGCGCCAGCAAGACGGCCAGCAGCCACGCCGGGAAACGCGAACGCGCCCGGACTGAAACGGATGCATTTACCGGCATGGCATTAGATTTTGTTTCTGGTTTGCGCATGGGGCGACCTCAAATTATCAACCGGACAGCAATCTTGGCACGCCGATTTTCAGTTGGAGCCGGAACGATAGGGCAGGTGTTTCCGATAGAGGTCCTGTCGTCCGGCAATTTTCTGCGCCAGTTGGGATTGATGTCTGGCCAGGGCCAGTTCCCGGGCCCGACCCGCGCTTTGCACGGCTTCGTCAAATTTTCCCGCTTCCGCCAGAGCGGCGGCCAGTGTGTCCAGCTGGGAGGCATCGGCCGTCTTTCCGGATAGTTGCACGGCGCGTTCGGCCAGGCGAACAGCTTCCGGTCCGTCCCGCCAGGCCGGGTCGGGACTGGTGGCGCGCAGCCAGGCCAGATTGTTGGCGGCTTCGATTAGTTCCGGGTCCAATCGCAGCGCTTCCTGATACTGGGCGATGGCCGGCCCGGTTTGCCCCTGTTGCCACAGGACGGTGGCCAGTTTGTTGTGCGCTCCGGCAATGGAAGGATCGGCCTGAAGAATTATCTGAAGTTCGGTCATTGCCTCGTTCACCTTGCCCTGCTGCTGCAGGGCCACAGCCAGGTTGAGGCGCGCATCATGGTAATCGGGATCCAGGCGGATTGCTTCGCGGTAATGGTCGACGGCTGCCGCGGTTTCACCTTGTTCCATGAGGGCATTGGCGAGGACATAATGGGCCACGGCGTTGTCCGACGTGACGGACAGGGTGTGTTCGAACAGGGTCCGGGTGTCGGTCCAAAACCGGAGTTGCCGGGCCGTGGCCGTGGCACAGGCGGCCAGGATGCCGATGGCAACAAGCGTGGCCGGGACTCGCATCTGCCGCCAACGTTCCACCACCAGTGCCCCGCTCCAGACCAGGGCGATGAACACACCGATCAGCGGCACATACGTGTAACGGTCGGCCATCGCCTGTGGTCCGGCCTGCACCACTCCGATCACCGGCAACAACGTCACCAGATACCATCCCCAGCCCACCGCCAGAAACCGGAACCACCGGGCCAGGGCCAGCGCCAATACCGTCACGCTTGCCAGCAATAAAATGGCCAGTGTCAGCCTTCCCGTTCCCACCGGGTGATAGGGATAAACCACTGCCAGATCGGCCGGCCAGAACATTTTGGCCAGATAATTGACATAGCCGGCCACCCCGTTTTCCAGCCGCACGGTCAGCGGTATCTGCGCCAGCGACGAGACCGCACCGGATTTTTTTTGGACGAAAAACGTGACGACACCCGACACCGCCGCCAATCCGAAAAACGGAAGCTTCTCCCGGGTCAGAGGCCAAATCGCAAATCGCAAATCGTAAATCGTAAATCGTTTGAGCGGCCAATAATCC
>JBEKSU010000271.1:0-4207 GCA_049516755.1 Verrucomicrobiota bacterium | reverse complement strand
TGGCCGAGAATTTCAGCTGCAATTTTTGGAACCATGTTCGCCGGAACGCGCAACCGGTGGTCCGCGTTCGCACCGGTCAGCGTGAACAGCGATTCCACCGCGTAAAGCCGGCTCATCCCCTCGCGCGGCTTCCGCCCGGCGGCAAATCGGCGGATGTGATTGTGCGCGTCGTCCTCGCCGCCGAGGAAATCGCAATCCAGCGACAGTATGACCTTTGCCTTGTCGAAATGAAAAACCGGTCGCACCGGCTGGCCGAACGCCTGCGCCGCCGCGCGTTGATGGATGCCCGAATCAATCGCATTGCAGGCGAACCACCGCGACTTCGGAAATTTGTCGGCAATGATTTTTTGCAACCGCGCCCGAGACGGTGACGTACTGCCTTCTGCCAGGAAGGCCAGTCCTTCGCCCTGGTTCGCCTTGAATTTCTTTGACAGCGCGTCGAGAAAACTCAGCGCTTCGTCGCGGGAAACCGCTTCCATCTTGCCTTGATTGAACTTCGCAAACCGTTTGGCGCGGTCGGGATCATAAAGGTCCAGAATCGAAGCCTGCGCGTGGCGGTCGGTGCCGCCGTTGCTGCCGGGGAATCTGGCATTGCCTTCCAGCTTGATGGGCCGGCCTTCACAGGATTTGGCCACCAGCGGGACTGCGCCCGTGCGCGTGGGCATGGCCGTCGCATAATATTCCGGCTCGCCCTGGACGTAATTTTCCGGTTGCTGGCCGAACGGCTCCAGTTTTTCCACCGGCTGGCGGCAGCCCGCGCCCATCACGCCCAGACCTGCGAGCGCGAACGACGCGGACATGATCTTGACGAAGTGCCGGCGGGAAACCCCGTCCTCAAACTCGCTCGCCCCCTGCGGAAACTCGCGCTGCAGCCAGTCCTTGAACTCCGGCGTGTCGGCCAGCTCATCCAGGCTGCGCCAGTAACGGCGCCCGGTCAGGGCCGGCGGGTCGGAGGTTGGAGGGTTGGACTTCATCTTGGAACGGTGGATAACATTGCCGATTGCCGATTGCCGATTGCCGATTGAAAACAAACCGCCCGACGCTTGCGGGCAGGCGCCAATCGTAAATCGTAAATCGTAAATCGTAAATTCATCATCGGTGGCAGGCGGAGCAGCTTTGCAATGATTCGATTTTCCAGTCGTGGACAAAGGCGGCGCCGTTGGTTTTCTGCATCTGCGCGGCGGCGGCGGCGTTGGTATTCCATTGCCAGCCCAGGTCCGTGACCTTGTCCGGCGGCCGGACGAACGCCGCCGGGTTGCGATGACAATCGAGACAAAAACTCATGCTGAACGATTTGGCGTGCCAGACCTCGCTCATCCGGTCAACCCGGCCGTGACAATTCACGCAACTGATGCCGCGGGCGACGTGGACTTCGTGGTTGAAATAAACGTAATCGGGCACGATATGGACCTGCACCCACGGGATGGGTTTGCCGGTGGCGGCGCTGTCCCGGACCAGCGCGAGGCGCGGGTCGTCCTTGAGCACTTGATTGTGGCAATTCATGCACGTGGATGCGGACGGGATGCTGGAGAACCACGATTTCTCCACCGTGTTGTGGCAGTAGCGGCAATCGATGCCCAGCTGCCCCGCGTGGGTGGCGTGCGAAAAGGACACCGGCTGGACCGGCTCGTAACCGGCCCGCGTGTATTTGGGCGTGCAATAATAAGTGACACCCGCGGTCACCACGCCGCCGACCAGCGCCAGCACGACGCCAATCTGCAGCGGCAACCAGTTTGTCCACCTCGGAAAAATCGCTGGCATTACGTGTGACCGCTCACTTGGTCAAAAATTGTCCATCGCTCCTCAAATGTTGGCGTTATGTTTAGTCGGCATGCGCCCCTCCCGCAAGCCGGTTTGTGAAAAATTTCATTTTTTCCGGCAAAACCGCCGCCAATTCAAGGAGACGCGGTCGCGCATCCCGGGAACTTCGCGCAGGACTTCGCCGAAGTATTTTCACCCTCGCCCCATCCGCAAATGTCCGCGTGATCGGACAGGGTATGGCCCGCTTCGCAGTCTGTGAGGACTGCGTGCCCTGTCGGCGCGCGGAGTCCGGATGCGGTGGTCAGACGCCAGCAGCCATAGGCCGCGCGGCTGACTTGGAATGGACTGGTTCCCAGAGCGACGGTTTGCATAAACAGGTTTCAGCAATGTGTTTGGTTGGGAACGGTTTGCCAATTTCATTTCCGTTTTGTCTGGTTTTGATCGTGGCTTGGGCTAAGTTGGATTCAGTCTTATGTCTTTTGCGGGCATGTTCGGGATGGCTCAACGACGACAGGACGGGGAGGTTTCGATTCCCTTCTGGCAAAAAGCGGTGTGGTTCGGTCTGGCTTTCTTTGCCTGCGCGGAGTTGAGCAATTATCTTTCAGTTCAATCCACCCCCTTCGTAACTTTCTGGCTGCCGGCCGGGTTATACGTCGGCACGTTGCTGCTGAATGAATATCGCGCGTGGCCGGCGCTGGTGCTGGCGGCCCTCCTGGCGAATTTTGCCTTCGACCTGTTGCACGGCACAAAATTCCTTTTGATTGTCTTTTTTTTCTGTGCCGGGACCGTCGAGGCGGCGACGGCCGCATGGCTGGTCCGGCGGTTCATTGTCCGGCGGCCGACGCTGGCCACTCTCAGGGAATTTGCCGGACTGCTGGGTTTCGCCGCCGGGTTCGGCGCCCTGCTGGCCGCCATTCTCGCGACAATCGGCCTGACGGTTTTTGGGGAAAGCCCATCATTCAACCGGACCTGCCTGGGCTGGTGGGCGGATAATGCCATGTCGATTTTGCTCGTGACGCCCGTGATGCTGGCTTGGCTCTCCAAACCGGATCCGCAACGTCGCTGGCGCAACCGGCCGGTGAAATTACTTGAAGTCATCCTGCTCTTCGCCGGATTGTGCGGCTTGACGTGGTTCGTATTTATTTGGGGAAACGGCATCCTGTCGCCGAGAAAAATCTGGCTGATTCCGTTTTTGCTGTGGGCCGGGGTGCGTTTCGGTCTGCGCGGGGCCACCAGCGCCAGCCTGTTGCTGGCCTTGTTGTCGGCTTTCTTTACCACCCATTACCAGCGGGGCCTTACGCCGGGCGATATTGCCTCGGGGGAATATGTTCTGGTTTTGCAGACCTTCCTGGCCATGGTGGCCATGGTGGGAGTGATTCCGGCCATCGTTTTGAGCGAGCGTGACCGGACGCTGGCGAATCTTCACGAAAGCGAAGAACGGTTCCGCAACCTGACTGAGGCGGCGTTTGAAGGCGTCTGCATCAGTGAGGATGGCCGGGTTTTGGACATGAACGATCAGGGCCTCAAAATGTTCGGTTACGAACGGGATGAAATGATTGGCAGGGAAATCGTTGACCTGATTGCGCCCGAGTCGCGGGACATCGTCGGACGGGCCATTCGCGACGGCCGGGAAACCAACTACGAGCACCGGTTGCTGCGTCGGGACGGCAGTTGCTTTGATGCCGAAGCACGGGCGAAAATGCTGCAGGTCGGCCGGCGCACCTTGCGGATGACCGCCCTGCGCGACATCACCGAGCGGAAGCGGGCCGAGGCGGCCTTGCGGGCGAGCGAGGAAAGTTTGCGCGCCACGATTGAACACACCCCCCACGTGGCGGTGCAATGGTTTGACATCCAAGGACGGGTGACTTTTTGGAACCGGGCTTCCGAACAAATGTACGGCTGGACGGCCGCCGAGGCATCCGGCAAAACCCTCGATCAACTGATTTTTGCCGCCCCGGAAGCCGCGGCGTTCGAAAAGGCCCTGAAACAAATCGAGCGGGACGGCAAACCCATCGGTCCCATTGAATTCCCCTTCCACCGCCGCGCCGGCTCGCCCGGCATCGTGCTGTCCACCGTTTTCCGCATCCCGGTTCCCACGGGGGAAATGCGGTTCGTATGCATGGACGTGGACCTCACGGAACGGAAGGCCGCCGAAGCGGAGCGGACGGAGGCCGTGTTGCGGGAACAACGGGCCCGAGCGGAATATACCCTGCAACTCATTGCGTCCCAGGAGGCCGAGCGCGCCCGCATCGCCGCCGAATTGCATGACAGTCTCGGTCAGAACCTGCTGCTCATCAAAAACCGCGCGCAACTGGCGCTGGCCGGGAAAAACCTGCCGGCCGATTTGTGCGAACAATTCGAAGACATCAGCCGGCTCGCGTCCCAGTCCATCGACGAAGCCCGCCAGATCTCCCACGACCTCCATCCACAACAACTCGATCATCTC
>JBEKSU010000270.1:0-4226 GCA_049516755.1 Verrucomicrobiota bacterium | reverse complement strand
TGGCCCAGCACGCTGTCAATCATCACCGGCCCCAGCCGCACCGGCGACATCGAGAAGGTCCTCGTCCTGGGCGCCCATGGTCCGAAGCGCCTGGCTGTTTATTGGGTGTGACAGAAAAAGGCTGAGGAAAAAGGGGGAAAACATCGAACATTCAACATTCAACGCTCAACATCCAATGTAGGGTCGGCGCTGTGCGCCGATTTTTTCGAGCCATAGGCTCGACGCTACAACCACCGGGCTTGCTATTGGGAGTGGCGGGTGATTTTATGAATCAACATCATGTCGAATGAGTCCTCTATGAAAACCCAACACGTTTTCCTCACCGCCGTTCTTTCCATGTTCCTGTCGGTCTCGGCGGGCACCGCCGTCCCTGCCGACGCAATCTACGTCTCGGATTTTCAGCACTTGGATGAAGCGGTCCGGGCATTATCCGGCTCGCCTAAAGGCGGCACGGTCATTCTCAAGGCAGGCCGATACCTCGGCCCGCAGACTTTGCTCTTGAACCGGACCCTTGGTAATACTCAGAGCAGCAATGGAACGATCAACATCCGGGCCGAGCCGGGCAAGGAGGTCGTCCTTGATTTCTCGGCCTTGCGCGACATCGACAATGACTCCGGTCAGGGAATCACCATCACCGGCGACGAATATCATCTCAAGGGTCTGACGGTGGAGAAGGCCGGGAACTTCGGGATACACGTCCGGGGCAGCCGGAATGTCATCGAAAACTGTGTCACCCGGTACAACGGAAACACCGGCCTGCAGATCGGTCTTTTGCGTGGAGCCACGAATTCGGGGAATCTTGCCAGCAGCAACCTCATCCTGAATTGCGATTCGTATCGGAACTTCGATCCCTATGCCATCCGTTCGGACACGGGGAAGGCGGCCCCGGGCAACGACGCCGACGGCTTCGGATGCCGCTCGAATCCCGGGCCGGGAAACCGGTTTGAGGGATGCCGCTCCTGGGAAAATGCGGATGACGGCTGGGATTTCTACAAGTCCAATGTGGGCGTCGAGTTGACCGACTGCTGGTCGTGGCACCAGGGCGATCCTCGGGTCTTCACCGGTGAGTACGACCGGGAGAACGGGAAACCGAAAGACCCCAACCTGTTCGACCTGAACAAACCGCATCTGAAGGTTGAAGGAACGACAGTCGCGCAACACATGACCAACTGGGCCGGGAACGGCTGTGGCTTCAAACTCGGCGGCGCGTACAGCAAAGGCCGGCATACGGCGAAGAACTGCATCGCGTTCGACCACATCTACGGCCAGAAAGGCCAGAAAGGATTCGACGAAAACGACAACCGGGACAAAATTGTCCTCATCGATTGCACCTCTTTCAGCAACAAGAATAATTATTATTTCCCCTACGCTTCGACCAATGCCGGATTGTTCATCTTCACCAACAACATCGGTTTCGGTGGCGAGTTGGGGGACGAACTGGGCCGGTTCAGCAATAAGCTCATCGTTCCGTCAGCCGAAGTGCAAAAACAGATCGCCGACGCCGTCTGGAAAGCCGCCCGCGGCCCCAGGAAACCCGATGGCAGCCTGCCCGATCTCCTCACCCACAAGTAGGCAATCCTAAGATTTGCCCACATGGGTTTCGGGGCGAGTTAGCCGGCGCATGTGCCAGGCCCGCATCGGGATGACATCGCAAGCCCTGCTCGTTGCATTATTTGTTACTGCGAGGAAATTGGTGTGTCGGCGCCGGCGTGCGAATCTATAGGAGCCCCCTGCCCGCCCACTCCTGACAGCCAGGCCAACACCGGCGGGACCAGGTCGGCAAAGAAATATGTCACCGCCTCGTGCGTGGCATCAGGCACCACAATCAATTCGCTCCCGGATGCCGCCAGCGCGTACAATTGTTTCACGTCGGCCACCGGCGTGATTTTATCCTCCGCCCCGGCCACAAACAGCGCCTTGACCGGACGCTGCGCCAGTTCGGTGGTGGTGTCGAGTTCATCGGCGGAGACATCCAAAACGGCGGGCAACTTTTTCAACCCGGCCTTGATAAATGTTTTCGGCACCCAGCCGGCGTATTCGTGGCAGAGATTCAATACGGCATTGGACAATCCAGCGTAGGGCGTGATGGCCACCACCGTGCGGACGCGCGGCTCGACCGTCTTCCAGCGCAACGCCAGCGCCGCGCCGTAGGATTCGCCGAACGCCGCCACTGGTTCCTTCAACCGTCCGTTGCGAGCCAGTTCGTCCAGAAGCTGGCTCAGGTCGTGCGTCTCCTGGATGCTGAAGTAAATCCGTTTGCCAGTGGATTTGCCGTGCCCACGCAGGTCCACCAACACACAACGCCAGCCTTCCTGTGCCAGCCGCAACGCCCAGGGCACCATCGAAAACTGCGCCAGCCCGTAACCATGCAACAACACCACCGTGCCGCGCGGCGCTGAGGTCCAGATGTTCGTTGGGCCGGGCACATCGGCATGAAAATCGAATTCAAATTCTTTTCGGTCATCCTCAAGCCAGTTGGTGGAGGCAATGGTCAGGTGATAATCCGCCGGCTCGACAATGCGGTAACACAGCCGCGCCGCCGGCGGGCCGACGTCCACAAATTGTTTGGGAAAATTCGTGAGAAATTTCGGGCTGAACGCCACCGCCACGGGCGCCTCGGGCGCGAACCATTTGGGATATGTGTTTGGCGCCTGTGCCATCCGGTGAGCCATGAACGTGCCGCAGCCCGCCGTGCTCAAAATCATCAGGACGGGCAGGAACAACCAGCACAACTTTTGCCGTATCACCCCGTTTGCTTAACCTGTTTCCGCCCATTTGCCAAAAAAAACTTTCCTTCTGGCGGCATTTTAATCGTAATCTTCCTCCATAACATTGAACCAAAGGAATTTTTTATGCCATTGCTGAAACTCGAAACCACCGCCGCGCTGGCCGACGATAAAAAGAAAACGCTGCTCGCGTCCCTCTCCAAAATTGTGGCCGGGACGATCGGCAAACCGGAACAATACGTCATGGTCGTCATCAGCCCCGTCGCCATCCTCATGTCCGGCAAACCCGGCGACGCCGCCTTCGTGGACATCCGCAGCATCGGCGGCCTGGGCGGCAACGTGAATCAACAGCTCGCGCAGAAGATCAGCAAATTGCTGGGTGAATTCATCGGCGTACCGCCGGACCGGGTTTACCTCAACTTCACCGACGTCCCCGCCGCCAATTGGGGCTGGAACGGCGACACGTTCGGGTGAGATTTCGCCGAAAGCAGATTTCACGCTTTGCACCTCTGAACCGTAGCAGCCGACGTGAGTCGGCTCTGACATTGCTTTAAATAAGTTGGAGCGGATTCACGTCCGCTGCTACGAGGTTCATAGAAAAAAAGACGCGCGACGAACGCTCAAATGAGATGGGCGCATCCGCAAAGCGGAATTCTGCTCCGAAGAGCAATCCACGCCCCGGCACAAGATCTCAAAGCCGGTATTTGGATGCGAGCTGTTCGTCGCGCAATTCAACTCGTAACACATCGCGCTAAATATTCCAGTGCAAGTTATTCACAAGCCGCGCGACGCGCCTCCTCGTTCTCGTCCTCGTCCTCGATTTTTAGACACAAAAAATCCCTCAACAACATTGCATTGAGCGGAATGGAAATTAAACTCCGCGCGCGTGTTGAATCTGAATTCACTCAATCCCCAGCAACGACAGGCCGTCGAAACGTTGAACGGCCCGGTCCTGATCCTGGCCGGCGCCGGCACCGGCAAGACGCGCGTCATCACGTTCCGCATCGCCCACCTCATCGCCAAGGGCGTGCCGCCGGCCAACATCCTCGCCGTCACCTTCACCAACAAGGCCGCCCGCGAAATGCAGGAGCGCGTCCTCAAACTTGTGCCCAAACCGGCCAAAGGTGGCGTCACTCGACACTCGATACCCGACACTCGCCCTACGATTTGCACCTTCCATTCCCTTTGCGTCCGGATTTTGCGCCAGCACATCGAACGGCTCGGCTATAAACGGAACTTTGTCATTTACAACGAATCCGAACAGCTCGGCGCCGTCAAAAAAATCCTTGCGCAGATATCGGCCAAGGGCGAAAAGGCCGACCCGGCGGCGGTCCTGGCCCTGCTGAGCCGGTTCAAAAATGGCGGCGAACGCGCCGCCGTCTTTGCCGATGAAAGCGTCCGCGCGCTGGCCCAGCACATCCGGTCGCGCTACGAAACCGCCCTGCACGCCTGCAACGCCGTGGACTTCGACGACCTCATCCTGCTCACGCTGCGGCTGTT
>JBEKSU010000269.1:0-4258 GCA_049516755.1 Verrucomicrobiota bacterium | reverse complement strand
TGAAGAATACCCTTGAACGAAAACTCAAAAACTTCTTCACTGTGCTCGGTAACCTCAATTGTGAGTCAACCAAGACCTGACGGCCTCACCCTTCGGTAACATTTAGCCGTGAGTCAACTCGCGTCTATGTTTGACGAAACTTTTTTCTTCCAAACTTGGCGGGCATGGAAAACCAATATCGCAAGCGTGTGGCAAAGAACGTGCGCGCGTATCGGAAAAAAATGGGTTTGTCGCAAGAATCGCTCGCCGAGCGCGCGGACATGCACTGGACATATATCAGCGGCGTTGAACGCGGCAAATACAATCTTTCGCTGTCCAGTCTGGTGCGCATTGCCAAGGGGCTGGGTCGCGAACCTTACGAGCTTTTGAAATAGGCGAGCGAGCGTTTGGCCGCTGCCAGGAAACGTTTGCCCAACAGGGGCGGTTATATCGCAGAAGAGGTTTTCTGCGCGTTTTCTCAAAATGCGCGGCACAAAATCAAGCTGTTGGGATGAAATTGTCATGCCGTTGTAGTTTCTTCGACGAGTGAAAGAATGCGTGAAAGGAAATCCCGCGCTTCAAATGGCTTCTCAATGAAATCTGCCGCGCCGAGGTCGAAAGCTCGTTGAATATTTTCCATGGTGGGACGGTCAGACACGAAAAAAATCGGCGTCCCTTTCAACTGCGGAATTTCTCTCAGTCTTTGGTAAATTTTGAAGCCGTTGGTTCCGGGCAATTCAATGTCGAGTGTAATCAGGTCGAAGTCCCGCGTCTGCGCCAGTCGCAAGGCCTGTTCGACATTGCGCGCCGCTTCCGCTTCGCAACCGCCGCGTGTGAGGAGGGACACTATCATTGCGCCCACGGCAATTTCATCATCCACCACCAGAATTCTTCCCTTCGTTGTCATAACACTGAAAAATTTCCCATTGTGCGTTGCAAGCGGGGCGGCAAATGGCCGGTGCGGGCTTGTTGACGAATTATTCCTTCCGAAATCGGAAGAAATACTAACCCGCGTTCGCATACCGTCAATGCAAAATCGTGGGCAAATCTGTTCCTCAAAACATTGTCGGTCCCGTCGTGCGCAAAATCCGTTACGGCAAGGGCTGGACGCAGGCCATGTTGTCGGCGCGTTGTGCGCGCGCCGGTTGGGACATTGGCGAAAACACCATTTCCAAAATCGAGGCGCAGGTTCGTTGCGTGACTGACTCCGAGATCGTCTTTTTGGCGCAGGCGTTGAAAGTCAAGGAGCAGGAATTGTTTCCCTCGCGTTCCTGAATCCGTCCTGGGACGCGCTGCGGGCTGCCGCCCGCTGTTGCGGCAGTTCTGTGGTGTGGCTGGCACCGCTGTTGAAAGAACATCTGGTTTCACGCTTCAACGCTTTCCGTCACTCGGGCTTCATTCAGTCCCTCGCCAATCTTCCGCCGGGAAATAAGGCATTCTGGTTATATGCTACAAGTGTAGCATCCTCCGTCAAGCATATTTTTTGTATTGGGTTCAGTGTGCCAGTCAATCGAATGCCAGAAGCCATCAGTTTACAAGTCATCCGTTTGTTGAAAGCAGAACGGGAGAAACGTGGTATTTCCATGAATTTGCTGGCTCAAAAGGCGGGTATTAACCGGCAAACTGTGGCTTTTATCGAGCAGGGCTTGCGAAATCCCACCATGAACACTCTGTTTCGACTGACTACCGCATTGAAAGTTGAGCCGGAAAAAATTATCGCTCGTGCCCGGAAACTGGCCGGGGGTTAAGCGACATTGAATAACCTTTAGCTGCACGTCACATTCCCCGCGCGAAATCCTAAACGCAAAAGCCCCGGAGCCGGGCGACGGGTCAAGGTGGAGGCCGAGGGCATACCGAGGCACAACCTTGACGCGACGACCGGCGACATACAATGGAAACCGGATTCGCGCGCACATGATGATTCCCCGGCATTCAATAGCAGATTTCAGCGATGCCAAACATAGTGGCCAATGAGCAGGGCGGCGACACAGGCTGCCAGCGTGCCAACGATATACCAATGGACGCCGCGAAGATTGATGGCATCGTCCAATTTTTGGCAGACTTTTTCAAACCGGTGCCGTTCGCGTGCCAAAGCATCTTGGGATTGGTTCCATTCAGCCACGGCACATTGCAGATTCTTCTGAATGCTTTTGGCAACGTCATTGGCATCCACCAGCCGATTGCTAACAAACAACGCATCGCGTTTCACGGTTTCCGCATGTTGGAGAACGATGGCTTTCAATTCGCCGTGCTTGATGTCCACCATGCCCGCGAAATCGTTGGTGAGCGCGGCGGTTTGTTGCCGGTATTCGGCCAGATGTTGTTCCAGCCATTTCTTACTGTCAGCGATGGAGCGCGGGATACTGGCTGCCGCCTTGAATTGTGCGCGGGTCAGCAATGACAGTTGCGCCGGAAAACTGTTTTCCGGCCCGATGCCCCATTCATGTATCAATCGGTGAACCCGATCCACTTCCTCTTTCGTCAGGTCGCGGCAAAGTATCGCCAAATCATCTTTATCCAAATCCATAACGTCATTCGCCCAAATTGAGCATGGGCTGTTTGGAGCGAGCCGGTTTCGCCGCCGGTTCGGTCTGCGGTTGAACCTCCGGCATCTGTTCCGATGGCACCAGCAAATCGGCAACCGTGTCGTATTGCCGGAACATTTGTTGCATCGCCCATTGCATTTCCCCGGCCAGCATCAATTCCAGATGCGGCGTGCCAGGCGTGGCCGCTTCCGCGAAGCTCAATTTGCGTCCGGCCTTGGCTTCGGCGCGTTTGATGGCCAGCAAGGTGATGGAAGTCACCGTCGGTAAAGTGATTTCCCTGGCTCCAAACTTTTTCAATTCCGCTTCGATGTTGGATTTCTTAAAGAGGTTTGTCCGCACCTTGGCCGGATTGTGGACGATGACATAATCTACGCGGTCGCCCGCGAAATAAAACAGTTCGAGCAGATTATTCATGCTCTCGGTGTCTTCACTTGGAAACAGGAAAAATGTGAAGCGAATGCCTTCGGTGGCGAGTGACGAAATGATTTGCAGTGAATCCAACGCCTGCACGATGAGTCCATCGGCCTGCGCCCGGCAATCAATGACATGAACCGGCGCATCATTGCGCGACACATTGCGGAATAATCCGAGCAACGTGGATTTGCTTTCATCGTCACTGCCGAGTTTGTAGGACTGCACTTGGTCGGGATGACGGTCGGCAAAGGAATGGTGCCGGTCATCAAGATCGGAACCATTCCACTGGATGCCGTGATAATCGAGCCATGCGGTTCTAAATTCAGCCTCGAAACTTTTGCCGAGGCTGCCTTTGGATTGGGGATTGATGTGGATGCGTTTGATGATGTTGGTATTCATGTGAACTGGTCTTTTTTGATGGTTGAAATGTCTGGCTGCTTAAAAGGGACTGGCTGCGGCAAGGGCGCTGGACGTGATTGCGGCCGGCTGGCCGCTGCGATGGGGCGGGCGGGCTGGGCTTCGGAATTATTTTCCACGTTTTCCCAATTCGGTTTTACGGCGCGTTTCAATTTGCGCCGGTAAAAGCGATACGGCGCATAAAGCGTGACGGTGATGCCTTTTTCGATGAGCAACGACTTTGCAATTTCTTTCCATGTCTTGCGCCGCTGGCGCTGCTGGTGGATGAAATCAAAGTGCGGTTCCAGGATGCTGTGGAACGCCTTGCCGCCGCGTTTTGGTTGTGCCGTTTCGCTCATCACCGGATAGTATAGCCCGGTGGCGGAAAATCGTGCAGGGAGTAGATGAAAGTTAAACTAAGATGAAATCAGGCCGCGAATGCGGCAAATGGCGGCAACTGCCGGTGTCATAAGGCGGCAAAGAGCGGCAAATTTCCACACGCCATTGCAGCAAATTGCGGCAAATTCATTGCCGCCCTTTGCCGCTTTTTGCCGCCACGTTTCGCACCACTTTTTTCCAAACGATTTCGTTGGGAGATGGTGTCTCGAAAAAATCAAGGCTTTCAAGTTTCAGAAAGCCGTCAGAATCGCGTTCGGCTGAACGTATCAAATTGGATGATGATGGGCGCACTGAACAGGCGTTCTGAAACCGGCAGCGAAACGGGGCGGGTCGGGAGTGGCATGAACGGACGACGGCGGAGTTGAGCGCGGTTTTAGAACGACCGATGAGTGCGTGACCGTCTAGGTTTCATTTGAGGCGATTTGTCTGGCCGGTTTCCGAGTGCCCGCAGGAAAGCCGGCCAGTCAAAGCGCCGGGATGCTGACAAATTCAATCACGGAGATCGGGGAGTCCGTGCGCCTCAC
>JBEKSU010000268.1:0-4285 GCA_049516755.1 Verrucomicrobiota bacterium | reverse complement strand
GCCGACTTAGACGCATGCCCATTTCGGCCACGGCTTCTATTGTCGGGATCGTGGCGACCGTCTTTAATCGTTTCATCCCCACCAAGACGCACGAAGCAGAAAAAGGTTTCTACAAACCAACATTCTTGTCTGCGGGATGGCGGGACATTCTTGTCCCGTGTTTCATTTATAATAATAGGCGACTGGAAAGTCGCCAGAATTCCGCAATGCGGAACTGGAAAGCCTGCACTACATCATAACGGTATACGCTCTAAGCCGATACGGAGGGGGTTTTTCGTTTGCGCGGTTTTTTCGCCGGTTTTGACTTGGCGGCCGGGGCTGCGGCTTCAGCGGGTGTTGCTTCCGCCAGATAAAGATAGCGGCCGCAGCTATCACAAAGCTGAATATCGGTGTCGTGCATCAGCGTGGTGACGACGCCGATGGGCAGACGCATATGACAACCCGTGCAGACCTGGTCGCGAACGGCAGCGAGGCCCTTTTTCCCGTGGGCAACCAGGCGGTCATAGTGGCCGAGGATTTGTGGTGGTATCTTGCCGCGCAACTCCGCAACGACCGGTTCCGCGGCTTTATCCGTGGTTTTCTCAAATTCGAGCGATTGAAGTTTGACCAAATTTTGAAGTAATTCATTCATAAAACCGTGCGTGTATAACATCGCAAAATCGGCGAAACCCGGCAAGACGAATCCCCAGTCACCGTCCATGAAACAGTTCCTCTAAACCAGTCATTAGACGAACAGCCCGCCATCGAACGAAAAGGGCCGTTTTCAACGGAAACGGATTGGATGCGGCTTATTGCGGCTGGCCTGGTGTCTCCGGGCGGTTTTGCTGCCAGAACCGAAAAACCTCCTTCCACCACTCCGGCGATTGTCCGGCAATGTCGTTGTGGCGGGCGCCGGGGATGATTTGCAGGTTTTTCGGCCCTTGATATCCCTCAAATAATCGGCGCCCGGATTCCACCGGAATGATTTCATCCGCGCCGGCGAGAACAATTTTCACCGGTCCTCGATAGTCCTTGAGGTCTTCGGCGGGATTGAAGCGGTCGAGCAGCAGCAGATAAGCCGGCAGCAGGGGCATCTTTCGCTGGGCCACGGAAGCCAGATCATGATTAGGCATGAACAGCACAAGTCCGGCGACGTTTGGGGAGTGTGTTTTGGCCAGATGACAGGCTACTCCCGCGCCGATGGATTCGCTCACCAGATATTTGGGCAGGCCGTTGGTCAACAAACCAAAAGCTTCATCGGCGGCGGCAAGGAAACTCCGTTTGTCCGGCGAACCGGCACGGGAGCCGTACCCGGGATATTCGAGAACGTAAACGTCAACCGGCGCGGCATCATGAATGGGGCCGGCGAGATAGTCGCGGTCAATGGCGCAGCCGGCATTGCCGTGGGTTATCAAAACGCTCGCGACGGGCAGGGAAGCGGCAGGTAATTTCCAGCCAATGATTTGACCCGACAGGTTTCGCCACGGGGCGAAACCCAGTTCGGCTGCCGCCGGCTCCGCGAGCGCCGGCGGGATGGTTCTCGGAAAATAGATCAGCCGGCGTTGAAAAACTGCCGCCGCCAATACAAACAAACTGTAGGCTATTCCAAGTGCCAGCAACATGCGGATGGCACGCCGCCTTAAGGTTGTACCCACTTTGGGGGCTGTTCCAGATTGTCAAATTTCTGCTTCGCCACTTTCAATTCCAGATGCAGGTCGCGCAGTTGCTTCGGTTCCACACTGCCGGGTGAGTCGGTCATCAAACAGGTGCCTTTGGCGGTTTTGGGAAACGCAATCACATCACGAATGCTCGGGGTGTTGCAGAGAATCGCAATCAGCCGGTCAAAGCCGAGTGCGATGCCGCCGTGCGGCGGCGCACCGAACCGGAAGGCCTCGAGCATGTAACCAAACCGCGCCTTCACCATGTCCGGCGGGATTTGCAGCACTTCCTCGAACACCGTTTTCTGCACGTCGGGCTGGTGAATACGGATCGAGCCGCCACCCAGCTCCACGCCGTTGACCACGATGTCGTAATGCTGGCCGCGCACCTTCTTCGGATCGGTCTTGAGCATCGGGATGTCCTCCGCCACCGGCGCGGTGAACGGATGATGGCTGGAATACCAGCGGTTCTGCTCGCGGTCGAAGCCCAGCAGCGGAAATTCAATGACCCAGAGGAAATCAAACCGGTTCGGATCAATCGTCAGCTTGCCTTGCGCCTTCAAAACGTCGGCGCAATACAGCCGGATTTTGCCCAGGATCTCACACGCATTCAGCCATTGGTCGGCGGCGAACAAAATCAAGTCGCCTTCCTCGATTTTAAGTTTTTGCGTCAGCGCGGCCTTCTCGGCGTCGTTGAAAAACTTCACGATGGGCGATTTCCATTCGACGGTGGCACCGTCTGCCCCTTTTTCGATCTTGATGTAAGCCAGACCCTTCGCGCCGAAGCTCTTGGCGTATTCAGTCATCGTTTCAATCTGGCCCTGGGTGGCGCAAGCGAGGCCTTTGGCGTTGAGCGCCTTCACCACGCCGCCGGCGGCGACCGCGCCGCTGAAGACCTTGAACTTGCTGGCGCGGAAATCCTCGGTGAGGTCCGCCAGTTCCATTCCGAAACGCGTGTCCGGTTTGTCAATGCCGTAGCGGTTCAGCGCTTCCTCAAAGGTCAGGCGCTTGAATGGCACCGGCACGTCAATGTTCAGCGCAGTTTTCCAGACGCGCCGGAGCAGGCCTTCGATGAGCGCATAAATGTCCTCGCGCTCGATGAACGACATCTCGATGTCAATCTGTGTGAATTCCGGCTGGCGGTCGGCGCGCAGGTCCTCGTCGCGGTAACAGCGCGCGAGTTGGAAATACTTTTCCACGCCGGCGACCATGAGGATTTGCTTGAACTGCTGCGGCGATTGCGGCAACGCGTAAAACAGCCCGGGGTTCGTCCGGCACGGCACGAGAAATTCCCGCGCACCTTCGGGCGTGGACTTGAAGAGCGTCGGCGTCTCAACTTCAAGAAAACCCTGTTCATCCATGAACACGCGCGTGGCGGTGGCCACCTTGCTGCGGAGACGGAGGTTGCGCGCCATTTCGGGCCGGCGCAAATCGAGGTAGCGGTATTTCAGGCGCAATTCCTCGTTCACCTTGCCCGCCACTTCCGGGTCGTCCACCGGGAATGGCAGCACCTCGGCGACGTTGAGCACCTCGAGCTCCTTTACCATCACTTCCACCTCGCCGGTGGGGATTTTTGGATTGTTCGTGCCGGCGGGACGCTGGCGGACCTTTCCCGCGATGCTGACCACACATTCGCTGCGAAGCGCGGCGGCGCGCTCGAACAGTTCCTTGGACAAATCCGATGGGTCGAAAACTGTTTGCGTGCGTCCTTCGCGGTCGCGGACATCGATAAAAATCAATCCGCCGAGGTCGCGGCGTGAGTGGACCCAGCCGGAAAGGGTGACGGTTTGCCCGATGTGAGCCGGGCGCAATTCGTTGCAATGATGTGTGCGTTTCATGAAATAATCTGGTTGGAGTTCAATCCCGCCTTTGCGGGATTATTCCATTTCATTTTCAACCGCCAGGCAAGCTAAAGCTTGAACTCCAACGGCTGCAAATCAAGCGCGCATGGTGGCCGGAAACGCGCCGGATTTCAAAGGAAAAGTGGGGCCAAACCGGGCCGGTCTATTCCGGCAGGGCAATCCGCCAGGTGTTGGTCGGGTCGCCGGATTTCCGCAGGGCATCGCGTAACTTGGAATTGGAGTATTGTTGCACGCTGCCGTCGGACAAACCGACGTCGCCAGAGTTCACATGGATGGCCTGCGTCCAGGCGGCACGCTGGCCAGGGACGAGTTTCAGGATTCCATTTTCCGGGCTGCTCTGGCCGGTGATGTTACGATCGCCGTCAAGAAACCTTTGCGGAAATTCATCGTTTGCCTCAAGACCGACAAAGTAACTGACGTTCTGATTTTTCAATCCGGCGAAGCTGGCAGCAGGGGTCCGATCATCAGCGGGGCAAACCAGAATTTTCGGCAGGCATAATTCATTCGACATGACCTGGAAATGCCGGAAAGTGTCCGCGCCTCCGGTCAATTCCATCGTGCCGCCTTTCTCCGTCGGGACAGCCATCGGAAATTTGCCGCCGTTGTCACCTTCCCAGATCCGGTAGCCGATGCCGGTTTGTTTGAGGTTGTTGACGCAGTTGATGCGTTTCGCCTTTCGTCTGGCCGCGGCCAGGGCGGGCAGCAGCATCGCCGCCAGAATGGCCAGCACGGCCACGAGGATGATCAGTCCGACGAAGGTGAAGCCCGGGTTTGGAAAACGTCCGG
>JBEKSU010000267.1:0-4293 GCA_049516755.1 Verrucomicrobiota bacterium | reverse complement strand
ATGATGTCCGCCTGTAACTTCAGGATTTCCGGCGTCGGCTTCGCGCAAATGCCGGCCACCCCAAGCCCGCCGCCCGCCGGGATGTAGTAGCGCTTGAAGGCGTCCAGCTTCATCGCGGTCACGTTGGCGGCGGCGAGAACCTTTTCCTCGGCGGCAAAAACTTTGTCCAGGTCCGCCGTGCGGACGAAGCACTGGAGCATCGTGATGTGCGGCGTGTGCGTGGCATCCAGCGCGAAACCCTGCGGATAGGCGCCGAGGAGCCGGGCGTTGTCGGCCTGGCAATGTTCGAGCATCGTGGCGTCGGGTTCCAAGAGGATGTCAATGGCTGTGACCTCGAACGGGAAAACCTGTTTCCAATCGTTCTTCATGCTGACCACCGTCCAGCCTTTCGCGGCGGCTTCGTCGAGGCCTTGGTCGAGCTTCGCCAGAGCATCCTTGCGGTCATAAGCATATTCGCGCACCGCATCGTCGTGATGGACATAGAGGCAGAAGCGCGCGCCGCTGCCCGCACCGGTGTATTGGAGCATCTGCAAGTCGCCATCCGAATTGCCGAACGCCATGACGGGGCGCCGCCCGATATGTTGATTGATGGCAACCGGTTTGCCCGCCTTGTCGTCGTTGAAATTCAATTCTCCCAGCCGCACCAGCACCGGCACGCCGTCGCGCAGTTCAAACTGCGTCTTCACGCTGCTGCCGACGACCTGTTCCGGCGGGATGCCATAAACTTTTTCCGCCCACGGACGCATAAACTCGATGCCGCCGCCGGAGACGATGAAATTCTTGAAGCCGTTGGCGCGCAGATAAGCGAGCACTTCGAGCATTGGCTGATAAACCATTTCCGTATAGTGCCGGCCAGTCTGCGGATGCTTCGCGGTGGCGATCCAGTCTTTCACAATCTTTTCAAACTCCTCGGTGGTGTTGCCGGTGTGCGTGGCCATCATCAATTCGAGCAAGGCATGGTCGCCACCGGCGGCGGCGGTTTTCAAATCGCCCTTGAGCAGCGAGGCGAACGGCTCCTGTGTTTTCCATTCGGGATGTTGCGGCGCGAGCGCCTTCACGCGGTCGAGCGCGAAGTAGAGTTGCACCGGCAACGGCTTCTCGCACCAGAGCGTGCCGTCGTTGTCGAACGTGGCGATGCGCTCCGGCACCGGCACGAAATCCGGCGAACCGGGCGTCGTGACCTTAGTGACGAAATCAAGGATGGCTTGTTTGGCCGGGCCGTCGTTCCACGAGGGCAACGGGTCGCCCACCTTCGCCGAGGCTTCGGCGGGCAGGGCGGCGCGGGCGATGGTGGATGTGAAAGCAACCGCAGCGAGAAGCGCGATGGCGAGGTAGTTTTGCCTGCCGCGCCGAAGCGCTGCGAAGGCGGGTATGCGCATGGTTTTCATGGTCATGGATTTGTTGCGGTTCACCTATGTGGTTTTCATGTGGTCACAATTCATCGAGAAAGTTCCGCCAGGGCAGCGCGCGGACGCCGGGAGCGACGGCTTGCGTCGGCGTTCCCGCTGTCGGCTCCCGATGGACCAGCAACCGGGTTACGACCGCCTTCGTGTGTTTCCGTTTCAACGCCTCGGCCAGCCGCTGCATCGGCACGGCCATCGCCGGCGTGACGGTGCGACCGGCCTTGCACTCCACCAACGCCAACGAACTGCCGCGGCCGGGCAGGAGGAAATCCACTTCCAAACCCTGCTCGTCGCGAAAATAGTAAAGCTCGCGGCGGCGGCCGGCGTTGACCTGCGCCTTGGCGATCTCCGCCGCAATGAAGCCCTCAAAGAGCGCGCCAAGGAACGGCGACTTTTCCAGTTCTGCCGCCGTCTCAATGCCCAGCAAATGACACGCGAGGCCGGAATCGGCGAGATAGACCTTGGGCGACTTGATCAGGCGTTTGCCGAGGTTCTCGTAAAACGGCGGCACGATCAAGAGTTGCGCGGTCGTCTCCAGCACGCCGAGCCACTGCGCGATCGTCGGCACGCTCACGCCCAGTGGCGCGGCCAGATCCGTCTTGTTCAGGACCTGCCCATGCCGGCTGGCCAGCAGCGCGAGAAAACGGCGGAAGGTGGCGAGGTCCTTCACCGCCGTGACCGCGCGGACATCCCGCTCCAGATAAGTCTGCAAATACGAAGCCAGCCACAGCCGCGCTGCGCCCGGACGCGCGATGGCCTCGGGATAACCGCCGCGCAGCAGGCTGACCTTCGGCGTCTCGCGCACGGACAGGGGCAGTAATTGCAGCACCGCCGCCCGGCCCGCCATGGATTCCGTCACGCCCTGCATCAGCGGCGCTTCCTGGGAACCGGTCAACAGCCACTGGCCGGTGCGCCGCGGCTGACGGTCAATCCGCGAGCGAACGAACGCGAACACCTCCGGCACCTGCTGCACCTCGTCGAGAATCGCGGGCGTCTTCACGGCGTCAAGGAAACCCTGCGGGTCGGCCCGGAGCCGTGCCACCACGTCGGGGTCTTCGAGCAGAAAGTAGCTCGCTTTTGGAAACAGCCGGCGCAGCAGCATCGTCTTGCCGGCCCGGCGCGGGCCGGTCAGCACCACGGCGGGAAAGTGGCGGATCGCCTGCGCCACCTGTTTCTCCAGTGCTCGCGGGATGTATTTCATGAATGAGATTTCTAAAGTGCCACTTTAGATTACTCAAGCACCAAATCGTGGTTCAACTGAGGGGCACAAACTCCGGCGAGCGGGCGTGGTGACCTTGGTGACGAAATCAATGATGGCTTGCTTGGCCGGCCCGTCGTTCCACGAGGGCAACGGGTCGGCGGCGCGGGCGATGGTGTTTGTGAAAGCCACCGCAGCGAGAAGCGCGATGGCGATGCAGTTTTGCCTGCCGCGCCGAAGCGCTGCGAAGGCGGGTATGCGCATGGTTTTCATCGTGTTTATGGTTTTCACGGTGTTGTTAGTTTGAACAGCCGCCTTCGCGAAGCCGCTTCGGCGAGCCAAGGGAGGGAACGGAGAAAACGGAGCGGGCATGGTGGGGCGCGTCACTCCGTGCGCGCCGGGGCGCGAACTGGTAACGAGCGGCGCGCACGGAGTGACGCGCCCTACCTCGGCTAATGGATGAATCGGCATTTTCATAATTTCTTCGCTGGTGAAGTCGCGGGCCGGTCCGGTGGCCAGTCTGGCACGGACCAGCCCGCGTGTTTCACAATCGAAGGTGTCGTTTCATCAGGTTAATTGCCGGTGCCTTTGGCTGCCGACTGCGCCTCTTCCATCTTCTTGCCCAACTCCGCTTTCAAGGCGTCGAGGTTGAAGCTTGCACCCGCCTGCATCGGCGGATATTCGAGGAAGCTCGGAATTTCCTTGGCCAGCGCCTGCTGCACGAACACGAAGCGCCAGAATTCATACTTGAACCATCCAAAGTATTCAGCCGAGCCTTCCGCCACGCCGCTGCTCGACCAGCCCGTGCGCTCGAATGGATCAAGGCGTAGGTTGGTGACGTAAGGCATGTCTGGGTGAATCTTCTCACCGACCCAGCCTTTGGGCTGATCAATGAAACGGAACTTCCAGTCGTCAATACGTACCGCACCGAGCGTGCTTTCGCCGAGATAGAAGATCTCGTGGCGTTTCGATTCACCCTTGCCGGTGATGCAGTCCATCTGGTCATAGCCGTCCAGATGGTTTTTGTAGGTGCGGTCGCCGAGCTTCACGCCCTTGAGCAACTGGTCATTGATGTCCGGGTTGCCGGCAGCATCCAGGAACGTGGGCAGCCAGTCGAGGCCGGAGAAAATTCCGTTTTGCGTGGAATCTGCCGGGACGTGGCCGGGCCACCAGAGGATGCACGGCACACGGAAGCCGCCTTCCATGACGGTTCCCTTGGACATGGCAAACGGCGTTTGTCCGCCATCGGGCCAGGTGAATTGTTCCGTGCCGTTGTCGGAGGTGAACATGACAATGGTGTTGTCATCAATGCCCTTCTCCTTGAGATACTGCATCATCGCGCCGACTTCGTCGTCCAGTTCGGCCATGCCGGCTTCCTCAATCGTCCAACCATTCTTCGAGTTGCGCATGGCTTCATACTTCGGCGAGAGATGCGTGACAATGTGCATCCGGGTCGGATTGAGCCACAGGAAAAACGGCTGTTTGGCGGCGATGGCCTTGTCCATAAACGTCTCGGAGGCGGAGATAAAATCCCAGTCCACCGTTTCCATGTTGTATTTGATGCCGGGCATGGGATGCGGCGGCAACGGGCCGGCGTCTTCGATCTTCTGTTTGCCAATCTTGCCCCAGCGCGGCATTTCCGTGGTGTCATCCGTATCGGTCGCCCAGGAGTGAACCAGGTTGCGCGGGCCG
>JBEKSU010000266.1:0-4328 GCA_049516755.1 Verrucomicrobiota bacterium | reverse complement strand
ACCGCTCGCGAAGGCGACCAGGATAAAAACAATCGTCAGGCAAAACGTGGAGACCACCGTGCCCAGCACCCGTGGCATCACGAGTTGCCGGAACGGGTCGCCTCCCTGCGTCTCCAGCGCGCGAACTTCCCCGTTGATTTTCAGGACGCCCAGTTCGGTCGTCATGGCGCTGCCGCTGCGGACGATCACGACGAGATTGATCAACACCGGACCGAGTTCGCGCGCCACGACGGCCACCAATAGCGGCCCGATCAGTTGTGACTGCCCCGCTTCACCAACCCAAAAGGTGAGTTGCACCACCACCGAAATGCCGACGAACGCTGCCACCGCACCGACAAACCAGAGCGGTTCAACGCCGATGGCCAGAACCTGCCGTGCAAATGCTGTCCGCGCCGCACGGACCCAATAATGCGGTCGGGCACCGGTGGAAAGCACAGTCCCAATCACCGCCGCGGTATGTCGCAACTCATCCCATTGCGCCCAAACCCACCCGCCCAATTTGCCCATCGCCCGCATGAAGGAATACCCAAATACACCCGGTGCTCTGGTCGATTTGGCGAGCATGGCATGTTCCTCAGTTCATAATTTGCCGCGCCGTCACTGTGGATTGGCTGGCGTTATGATTCAATTCGCAGACGGATCATTTGCTTCCTGACCATGATTTTCGCGCCATTGATTCTTCGGATCCTCCAAAATCGCGAGTTGATCCGGCGTCAGCAAAGGCTTGATACGATTGACGGCATTCTCTCGATATGGCCGGAGGCCGGCCCAGACCTGTTGCAACTGTTTGCGTGCTGCTTCAATTTGTGCCGCGTCCTTTGTTTCGCGCGCCTGCCGGGTTGCTTCCTCGGCGGCGTCAATCCGGGGTTGGTTGGCGGTCTGGTATTGCTGGCAGGTGGTGGCAAAGTCACTCTCGACTGGCCTCAGTTCGCTTTTCTGCTCGTCGGTGAGCTTCAACTTCTCCTTGAGACCGGGTGGAAGGAGGCATTGTTCTCCCAAAAACCGGTCGTTTTCAAACGCTTTTTGGTATTTCCAGGTTTGAATGAGGCCGTTGGTTCCGTTGGTATTGGTATCTTGCGCCAGCAATGCCGGCGCCGCCAGCAACAGTGAACTGCTGATGACGAGCAGGGTAAGTTCGGTTTTCATGGATTTCCTAAATTTTGTACAGGCGTGGTTGTTTGATCGACTGACAGTAATTCAAGAAGCCGCGCGTGCGCTATGGGGTGTTACCCTACCGGAAGTCTCTGAATTCAGACGCGCCATGCGCGCCGCGCTTGCTTTCGGGCGACGGCTCCAATGGTCAACAGTAGGGTTACACCCCATAGCGAAGAACCAGCCCAGGCCGTAACTTCACCAGCATGACCGCACTCAAAATCAAAGCGGGCCCTTTGTTTCTGGCGTTGGGTCTGGGGCTGTCAACGGCAGTCGTAGTCACCGGCATCACCGGTTGCGCCAGCGGTCCGTTTTCATCAAACCTCAACCAGTCTCCGACCGATTTCAAACCCACCTGGAGAGGCGATGAGCATACGCCCCCGGTCTATACGTCTCCGACCGTCACTCCGGCAACCAACAATCTGGCGAATTCACCTTCCTGACTGATTGACCGGGACAAACCGGCTGACGATTTCAAGTTGGATGAACACGGAAAGTGAAATGCCGAACCTTGAATCCTGCGTTGGGTGTTGCAGCGATTCCACCTGCCCGTCCGAACATCATGATGAGAAGCCGTTGGTGGAGCAATTACCCGGAAAAACTTTTCGTGAAAAATCGGCGAGCCGCCGCCGCGCCGCCTGCCGGCTTGTCTCCACGACGGAAAGCGGGCACGCTCAACCCATGTCCCGCCCAGCGCATCTTTAATCGCCCGATCTTATGCGCGTCATGCTCATCTATTCCAACCGGACCCGGCTCATGGAGCCGGCGCCGCCGATCGGCCTGAGCTATGTCGCCACCGCGGCACGGCAGGCCGGGCACGATGTGCGGTTTGTGGATTTGATGATGAGCCGCGAGCCGCTGGCCGAACTGCGCGCGGCACTGAAAGGGTTTCAACCGGAGGTCGCCGGCTTTTCCGTGCGCAACATTGACAATGTCATCGCCCAGCGCACGTCGTGGCATCTGGACGAAGTCCGGGAAATGATCGCCACGGTCCGCGCGCACAGCACCGCGCGCGTTGTGCTCGGCGGCCCGGCGGCCTCAATTCTCGGCGCCACGGCGCTCGAACGGCTGGATGCCGATTTTGTGGTGGTGGGCGAAGGCGAAACGGCATTTCCCCGGTTGTTGTCCGCGCTCGCCGGCCCGGGCGGTTTCGCGGGCATCGATGGGCTTTGTTTCCGCGCCGGCGGAAAAATAATTTCCGTTCCACCCGTGCGCCACGAGACATTCGGCCGGTCGGGCATGGAGCAATGGATCCGCTGGCGGGCGTACGAACGCGCGGGCGGGACGTGGGCGGTGCACACCAAACGCGGCTGCCCGTTGGAATGTCTCTACTGCAATTATCCGGTGATGGAAGGCCGCCGGTTGCGCTGCCGCGACGCGGCCGAGGTGGTGGATGAAATCGAACATATCCGGCGCACGGTCGGCCCGCGCACGTTTGAGTTTACCGACTCGACCTTCAACGTGCCGGAAAGTCATGCGGCCGGCATTTGCGAGGAGGTCATCCGCCGCCGGCTGCGCGTGAACCTTTCCGCCGCCGGCCTGAACCCCTTGACGGTGTCAGAAAACCTGTTCACGCTGATGCGGCGGGCCGGATTCTGTTCGCTGAACATCACGCCCGACGCGGGCAGCGAAACCATGCTGCGCAGTTTGCGCAAAGGTTTTGACGTGGAAACCGTCCGGCGCACGGCGGAACTGGCGCGCGCATCGGGCATCCGTTGCACCTGGTTTTTCCTGCTCGGCGGCCCGGGCGAGACGCGCGCGACGGTCGAGGAAACCGTTTCGTTTGTCGAAGCGAATTTGAACTGGAAAAAGTTCCTGACGATTTTCCTGACCGGCATCCGGATTTTGCCGGGCACCGATCTGGCCCGGCGCGCGGTGGCGGAAGGATACCTTGCCGCGGACCATGACCTGTGCGCGCCGGTATTTTACTTTGCGCCGGGGCTGGATGAACAATGGGTGCTGGACCGCATCAACCGGGCGATTGCGCGCTGTCCAACGATTGTTCACGGCGCGGAGCAAAAGGGCTCGCCCCTGACGCGGGCGTTCGACTCGGCGCTCTACTGGCTTGGCGCCGCGCCGCCGTTTTACCGTTTTCTGCCGGACTTGTTGCGCTGCCCTCCGCTGCCGGCGTTGCGCGCGCGCCACACGGGTGTGCGGGCCGCAGTCCGTGCCATTTGAGTCATGCGCGCATTGAACCAGTACCACGCCGGGATCCGCTGCTTGCGGGACTTCTTCAGGTTTGCCTTGCCAGGCGGCGGTCCCGGCTTTCCAAACTTGCCAGCATCGGTCACATCATCGAACCCGTTGACAGTGAATCAGGACACTTATGACGCGCTGATAATTGGTTGCGGTCCTGGCGGCAGCAGCGCCGCCACCTTTCTGGCGCGGGCGGGCAAACGCGTGCTGGTGCTGGAAAAGGAAATTTTCCCGCGTTTTCATATCGGCGAATCGCTCCTGCCCTGCAACATGACCCTCTTCAGGGAAATGGGGGTGCTGCCCGCACTGCAGGCGGCGGGTTTCCTGCGGAAATTCGGCGCGCAATTCAAGCTGGGCAACGGCTCCCTCGGCACGCGTTTTGTTTTCCGGCAGGGCAAATTCAATCGTGAACCGGAAACCATCCAGGTCGAACGCGCGACGTTTGACCACATCCTGCTCCAACACGCCCGCGCGTCGGGCGCCGACGTGCGCGAAGGTTGGACGGTCGGTAAATTTGCTTCGGACGACGGCGGCGTGAACCTGGAAGCGCGCGATCCCGACGGTAAAATTCATAATTTCCGCGCGGCATTTCTGATTGATGCCAGCGGGCGCGGCAACCTTACCGGCAACCAGGAAAATTTGCGCGAAATGCATCCCCAATGGAAAAAACTCGCCGTCTTTGGCCATTATGAAGGTGTCGGACGCGATGCCGGCGAGGCGAATACAGACACCGTCATCGTGCGTCTCGAAAATAAATGGTTCTGGATCATTCCGCTCTCCGCCACCAAAACCAGTGTCGGCCTGGTCGTGGACAAGGATGAGTTCGCCCAATCCGACGGCTCACCCGAGGAAATTTTCCAGCGTTGGATCGAATCCAGTCCGCCGGTCAGGGAGCGCATGAAAACCGCGCGCCGCCTTGGCGACCTGCAAACCACGACGGATTTCAGTTACTACAACCGCCGTTTCGTCGGGGCCCGCCT
>JBEKSU010000265.1:0-4334 GCA_049516755.1 Verrucomicrobiota bacterium | reverse complement strand
GCCTGCTCGGCTGCACAGTGAACCGGTGGTTCCTGCTGGTGGCTTGCCAGATCGGCTTGCGCAAGCCTGGCGGACGGCGAGGTCCGCGCGTCCATGACCTCCGGCATTATTTTGCCGTTCGGACACTGCTACGCTGGTATCGGGCCGATGTGGACGTCGAAGTTCACTTGCCGGAACTGAGCACCTATCTCGGCCATGTGCATGTGCGCCATACTTACTGGTATCTTTCGGCGGTGCCCGAGTTGCTGAAACTCGCCACGCTCCGCTGGCAACATCGGGAGGGCGCGCAATGAAAGCACAATCCACCTTCTCCGAGTTGCTCCAGGCTTACTTCACGGAGCGGCTCATGACCCAACGCGACGCCAGTCCATACACCATTGCGAACTATAGGGATACCTTTCGACTGCTCATCGCTTTTGCCCACCGAACCCTGAAGAAAGTGCCGCCGAAACTGACACTGCACGACTTGGATGTTCCCTTTGTGTGTCGGTTCCTCGACTACCTGGAAAAAGAGCGTGGCAACAGTCCACGCAGCCGGAATGTGCGTCTGGCAGCGATACATTCGTTCTTCAATTATGTGGCGATGCAAGAACCAGCCCTTGGGGCTATTGCCCAGCGTGTGCTTACCATCAAAAGCAAGCGATACAGCCGAAAACCTGTAGACTACCTGAGCCGCGACGAGGTTGAAGCACTGCTGGCTATGCCGGATCAAGGAACATGGTCAGGACGCCGCGACCGAACATTGCTTTTGTTGACCCTGCAAACCGGATTACGAGTATCGGAAGTGATTGGTGTGCGTTGCCAGGATGTCGCTTTCGGGGCTGGCGCTCATGTGCGATGCACTGGCAAGGGGCGCAAAACCCGCTGCATTCCGTTGCGAAAGGAAATTACCGCGGCCTTGCGGCTTTGGTTACGTGAAAGAAATGCACAACCCACAGAGGTTCTGTTCCCCAGCGCCCGGGGCAGGCCGATGAGCCGGGATGGCGTTGAATATTTGCTCGCAAAACATGTGGCCGCCGCGCGCCGCCGCTGCCCGACCTTGAAATCCAAGCGCGTCACGCCACACGTTCTTCGCCACACCACTGCAATGGATTTATTGGAGCACGGTGTGGATCGCTCCGTCATCGCCCTGTGGCTGGGGCATGAATCCATGGAGACGACCCAGACATACTTACACGCTAACCTCGCACTCAAGCAACGAGCGCTTGCCAAAACGGAACCCTTCACCGGCCAGTCACGGCGCTATCGCCCGCCGGATCAACTCATGGCCTTCCTCCAGAGTCTTTAATTATGCCGAGTGACGAAAAATAAAAAGGGGTGATTCCTTCAGTTTTGAAAGAATCACCCCATCAACTCGGCATTATCCGTTACCCGGCAAAATAACCCTTATGCCGAGCTCGGCATAAGGGATATTTTTACCAGTGAATGGCGGTCCGTGCTTGTTCCAAATAGGACATACAAATTTGTCTTCGGCGGTGTCTATTGGTTGATGGTTAAGTATTGCGGGTTTTATGTGCGGTAAATGAAAGCAGATTGCGATTCCGCGAAATCGGATAATTTCGTCGGCGAGCTTGGCGCGATGTCGGGTGCGCCGGGGAACACGCCGTTCTTTCAACAAGCTGATTGGCTGAGTTTTGGGGCAACAACCCTATTGGCTCTGCTGGTTTATCTTCTGACGCTCGGTCCATCGGTGGGTTTGGACAATTCAGGAGTTTGGTCCACTGCGGCGACGTATGGCGGCGTGTCGTCCCCACCGGGGTATCCACTTTGGACCTTATGGGCATGGGTGTTCACCAAATTGCTGCCGTTTTCGAACATCGCTTGGCGCGTGGTCGTTTCCTCGGCTGTGGCGGGTGCCCTGGCCTGTGGCTTGATCGCCTTGATGGTGTCACGGGGCGGCACGGTCATTTTGGACCAGATGCCCGACCATCAACGATTGAAGCCGAAGGAGGAGAAATGGCTCCGGGCAATCTGTGGTTACGCTGCCGGAATGGTTTTTGGGCTGAATGGCGTTTTCTGGCCGCAGGCGGTTATTGTTGCGGTTTGGCCTTTGAGCATTTTATTACTTTGTCTCGTCTTGTGCTTGCTCATGTGCTGGAATGTTCAGTCGGAAAACAAACGATGCCTCTACGCCGCCGCCCTGGTTTACGGACTGTTGTTGACGAACAGCCAGATCGAATTCGCTTTCGCGCCAGCCATCCCATTTTGGTCATGATCGGAAACCAGAAAACCGGTCGGGATCTGTTCCTGGTTGCGAGCGTTTTGTTTCTGGCCTCGTTGGGCGGAATCTGGACGGGCCATTTCCTCTGGCTCAGAAGCCAAGGAGGACAATATTTCATTTTCATCGTGTTGGGAGTGGTCACGAGTTTGATGGGCATCGGACTTGTGGTCTGGACGCGCGGGGCATTTTCAGAATGGAAAGCCATCCTGATTTGCAGTGGTTTTCTTCTGTTGGGACTGTCGGCCTATTTTTATCTGCCTATTGCTTCAATGATGAATCCGCCGATAAACTGGGGTTATCCCCGCACAGTGGAAGGTTTCTTCCACGTCCTCACTCGCGGGCAATACGAGAACATGAATCCGACTGCCGATGTTAGACGTTTTCTGGAACAGGTTCGCCAGTATTTTGTAATGGCCGGAAACGAATTTGGTTGGCCTTATCTGTTAATGTGCCTGATTCCATTTTGTTTTCTGCACCAAATGGCTGCGTCGGAACGCCGGTGGATATTAGGATTGTTGCCGGCTTACGTTTGCCTGGCTCTTCTGATGTTGGCGGTGTTGAATCCAAGCGTGGACCGGCAGTCTCAAGAGCTGGACAAGGTATATTTTTCCGCATCGTATATCATTCTGGCACTCTGGATGGGTTATGGGCTGGTGGTTATGGGTGCCCGGTTGACAAGACCGGCGGAGCAACCGCAGAAGCTCATTTCCCCATCTGACCACGTGTGACGCCGAGCTGGTTCATCAGTTTCAATTCGCGCCAGAGTTCGGTGCCGGTGATTTCGCCTCGCAACAGCCGACGGTATTTTGAAATGGTCTTCGTCACCTGCTCCGGCGTTTCGTTGAGGAATTCCACGCGGAAATGCCGCACGCCGAGTTCCATCATCCGCGAAACATATTCCGCGCCGGTTTGCGCCAGCGAGTTGAATACCGTATTGCGGCAGCCCGCGTCGGCCTTGAGCGGGTGTTCCGCGCCCACGCGGTCGCGCAGCCGCACGTCGTGCGCGTCGCAGGGGCGACCGCAGTTCCGAAAATCCGTGCCGTTGGAAAGAAACGCGCAGAAGACGCAGTGCTCCATATGAAACATCGGCATGTGCTGGTGAATGGTCACCTCGAACCATTCCGGCGGCGCGGCCAGCAACAACGCCTCGAGCTGCCGAAAATTTAGGTCGTAGCTCGCGGTGACGCGTTCCAGGCCGAATTGGTTTTTGAAATAATCCGCCGCCAGCCGGTTGGCCACGTTCAATGGATAATCGCCGATGTGCCGGTCTCGGGCGAAAAACTTCAGGTGATCGTAGTTTCGGGCCAGATAGCCGTCGGCGTTGCAGGCGCGCACCTGCTCCAGCGTCCATTCCTCACCCGGCTTGAAAATGCGCGGAGGAGCCACGAAAATGGAAGGTTGAGGGTTGAGGGTTGAGGGTTGAGCGGTAGCACAACCGCGAGCGGTGTGAAAAAGAGTGACGGCTTCGCGATATTTCTTGGGGTCTTCAAATTCGCAATAAACGGTTGTCATGCCGCATTGCAACGCGGCTTCAAGCTGGGAAAAGTTACGGACGAGGGCGATTAACGTAGGACAGGCTTCCAGCCTGTCTCTCAATAATTCGGATGATGGTGGTTTTTCTGATGTTTGAGACAGGTTGGAAGCCTGTCCTACATTAAGCGTCCAGCGCTTCGGTTGTGTACGCAATCGTTCCAACTCGACCACGATTTCGCGGCGCAGGCGATTCAACTCGCTGACCGGCAACAAAACTTCACCCGACAGATTATTTTTCAATTCGCCGAGCTTGAATGGCGTGCCGCCGAGGCGGCCAAGCTGCTCGCACAGGCGTTCGGCCGCCAGCGGCTGTTTTTCAGCCTTCGCCAGCGGCATGGAAGATTCGACTTTGGCGACATTTCCGAATTCATCGTGCGCAATGAGCGTGAGGGATTTACCGGCGACGCCATGCACTTCGATTTCGATGGGCCGCTGAAATTTCGGCGCTTCGCCCTCGAAACTTTGACGCAATCGCCGGTTCAGTTCCGGGTCGCTGGTTTTCCACAACTTGTCGCCGGTGTGGATGCGCGAGAAATCGATGTCGCCATGGCCGAAACGCAGCTCATTCAGGCAAAGCTTG
>JBEKSU010000264.1:0-4421 GCA_049516755.1 Verrucomicrobiota bacterium | reverse complement strand
TCTACGGCCTGGCGCTGGGCCTTTTTGCGCTGGGCCTGATGAGCAAACCGATGGTGGTCACGCTGCCGTTTGTGATGCTGTTGCTGGATTATTGGCCGCTGCAACGGATGACCGGAGGCCGGGGGCCGGGGTCGAACCTCCTCCGCCTGGCGCTGGAAAAATGGCCGTTCCTTCTGCTCACCGCAGGTTCGTGCGTGGTGACTTTTTTTGCGCAGCGCAGCGGCGAGGCGATTGTCACGCTGGAAAATATTCCGCTGTCATTCCGTTTGGAAAACGCGCTGACGGCTTACGCTCAGTATCTGCTCAAGACCATCTGGCCGGTGAATCTCGCGGTCATTTACCCGCTGTCGCCGGAATTTCCGCGGTTCAACGTCACCGCCGCCGTGGCGGTTTTGATTCTCATTTCCGTCATCGCCTGGCAGGCACGCAAACGCAGCCCCTGGCTGCCCGTCGGCTGGTTTTGGTTTCTGGGCACGCTCGCGCCGGTGATTGGCCTGGTGCAGGTCGGCGGCGCCGCTTTGGCGGATCGCTATACTTATTTTCCACTCGTTGGCATATTCATCGCCGTGACGTTCGGCGTCCGCGATCTGGCCGGGCGGTTTCAATTTCCGAAAACAGCGGTTGCCGGCGCTGCCGCCCTGGTTCTGGCCGCGTGCCTGCTGCTCACCGAAAATCAATTGCGTTACTGGCATGACAATGAATCGCTCTTCCGCCACGCGCTGGCGGTGACGCGGGACAATGACATCGCGCACGTCAACCTGGCCTTCGCGCTCGAGCGGCAGGGCCGGTCCGATGAAGCTCTGGCTGAATATCGCGAGGCATTGCGGCTGGAGCCGCGCAGTTACCAAATCCATAACAGCTATGGCAATCTGCTCGGCAAAACGGGACGGACGGACGAGGCGCTGGCCGAATATCACGAGGCCATCCGGCTGAATCCCAAAATCCCCTTTCTCTACAGCAACCTCGGCGCCGAACTGGCCCAACTGGGCCGTTTTGACGAAGCCATGAACGCCTTCACCGACGCCGCCCGGCGGGATCCGGTCTCCCCCTGGCCGTATTTCCAGATGGCCAGGGTGTTGCTCCAGCAAGGCCGCGACGCCGATGCCATCGCCAAACTCCACGAAGCGTTGCGGCTGGATCCGGACAACGTCTCCATCCTTGCCTACACCGCCCACGTGCTGGCGGCCGACGAAAGTCCCCAAATCCGAGACGGTAAAACTGCCTACGACCTCGCCGCCCGGGCGAACGCCCTGAGTGGCGGCGCGCAGCCCCAGGCGCTGGACGCGCTGGGCATGGCCGGCGCCGAGCTGGGCCGTTTTGACGAGGCGCAAGCGGTCACCCAGCAAGCGTTTAACCTTGCCAGCCGCGCAAAAATGAAAAATATCGAACAACTCCAACAACGGCTGCAATCCTATCAAAACCACCAGCCCTGGCGGGAATCGTTCCGGGCCGCCAACCCGGCGCTGGAAACGTTTCCTCAAATTGGACCGCACTGATTCGCAGCGGATTCCCATCCGGCATCGGCTCCCATTTCCGTTCTTGCCGCGCGGGGAAAATCGCATACAAAGAAGCCCGATGTCCCGCCTGCGTGGCCGAAGCCAGAACCGCGAAAGCCAGGAGTCCCGCCCGGAAGCTCCCGGTGCAGCTCTCCAACGGAAGCACTTCGGCGCGGCGAAGGCCCGCCCGCGTCTCATGGGCCTGCTGCTCGCGCTGGTCACGCTGCTGGTTTATTTGCCGGCATCGCGCGACGATTTTGTGAATTACGATGATCAGGATTACGTCACGGAAAATTCCGTCGTGCAAAAAGGACTGACGTGGTCGGGCGTCAAATGGGCCTTCACCACCGGATTCGCCACCGGCCACGCCAGCTACTGGCATCCCATCACCTGGCTCTCGCATATGGCGGACTGCCAGCTCTTCGCCCTCAACCCCGGCGCGCACCATCTTGTCAACGTGCTGTTTCACACGGCCAATACGGTTTTGCTCCTGGTGTTGCTGTTGCGTCTCACGGACGAATTGTGGCCAAGTATGGTTGTCGCCGCGTTGTTCGCCTGGCACCCGCTCCACGTGGAGTCCGTTGCCTGGATTTCCGAGCGCAAGGACGTGTTGAGCACCTTTTTCGCGCTGCTGACGCTTTTGGCTTATACAAAATACATTAAGGCGAATTGTCGCCGCAGTTTCTGGATTGCCCTGGCTTTCTTCGCCCTCGGCCTCATGTCCAAACCGATGCTGGTCACATTGCCCTTTGTGATGCTGCTGCTGGATTATTGGCCGCTGCGGCGGCTGACCGGCGACCCGTGGCCGATGTCGACCGCCCGCCGCCTGGTGCTGGAAAAATGGCCGTTCTTTCTGCTTACCACAATTTCGTGCGTCGTGACTTTTTTTGCACAGCGGAACCTCGGGGCGGTCATGACCCTCCAACATTACCCCCTGCATTTGCGGATGGCCAACGCGCTCATTTCTTATGAGCAGTATCTGGCCAAAATGATCTGGCCATGGCCCCTTGCCTTTTTCTACCCACTGCCCAATCACTTGTCGTGGATAAGGGCCATGGCGGCAACGGCGGCAGCCGTGCTGGGCGTCATTTCGTGGCTCATCTGGCGGCTGCGCCGGCCATGTCCTTACCTGCTGGCCGGCTGGCTCTGGTATTTGGGAACTCTGGTGCCGGTCATCGGCCTGGTGCAGGTCGGCGGCGTGGCGATGGCGGATCGTTTCACTTATTTCCCCCTCGTCGGCATTTTCATCGCCGTGGCGTTCGGGATCCGCGATCTGGCGGACCGGTTTCAATTCCCGAAAACGGCTGTCGCCGGCGCGGCCGCCCTGGTTCTGGTCCCGTGTCTGCTGCTCACCGAAAATCAATTGCGTTACTGGCACGACAATGAGTCGCTCTTCCGCCACGCGCTCGCGGTGACAAGAAATAATGATGTCGCGCACCTCAACCTGGGCGTGGCACTTGAACAGAAAGGCGAATTAAGCGAAGCGCTCGCCGAATACCGCGCCGCCGAACAGCTGACGCCGGAACTTTATCACATTCACTATAATATCGGCCATCTGCTCGACAATTTGGGCCACCCCAATGAAGCACTCGCTGAATATCGCGAGGCCATCCTTTTGAAACCCAACCAACCCTCTTTGCATGACAACGCTGGCGTTGTTCTCGTCGAACTTGGACATTTCGAAGAGGCCATGAGCCAATTCGACGAGGCCACGCAGCTCGATCCCACCTACCCATGGGCGCACTTCGAAATCGCCAGGATACGCCTCAAACAAGACCGCGATGCCGAGGCCATTGATGAGCTTCGTGTCGCACTGCGGTTGGATCCGGACAATGTCAACATCCTCACCTACACCGCCCAGGTGCTGGCCACCGATGAAAATCCTCAAATTCGTGACGGCCGGACCGCACTCGTGCTCGCCATCAAGGCCAAGGTCCTGACCGGTGAAACGCAACCGTTCGTGCTCGACGCGCTCGGCATGGCCTGCGCCGAGACCGGCGATTTCACCAACGCGATCGAAGTGACCCAAAGGGCGATTGACCTCGCCCGCGCCGCCAAAGTCGAGCAACTCGAGTCCATGCAACAACGATTGGAGCTTTATAAAAACCACCAGCCATGGCGCGAATCGTTCCGGGCCGCCAATCCGACACTGGAAACATCCCCGCAAACCGGCCCGCCCTGACTCGTCGGCGGGGACCCGCCCGGAGCCCGCTCCCATCTCCGTTCTTGCTGCGCGGGCAAAATCGCTTACAAAGAAGCCCGATGTCCCATCTGCGTGGCCGAAGCCAGAACCGCGAAAGCCAGGAATCCTGTCCGGAAGCTCCCGGGGCAGCTTTCCAACGCAAGTACTTCGGCGCGGCGAAGGCCCGTCCTCGCCTCATGGGTCTGTTGCTCGCGCTGGTTACGCTGCTGGTTTATTTGCCGACATCGCGTGATGCTTTTATAAATTACGACGATCAGGATTACATCACGGAAAATCCCGTCGTCCAGAACGGCCTGACGTGGACGGGAATTCAATGGGCCTTCACCACCGGTCACGCCAGCAACTGGCATCCGGTCACGTGGCTTTCGCACATGACGGATTGCGAGTTGTTCGGCATGAACGCCGGGGCACAACATTACGTCAATGTCCTATTTCACACCGCCAATGCCGTGTTGCTGCTGCTGTTGTTGTTCCGGTTGACCGGGGCGCTGTGGCCCAGCGTGTTCGTCGCCGCGCTGTTTGCCTGGCACCCGCTCCACGTGGAGTCCGTCGCCTGGATATCCGAGCGCAAGGACGTGTTGAGCACGTTCTTCGCGCTGCTGTCCCTGCTGGCCTACACGCGCTACGTGGAGAAGTCCAAAGTCCAACCCGTCGCGCCGAAGCCGGGCGAAGGCGGAAGTCCAAAGTCCAAAGTTTTCTACGGCCTGGCGCTGGGCCTTTTT
>JBEKSU010000263.1:0-4458 GCA_049516755.1 Verrucomicrobiota bacterium | reverse complement strand
CCGATGCGTCCATCTCCGGCCGGCATTGCGAAATCCTGATGCGCGGCGAAGAGGTTGTGGTTAGCGATCTTAATTCCACCAATGGCACTTTCATCAAAGGGGAACGCGTTACCAAAGCCATCCTGAGACCCGGCCAGATATTACGATTGGGCCAGGTGGACCTGCGCCTGGAAGCTTCCACTCCGGCGGCTCCGGCAATGGTAAAGCCGGGCGCCCCATCCGAATCCGCCGGCCAGCCGCCCAAGAATCATCAGGTGCTCTTTGTGGATGATGACCGGGCGTTTCTGGAGGCGATCACGGCGTTGTATGACATTCTGGGTGATAAAACCTGGGAGATTCATCGTGCCACCACGGCGGATCAGGCGCTGGATGCTTTGCGGCAAAAAACGATTGATCTGGTGGTATTGGACATCGGCATGCCGGTATTGGATGGCATGCAGTTGCTCAGCCTCATCCACCGGCGATATCCCGACGTCAAAAAAGCCATTTTGACCGGCAGCGCCAGCACCGGCGATCGTGCGGTCTGTCTGGCCAACGGGGCGGAATTATTCATTCAAAAACCACTTTCCAGCGAAGGGATGAAGGCGGTTTTTACCACGTTGAACGAACTGATTGCCTGGGCGCAGCGCAAGGGCTTCTCCGGCATGTTACGCCAGGTTGGTTTGTCGGATGTCATCCAGATGGAATGTATCGGGCGCAATTCCTCGATTCTGGAAGTACGGAACCAGCGGGTGCATGGTCAGATTTACATCGAGACCGGAACGATTGTTCACGCCACCGCGGGGGCGTTGGCGGGAGAAAAGGCCTTCTGCCGGTTGCTGTCCCTGACCGGCGGCGAATTTCGACTGCAACCTTTCAAGAAACCATCGGAACGCACCGTCCACGGCCAGTGGGAATTTCTGGTCATGGAAGCCGCCCGCATTCACGACGAAGAAGCCACAGTGCTGGTCAGCAAATCGGAAGTGGCGGGACAACGTTCACCAGCCGCCCCGGCGTCAGCCGTGCCCGGGACGGAATTTCATGCGGTGGGCGAAAATGTCGTTGAGATGATTGCCCATGACGGGAAGTGGCATCCGGTGGATGGAGCAAAGAAAACACCCTAGTGCGTTACGCCAACGGCGAGACTGTTTCTTCAGCCGGCAATCCCGCCAGTAATTGCGAAATGGTTTTGGTTTGCCCGGGTAGAATGAAATCCGGCGTGATTTCGACCAGCGGCTGAAGCACAAAACGGCGCAGGTGTGCGCGTGGGTGCGGCAAAATCATCTCCGGTGAATTTCGCATTTCCATTCCGAACGCAATCAAATCCAGGTCCAACGGGCGCGGTTCGTTCAAAACCTTTTTCGATGTGCGGCCGAATTCCTTTTCCAACGCGCGGAGTTTTTGCAGCAACGATTCCGGCGTTTCGTTTTTTTGCGGCTTGAATCCAACCACGGCGTTCACAAACGGCGGCGAGTTTGGCGGACAATCCATCGGCGACGTCTGCCACAACGAGGATTTCAGCAGCGGCTCGTTGGAAAACATTTGGAGACGTGCCATCGCCTCCAGAATGATTCGCCGTGAATCGCCGAGATTGGAACCAAGGGCCACGAAAGCAAGCGAAGATGGAAGATGGAGGATGGAAGATGGCATAAGTTATTGGGCCATTTCACCGCTTTACTTTAGCTTTTGGCCTTTAGCCTTCAGCTTTCATTTCAACCCCAGCACGTCCTGCATGTCGTACAGACCGGGCTTTTGCTTCACCACCCAAAGCGCCGCGCGCAAGGCACCGTTGGCAAAGGCGTCGCGGCTCGACGCCTTGTGAGTCAGTTCGAGTCGCTCGCCGGTGTTCGCAAAAATGACCGTGTGGTCGCCCACCACGTCGCCGCCGCGCACGGAATGAATTCCGATTTCCGTCGGGGTGCGTTCGCCAACGATGCCGGTGCGGCCATGCCGTGCCGCCTTTTCGAGCTGAAGCTTGCGCACGCCGGCCAGGATTTCCGCCAGCGTTTTTGCCGTGCCGCTGGGGGCGTCTTTTTTCAGGCGATGATGCATTTCGATGATTTCCAAATCGAAATCCGGCCCAAGGATTTCCACCGCTTTGCGCGTGAGCCAGAACAAGGTATTCACGCCGGTCGAAAAGTTCGACGTCCAGACGATCGGGATTTGTGCCTTCCGCAGCCTGACTTCGAACGTATTGGTATCCGTGTGGCCGGTGGTGCCGATGACCAGCGCCTTTTTATGCTTCACGCAAATGTCAGCAACGCCAACCGTTGCCGTCTGCGAGCTGAAATCAACCACCACGTCGCCGCGTTCAATGACCGCGCCGAGATCGTCGCCGTCGTCAATCTGGCCGACGATTTCCAGTTCGCGAAAATTTGGCGCGCAGGCGATGAGCGCCCTGCCCATGCGGCCTTTGGCTCCGGTGATGATGATTTTGGTCATGTTCGTGATGCGTGACGCGTGAAACGTGATGGACCTTTGACGCATCACGTTTCATTCGTCATTTCAAAATGCCACACGCCTCCAGCGTCGTGCGCAATTTCGCGCGATTGATCCCGCTCATCGGCACGAGCGGCAAACGATATTCCTCGGCGATCAAACCCATCATGGCCAGCGCGGCCTTGACCGGGACGGGATTGGTCTCAATGAACAAATCCTTGTACAGCGGATAAAATTTCGCATGGAGCTGCGCGGCTTTCCGGATCTGGCCGCAGGCAAACGCATCCACCATCTGCGAAACTTCGCGCGGAATGACGTTCGACGCCACGCTGATGACACCCTGCGCGCCGACGGCCATGAACGGCAGCGTCAGTGAATCGTCGCCGGACAATATCTCGAATTTGGGACCGAGCGCCGCGCGCAACGCCGACACCCGGTCGGCGCTGCCGCCGGCTTCCTTGATGCCGATGATGTTTTTGCATTCGCGCGCCAGACGGCTGACCGTCTCGACGCCGATTTCAATGCCGCAGCGTCCCGGGATGCTGTAAAGCACGATGGGCAATCTTGTCGCGCGGGCGATGGCGCAGAAATGCTGGAACAATCCTTCCTGCGACGGCTTGTTGTAATATGGCGCAACCTGGAGCGAGCCGTCCGCGCCGACATCCTCGGCCCGTTGCGTCAGATAAATCGCCTCTTTAGTCGAATTCGCGCCGGTGCCGGCAAGGACCTTGATTTTGCCACGGGAAAAATTCACCGAACGTTCGATGATGCGAATGTGTTCCTCGCAATCCACCGTCGGCGATTCGCCGGTGGTGCCGACGGGCACAATGCCATCCACGCCGCCCTTGATCTGCCATTGAATTAGGCGGTTGAGTGCGGTTTCGTCCACTGCGCCGTTTTTGAACGGGGTGACAATTGCGGTGTAAGTGCCGGTGAACATAGTCAATTCACCTTAAAATCGGTGAAAACAATGCGGTTGGCGAGCAGGAAATTACAGCCTGATTTCCAGCGCGGCGCCGGCAAAGGTGGCCGGCGCCAAATCCCGGTAACTCCGCAAAAATCTTGCCGGCTTCGGCAGGTTCGGACCCGCAGTCCCGCATTTGACGTCATTGAACTTTCGCCAGAAATGGCCGATGAATCCGGGCCGCAACGCATTTTTGACTTTTCGCCCCAAGTTCTTTCGTTGACCGAAGCAGTTATCGTCGGCAACGTGAACCTTGCCATCGGGCTGGAAACCCCAAGCTGCTTTCAACCGGAAATCAAATTTCTTGTGGCTCACGCGGATCCGTTTTTTTGATTTCCGCGCTTGACAGGCGAAAACCCGGCTCCTTAGTCTACGGGTGTTACGGAGAGGAAATAATTAGCTAGAACCAAACCAAAACAAAAAAGGAGATGATTATGAGAAAATTAATAGGTTGTGTGTCTGCCGGTGCGTTGGCCGTGCTGTTGACCGGATGCGTCGGTCCAACTGGCGGTGCTGTTGGCGGTACGTACGGCTGGGTCTACACAGATATGTCAGCGCCGCTTATTGCGACGAGCGCTCCGATGAATCCCAATGTGGGGGCCACCAAAGTGGGTGAAGCCTCTTCTGAAGGCATTATCTGCGTTGCGACCGGCGATTCCAGTATCAAGACTGCGGCCGCCAATGGTGGCATCACCAAGATCTCGCACGTTGATGTTCATACCACCAGCGTCCTTGGTCTGTATGTCAAGACCACGGTGACGGTTTACGGCGAGTAAAAAGCAGGTCGTTTTCACATCCCGGCAGCAAATCCGCTGTCGGGATATTTGTTTTCCGGGATGCCAGAGCATAAAACCGGCTTTGGGTGTTTCTGCGACTCAAACTGGTTGACGGCCAAATTCGCGACGGATTCGACGCTTGGAGCAGTTCAATTTTTCATGTAGCGCAGACATTCTTGTTGCTCTGTTGAATACTTCTGAGCGTTTCAACTTCCCCTACCGACGTAGGGCATAGGCGAGCACTCGGAAACTGGCTTCGGCGATCATCTGATCGTGTCTCCGTGCATTCAAGGCGGCGCC
>JBEKSU010000262.1:0-4462 GCA_049516755.1 Verrucomicrobiota bacterium | reverse complement strand
GACTTGTCGAACTCGCCCTTGGCACGATAGACACTGGCAAGATCGAAGGCAGCATCGACGTCAGTTGGATTGATTCGGATCGCTTGGTTGAAGTCACTAATCGCTTTATCAAAATCTCCCTTCATAAAGTAGGCGCCACCCCGATAATCGAAGGCTGGACCATTCGTAGGATTGATCTCAATGGACTGGCTAAGCGCCTTGATGGCTTTGTCCCAGTCCCGGTTATTGAAGTTCTTAACGCCCTGCTCGTAACAACTGGGATTATTGGTGGTTGCTGCCCAACTGCTCAAACACTGAATCAAAGCTGTAATGGCTATGAACACTCGAATGGTTTTCATACGCTCAAATGCGGTCTAAAATTAATAGACGGCTTGTTTTGGAGCCTGTCCCTTTTCATGTTTTTGACTCTGCGTTTGGTGAAACGATTTGTCCAGAAAAAGTTAGACACGGATTTCACGAATTAACACGAATTAAATCTGTGAAAATCCGTGTAATCCGTGTCAAAAATTCTTGGTTCCGGCTTTGCAATTCTCCGGGTTGGATTACCTTTCCGCCATGCAGCGGATGAATGGAATTTTTGGGACGGCGTTGGTGCTGGTCATTTTCGTCGTCGGCATCTGGCTCGGGTTCACGGTGCCGCGCTGGCTGAAATTGGGCTCCGGCCTGCACATGGAAAACACCGCGACGGTGGTCGAGCAGGTGCAGACGCTTTCGGATCTGGTCACGGTCAAATATGTGCTCGAAAAAGTCGTCATCCTGGAGGACGTAAAATGGTATGGCGAAAACCGCGTGCTCCTGCTCGCGCACGGCATCGTCAAGGCGGGCATTGACCTCAAACGCATCACGCCGGGTGACGTGACGATTTCCGGCAAAACCATCCGCCTGCGACTGCCACCGCCGCAAATCGTGGACGCCTATCTGGACGATAAAAACAGCCAGGTGATTGACCGCGCGACCGGCCTGTTGCGCGCGTTTGACAAGGACCTCGAACAGACTGCCCGGGCAAACGCTGTGGACGACATCCGCCGTGCAGCGCGGACGGACGGTATTTTGGATGAAGCAGACAAGCGGGCGCGGCTGGAACTGGAATTATTCCTGCGTCAAGCGGGCTTTGAACAGGTTGAATTTCGCTGAGAATGCGTTTTAAAAATCGTAGCAGCCGACACAAGGAGGCTCGTTCTGGATACTAAATCGCGATTTTCCGAAGAAATTTGAGCCTCGTTACCTCGGCTGCTACACGGCAGTTGAATTCAAAACAAGGTCTGAGATAAACCAACGCGGCACTGCCCCAAAATTAGACATTATGGATGATTTTAACCGGGCTGGAAACTTCAGCTTGCATCTCAATCTCAATGGCAATCTGCATCCGGCGTTTGGGCGGAGAAATCTTCACTGGTTGCAAACAGGGCTGCATCAAATAAGCCGCCATCTGCGGCGCCAGCCGACGGTTGGTGACTTCGGTCTGTCCGCAAACCACTTGTGAGAGCCTTAACGCATTCATTTTTCTAGCCATGGAACTTTTTGCCGCAATTCATGTGCCAGAAAAAACCGGCTCCCACCCGATTTTTATTGATAATTTCGGCCTGTTGCCCAATCAACCAACTGCCGATGTTATTGCCGGCTCCGGTCGGGCGTTTTTTGTCCCATCATCAGCAAAGGTGGGGCATATTTATTGGGGTGCCGGGCCCTGGGTCACTTGCACGAGGCCGTCGGAACGAAGCCATTTGGCGAAGGCGGCTTTGACATCTTTAGGAGCAAGCTTGATGTAAATGCGTCCCGCATGAACCCGTTCGTCCAGCGGCAAATCCAGTGCCGAGTACGATAGCCAGCCGTTGGCAATCCAATCCACGCTCGATTCCGCCAGGGGAATGTCGCGAAGCAGCATCAACTTGGCCTGATGCAATTCTTGCGCCGTCACTTTTTTCGACCGCATGTCCGCCAGGTCGCGCAAAATCACGGCGCGCGCCTTGGAAACATTCGGCGGGTCGCAGGCATATTCCACCTGATAAACACCGCGCGTCAGGCCGACGGTGAACGAGGAATCCACAAAATATACCAGCCCGGTTTTTTCACGCAGGTCGCGATACAACCGCGTCGCATAAAATCCGCCGCCCAGGACGTGATTGCCCAGTTGCAGCGCGTAATAATCTTCATTCGTGCGCGTCAGTTGCAGCGTTTCCGCCAGGGTGATCTTGTCCTGGACCCGGCTGGCATCCGGCACGTGGGTCACAGAAACTGAATTCGTCGGCGCGGGCGGAAACAGCGTGTCCGGCTTTTCTCCATCCGCCTTCCAGTCGCCAAAGTATTTTGAGACAACGGCGACGGCATTTTCCGGCGCAATATGGCCGATGACCACGATGGTTATGAGGTCGGGACGGAACGCGGATTGATAATAATGTTGCACGTCCTGGATCGTGAGCGACTTGACGGTGTCCGGCATCGTCTCGCGCCGTGCCGGGTCGCCCTTTGGAAACAGCGCGACAGTCAGCGCGTGGCCGGCAATATGGCCGGGGCTTTTGATTTCACCGGCGACCGACGCCGCGAGCTGCTCCTGAATGATTTTGAAATCGGCTTCGGGCAGTGCCGGCGAAAGTTCATTGTCCGCGAGCAATTGCACGCCGCGTTCAAACTGGTCAGGCAGGACCTGCAGTGAAAAATCCACGCCCGCCGACTCATTCGCGCCGATGTCGTCCAGCGCTTTTTGAAACGCGAGCCGATCCAACGATTTTGTGCCGTAGGAGAATAGTTTGTCCAACGCCTGATCCACACCGTCCTGGTCGGCGGGCATCTGGACTTTTGGATTGTTTTTGACGCGGCCATAAACACTGACCGTGTCGCTGATGGTCTCCGGCTGCACGATGAGCCTGATTCCGTTGGGCAGATTCGTGACGAACGGATTCAGCGTCGTGGCAGGCACGGGCAGTTGCTCCGTGATTTTTTTTGCCCAGGCCGGCAAGGTGACGTTCGCGTTTTTGGTCGAAACCAGCGATTCGCCGCCGCCAAAACTTTTTGACGAAATTGGTTTGTCCGACGGCGTGGGCGTGAGAATCGCGGAGATGGCGTGGTCAAAATCCAGATACTTTCTGGCGGCGCGATTCACGTCTTCAACGCTGACAGCACGAAACAGATTGATGTCGTCGTCCGGCGAATTGCGTTCTTCAATGGCCACGGCGGTTGACCAGGCGGAGGCCAGTCCGGAAACGGAATTTTTCTGCAATTCGGCGCTGATGATTTCGCGGCGCTTGGCGGCTGCCACCAGATCCGCGCTGACGCCGTTGGTTATTTCGGCAAGCAGAATCTCCTTCACGTTGTTCAAAAGATTTGTCGAATCGCCACCGGCTGGAAATCCGGCAATCGCGTAGCCCAGCCCGGCCTTCGGCAGGGTGTCGTAGGAAAATTCTGCGAAGAGCGCCCGGCCTTGCGGGACGAGGCCGTAAAGTTTTCCGCGCTCGCTGCTCAACACGTCGGACAATATCTGCGCGGCGGCAAAATCCGGGCTGTCCGCGCCAGGAAAACGAAACGTGATCGCGGTCAGGCCATATGGCAAATCCGTGTCGAGCTTCAGCATGTCCGGTTTTACAGTTCCAAAATTAAATACCGGGCGCGCCGGAAGCTGCGCCGCCGGGATTTTGTCAAAAACCTTCTTCACCTGTTCCAAAACTTGTTGTGGTTCCACGTTGCCGACGATGACGAGAATGGCATTGTTTGGCACATACCAGGTGTTGTGGAATTTCCGCAGGTCGGCGCCGGTGGTTTTGTCGAATGACGGCCGCGTGCCGAGCGGGCTGTGTTCATAGGGCGACCCTTTGTAGACGGCGGCCAGGAGTTGCTCGTAAAAAACATATTCGGGATTCGACAAATCCTGCGCCACCTCCTGTTCGATGGCGCCGCGTTCCTTTTCCCAAAGGGATTCGTCGGGCAGCAGATCGCGCATCCGCGTGGCCTCGACGCGCAAGGCGACCTCCAGATTCTCGGCGGGCGTGGTGAAGAAATATTGCGTGACGGCCTGTTGCGTGTCGGCGTTGTCATCGCCGCCGAACGCGGCGGAAATGGCCGCGAGTTGATCGGCGGACAAACCCGGACTGCCGCGAAACATCATATGCTCGGTGGCGTGCGCCATGCCGGGAAATCCCGGGGGCGCCTCGTCGGAGCCGACGCGATAATTGACCATGGTGGTGACGACGGGCGCAAGCGTGTTGCGGACGATGATGACCTGCAGGCCGTTGGTGAGCGTGGCGCGCAACACGTCCGGTTCGGTGGCGAGGTTGTTGGTCGCCTCCTGGCCGGCAAGCGAACCTGCCAGCGCGAGAGAAAATAGAAAGGCGAAAAGAATGGATGGTGCCGTTTGTTTTTTGGCCGTCATAAAATAGGATGTTCAGACAACCATAAACCCGCGCTGTTCAAGCGCGAGAAAAAAGTCGGTCCAGGCGGTTGCCAGCGGGCACCGTTCGGGCCAAATTTG
>JBEKSU010000261.1:0-4535 GCA_049516755.1 Verrucomicrobiota bacterium | reverse complement strand
TTCCTGGGATAAGTACATGCGACTGAATCCAACAAATGACGTGGCTTATAAGAACCGCGCATCCGTATACAACGCTACTGGTAGATACAATGAGGCGTTAAAGGATTGGAACGAAGGTTTGCGGCTTAATCCTGAAGATTCGACTGCTTTGGCAATGCGCGAATTTGCGTATTTCAAAACGAGTCAATTTGACAAGGCAGCTCATGACGCTATCGAAGCTGTTCGACTTGGTCCGACGAATGGTGCCGCGTTGAACAATCTTGCGTGGTTTCGCGCGACCTGTCCGGTCGCATCGTTTCGCAACAGTAAAGAGGCGGTTGAAGCGGCAACCAAGGCTTGTGAACTTGCGAAGTGGACGCGATGGGAGTGGGTCGACACTCTAGCGGCAGCGTTTGCCGAAGCGGGGAATTTCGAGAAGGCGGTAAGCTACGAAAAAAGGCAATGAGCATGGACGGCGTCAGTGAGAACGACTGCAAGAAAATGCAGAGCAGCCTTTTGCTTTACGAACGACAACAACCCAATCATGAGGGGCAGAAGTGATAAACTTGACCTTGTGGTTTAATACGAGGCCAGGCTGCAAATTTGACGGTTTTATCCGCCCGGCTTTCTTCGTGTCCGTTGCGTGATATTCATTGCCACTTTCGGCTTTGCTCTTCCCGCTTTGAAACTAGAATGAGTTCGTGAGCCTGAAATTCATCGGACAATTCCCGGCGTATCGCCCGCGCCGGCTGCGGCAGTCGCCGGCGTTGCGCCAGCTCGTGGCCGAAACCCATTTGACCGCGTCGCAACTCGTCCTGCCGCTGTTCGTTCGGGCCGGACGAAAAATCTGCCGCCCCATCGCCGCCATGCCCGGCGTCTTCCAGCTTTCGCCCGATGAATTGCTGCGCGAGGCCATCCGCGCCCACACGCTTGGCGTCCCGGCGGTTTTGCTTTTCGGCATACCGGACCGCAAGGACGCAAAAGCCAGCGGCGCCTATGCCAAAACCGGCATCGTCCAGCAGGCCGTGCGGCTGCTGAAGAAAGAACTACCGTCGCTGCTCATCATCACCGACGTGTGCCTGTGCGAATACATGGAGCACGGCCATTGCGGCGTTGTCGGGACGGAACGCCGGCCTCCGGCACGGCGTGCTGGGAAGAAATCGGTACCCGCCGTGCCGGAGGCCGGTGCTCCGGTGAAAATCCTGAACGACCCGTCGCTGAAACTGCTCGCGCGCGCCGCCGCCAGTCACGCCGAAGCGGGCGCGGACATCGTGGCGCCCAGCGACATGATGGACGGCCGCGTCCGCGCCATTCGGACGGAACTGGACCGCGCCGGCTTTGCCGACACACCCATCATGTCCTATGCGGCGAAATTTGCATCCGCGTTTTACGGGCCGTTTCGCGAAGCCGCCGAGTCTGCGCCCAAATTCGGCGACCGGCGGAGCTACCAGATGGATCCGGCCAACGCAAACGAGGCGATGCGCGAGGTGGCGCTCGACATTCAGGAAGGCGCGGACATCGTCATGGTCAAACCCGCCCTGTCGTATCTCGATCTGATTTACCGGGTCAAGACGGAGTTCGGCTATCCAACCGCCGCCTACGCCGTGAGCGGCGAACACGCGATGATCAAGGCGGCGGCGGCCAGCGGCTGGATTGACGAGCGCGCGGTGACGCTGGAAAGCCTGCTGGCCATGCGCCGCGCCGGGGCGGACATTCTCATCACCTACGCGGCAGTGGATGCGGCCCGCTGGCTGAAAACGGGTTGAACCATGTGCTTTTGCGTTTGACCACGATTGGCCGGGCTGGTTACGCTGTGCTTTTCCATTTACCACTATGATCGGAACAATTCGCAAACATTCGGGATGGCTGTGGTTCGTCATCATCGCCGCCACGGTTATTTCATTCATTTACTGGGGCGCCGGCCCATCGCGCATGGGGGGTAACGGTGACGGCAGGGCCAGCAGCGGCAATTTTGGTTCGATTTACGGACACAAAGTCACGCAACAAGCTTACGTTGACGCCAGAAGCGGGTTTTATCTTTATTATTGGCTTCGTTCCGGCGAATGGCCGGATAAAAACCCGAATTTCACCGAGGCCGATATGAATCGTGAAATCTACGTCCGTTTGATGCTTGCGCAAAAGGCAAATGACCTTGGCATTTATGCCAGCGACGACGATGTTGCGACGGTGGCCAATGAGATGCTTCGTTCGTTTGGACGCAACGGCCAGGCCGTGCCGCTGGGTGAATTCGTGAAGCAAGTTTTGCAGCCGAAGGGTCTGACCGCCGCGGATTTCGAAAACTTTGTCCGGCAATACCTGGTCACGGAACAATTGCAGCAGGCGATCGGCCTGACCGGGGAACTCGTCACGCCGCAGGAAGCCGCCGCCGGCTATCAGCGCGACTACCAGGAACTCTCCGCCCAGATTGTTTTCTTCTTCGCGTCGAACTATCTGTCGTCCGTCACCGTCACACCCGCCGCCGTTGCGCAATTTTACACGAATTATCTCGCGGAATACCGCCTGCCCGACCGCGTTCAGGTCAGCTACGTCGCGTTTGAATTGACGAATTATCTCGCGCAGGCCAAGGCCGAATGGGCCAGGACAAATTTTGACGAGGTGGTGGGAGCCTATTTCCGCCAGGTCGGCGAGAGTTACAAGAATTCGAAGTCGTCCGCCGAAGCGAAGGAAAAAATCCGCGGGGACCTGATCCGCGAGCGCGCCATCAACGACGCGCGCAAGGACGCGAATGATTTCGCCAACACCGTTTTTAACATTGATCCGGCCAAGCCCGAAAATCTCGCCACCGTCGCCAAACAAAAAGGACTGCCCGTTTGCGTCACCGCGCCCTTTGCGGCCAGATTTGGGCCGGACGAATTTGCCGCACCGCCGGGCTTCACCAAGGCCGCCTTCACCCTGTCACCCGACGCGCCCTTCGCCGGGCCGATTGCGGGGCCGAACGCCGTGTATATCATCGCCTACGACAAACAATTGCCCAGCGAAATTCCGCCCCTCGACCAAATCCGCGAACGGGTCACGCAGGAATATAAATTGCGCGAGGCGACCCTGCTGGCCTGGCATACCGGGACCGAATTTGCCCGCACCTTGACCGGCATGGTGGCGGTGGCGGCAGATCGGGGCTTTGCGTCCCTGTGTGCCTCCGCCGGTTACCAGCCGCAGGATCTGCCGGCATTTTCACTGAGCACGCAGGAATTGCCGGGATTTGGCGAGCGCGCCGAGCTGAACCAGCTTAAACAGGCTGCCTTCACCACCCCGGTTGGGAAAGCGAGTGGTTTTGCAACAAACAACGCCGGCGGCTTCATCGTTTACGTCCAATCCCGCCCGCCGATTGACCAGACAAAAATGAATTCCGACCTGCCGCAATATACCGCCGCGTTCCGCCGCGAACGTGAAAGCGAGGCGTTCAACCAATGGGTCAACCTTGAAGCCAACCGCGAATTGCGCGATACGCCGGTCTTTCGCCAGCAATTCACCGCCGGCGCCGCAAAATAAATCGCAACCGCAATCCTGGTTCGATCAGGATTGGATCAAGAACAAAACCACGATTGGGGAAAAGTGAGCGCCGTCATCAAACTCTCATCCCCCGCCACCCGTGAGTTTTGGGAAATTCCGGTGCTCTTTGAAGACGAACACCTGCTGGCGCTCGATAAACCCGCCGGACTGCCCGTCTCGCCCGACCGCACCGACCCGGAGCGGCCCAACCTGATGAAGCTGCTCCACACCGCCATCGCCGGCGGCAAACCGTGGGCGCGCGAACGCGGGCTGGCTTACCTGATGAACGCGCACCGGCTTGACCCGGAGATGAGCGGCGTGATTCTGCTCGCCAAAAACAAACCCGCGCTCATTGCGCTGGCGAACCTTTTTGGCTCGGAAAAACCGGCGAATAAATACACCGCCCTCGTCAACGGCGAACCGCCGGAAAATCAATTTGAAGTGAACGCCAAACTGGCACCGCATCCGGTCACCCCCGGGCTGGTGCAAGTGGATTCGAAGAACGGCAAGAAATCGAAGACCCAATTTGAAGTGCTGGAAACCTTTCCCCGCGGCGGCTACGCGCTCCTGAAGTGCGAACCGCTCCTCGGCCGCACCCACCAGGTCCGCGTCCACCTGCGTTACGCCGGTTTCCCTGTTGTCGGCGATGGTCTGTACGGCGGCAAACCGCTCTGGCTTTCGCGCCTCAAACCGAATTACCGGCTCAAGCCCGGACATGAAGAACGTCCGCTCCTTGCACGGGTCGCGCTGCACGCGGAGGAATTGAGCCTCCCGCATCCCGTCACCGGCGCCGCCGTGACGATTACCGCGCCGTGGCCGAAGGATTTGAAGGTGGCGCTGAAATATCTGCGCCAGTTTGGAAAATAATTTAACCGCAGAGACGCCGAGCCACAAAGTTCATCTGATTTCTCTGCGTCTCCGCGTCCCTGCGGTGAATCAAGAAACCGCCCAGTTCAAAATCGCCTTCTGCACGTGCAGCCGGTTTTCGGCTTCCTCGAAAATGGTGTCCGCGTGGGCTTCGAGCGTCGCGTCGTCAATTTCCTTGC
>JBEKSU010000260.1:0-4610 GCA_049516755.1 Verrucomicrobiota bacterium | reverse complement strand
CTCGTCCCCGTGCTGCTGGCCTATGCGGTGCTGCCGATCGGCCGCAACATGACCGCGGTGGATCTTGATGCGGGGGTGCTGTTTTTCTTCGCCGTGGGCGGGGCGGTGGAACTGTCCGTGTTCATGGCTGGCTGGTCCAGCCACAACAAATATTCCCTGCTGGGCGCCATGCGCGCGATTGCGCAGATGATCAGCTACGAAATCCCGCTCATCCTTTCCGCCGTCACCGTCATCATGATCGTCGGGTCGCTCAAGCTGGTGGACGTCGTCGCCGCGCAAAATCATTACACCGGCGGCGTGGCGCACTGGTTTGTGTTCACGCCGTGGGGTTTGGCCGGGTTCATCCTGTTCTTCATTGCCTCGCTCGCGGAATCCAACCGTTCCCCCTTCGACCTGCCGGAGGCCGAATCGGAAATCATCGCGGGTTATTACACGGAATATTCCGGATTCAAATTCGCGCTGTTTTTCCTCGGGGAATACCTTGGCATGTTTGCCGTGATCGGGCTGGGCATCACGCTCTTCCTGGGCGGCTGGACCGCGCCGTTTTCATTCCTGACTTGGATCCCGTCGTATCTCTGGTTCTTTGCCAAGCTCCTGGCGCTGGTGTTCGTGTTCATCTGGATTCGCGCCACGCTGCCGCGGCTGCGCATGGACCAGCTCATGAACTTTGCCTGGAAATTCATGCTGCCGCTGGCGTTGGTCAACATTGTCACCGCCGGCTGCTGGCATTTCCTCGGCGCGGGCTGGCTGCGCTGGGCGGTCTGCACCGTTTTGGTTTTTGGCGCCTACGCCATCCTCGGCTGGGGATTGATGGAAAACCAGAAACTCGGCAAACGCATTTACCGGTTCGCCGAATGAAAAACGTGAATCATTACACGAGGACGGAGCGCGGGTGTCCCACCCGCAGCGGCTTGGATCGCCGGATAAGCGGGCGAATCTCAAGGGTTTTGAGTTGTCGAGCGTGCTGCGGCTGGGACAGCCGCGCTCCGATTTTTGTTTAATCATGGCTTTGCCATTTATCATCATCGCAATTGTGACACTCTTTGCGGCGGCGGCGGCGATGAGCCTGCGCAATCTGGTGCATTGCGCGCTGTCGCTGGTGGTGGCCTTGGCCGGGCTGGCCGCGCTCTATCTGGCGCTCGGTGCGCAGTTCGTCGGTTTTGCCCAGATCCTGGTCTATGTCGGCGCGGTCGCCATTCTTATCGTGTTCGCGGTCCTGCTGACGCGCAGCGACGCGACGCCGAACCGGGCCATTCTGGCGCCCGGCTGGCTGACCGGAATAGTCGTTTCCGCAGCCGTCTTTGCCACGCTCGGCTGGGCGGCGTTGAACAGCACCGGCCTGCCCAAGGAAATGCCGCCGGCGCCTGAAACCACCGTCAAAAACATCGGCGACCTGCTGATGACCCAATACGTCCTGCCGCTGGAAGTCATCGGCCTGCTGCTCACCGCGGCAATGATTGGCGCGGTCATCATCGCCATGCGCGAGGACGCGCCAAAAACGACGATGGAAGATGGAGGATTGAAGATGGAAAAAACCTCTTCGCCATCCTCCATCCCCGCTCGCGATTTATCGGAGCTCCATCCTCCATCCTCGTCGGGAGGTCCTGTATGACCCCGCTCCAGGGCTGCTTGCTTGTTTCGGCGCTGCTTTTCGCCATCGGCCTGGCGGGTGCGGTCACGCGACGCAACGCCATCCTCGCGCTGGTCGGCATTGAACTGATGTTGAACGCGGCGAATCTGAATTTCATCGCGTTCTGGCGCTATGGTCCGAATCCAGAAGCGTTATCCGGCATGATGGTCGTGATTTTTTCCATCGCCATCGCGGCGGCGGAGGCGGCGGTTGGCTTGGCGCTCATCATCGCAATTTACCGTCATTACCGGACCGTCAATCTGGATGAAATCAACAATTTGAAAGGATGAGCTGGATTGCACAAAATCTGTGGTTGATTCCGGTGCTGCCGCTGGCGGCGTCGGGTGTGATTGCCGTGAACAAACAACGGCAACGCAAGCTCGCAGCCACGCTGACCATCGGTTCGATGGTCCTGGCGTTCCTGCTTTCGCTGTGCGCCTTCAGCGCCACGCTCCTGCATCACGGCGACTACGGCGTTTTCCGCGAAGTCGCCGGGTTTGATTGGATTAAATTCGGCGGGCAATGGTTGCAGCTCGGCTGGGTGCTGGACCCGCTTACGGCGATCATGCTGGTGATGGTTTCATTCGTCAGCCTGCTGATTTTCATCTTCAGCGTCGGCTACATGGCACATGACGAAAATTTCCTGCGGTTCTTTTGTTTTATGTCGCTCTTTGCGGCGGCGATGCTCGGCGTGGTCATTGCCAACAGCCTGCTCCTGTTTTTCATCTGCTGGGAACTCGTCGGCCTGACCAGCTATCTGCTCATCGGATTCTGGTATCACAAGCCGAGCGCGGCGGCGGCGGCCAAAAAGGCCTTTATCACCACGCGTATCGGTGACCTCGGCCTGCTGCTGGGCATGGTCTGGCTTTATGCAAAAACGGGAACACTTACTTTTTATGAAGGTGGCAACGGCTGTTTAGAGATTCCAACTTTGGCGAAAGCTTTCCCGTTCGAGGGTTTTGGTTTCGTGGCTTTGACAGGGATCGCGCTGCTTATTTTCGTCGGAGCGATGGGTAAATCCGGTCAAGTGCCGCTGCATGTCTGGCTGCCGGACGCGATGGAAGGTCCCACACCGGTCAGTGCGCTGATTCACGCAGCGACGATGGTGGCGGCTGGCGTTTTCCTCGTGGCGCGGGTGTTTCCGCTGATGAAACCCGATTGGAATGCCATATATGGTGGTCCTCACACCTTTGTTAGCATGGCTCCAATGGACGCGACTGTTGTGATTACTTGGGTAGGTGCGATTACAGCCGTGTTCGCTGCCACCATCGCGGTGGCACAGACGGATATCAAACGCATCCTGGCGTATTCCACGGTTTCGCAGCTTGGTTACATGATGCTCGGTTTGGGCGTCGGTGGCGTGGCGGTCGGCATGTTCCATCTCATCACCCACGCCTTCTTCAAGGCGCTGTTGTTCCTCGGGTCCGGCTCGGTTATCCACGGCTGTCATGAGGAACAGGACATCCGGAAGATGGGCGGGCTGAGAAGATTCATGCCGGTGACGTTTGCGACCTATGCCATCGGCATGCTGGCGTTGTCGGGATTTCCACTGTTCTTCTCCGGGTTCTGGAGCAAGGACGAAATCCTCCACTCGGCGCACGGCTGGCCGGTGTCGCACATTCCCTTTTATCTCGGTTGCGCCGGGGCGCTGCTCACGGCGTTCTACATGACGCGCCAGGTCGCGCTGGTGTTTTTTGGTCAATATCGTGGCAGCGGACGTGAGTCCGCTCATGATTCCTCGCATGCGGTACCCGACAAGAAGTCAGAGCCGACTCACGTCGGCTGCTACAAAGAAAAAGGTGTTCCTCACGAAAGCCCCGCCGTGATGACCGTGCCGCTCGTCATCCTGGCGGTGTTCGCCATTTTATTGGGCTTCATCGGCACGCCGGCGTGGCCATGGTTTGACGGTTTTCTCAACGGCGAACCGGCCGTGTTCAATTTCACCAAATTGACCGAAAGCGGCACGCTCGGGCTGATGCTGGCATCCGCGGTGATTGTTTTTGCGGGTCTCGGCTTCGGCTGGTGGCTCTACGGCAAACGTCAGCGCAAGACGGCGGAAGAACCCGACGTATTGTCGGTCGCACAGTCGACCGTGTTCTGGTTGCTGGAGAACAAGTATTTCGTGGATGAGTTTTACGAAGCGACCATCATCCGTTTCAATGCCTGGGCGGCTCGTGCGTGTGATTTTCTGGACCGCTGGATTTGGGGCGGGGCGGTGTTTCTGGTTGCGTGGGTGACGATCGGGCTGTCCCGGCTCTACCGGTTCACGGATGATTTTGTGGTGAACCTGGGTTTCGACACCGGCTGTGAAACGCTGCGTGAAGGCGGCGGCGAAATTTCGAGCTGGCATACCGGCCGCGTGCAAACCTATCTCCGCATCATCGGCGTGGCGCTGGTGGTGCTGGTTCTCTTCCTGATTTGGGGGCGCAAAGCATGAACCTCCCCTGGCTGACCATACTGATTTTGGTTCCGCTGTTCGGCGGCATCATCGTTGCCGGGCTGGGCGCGGAACAAAAGCGGCTCGCGCGCGGGCTGGCGCTGGCGTTCAGCCTCGTGGGACTGACCGGGGCGCTGTGCCTCTGGCAACATTTCAACGCCGCCTCCGGCGACCTGCAGTTCGTCGAGAAACACGACTGGGTGCCGTCGCTGGGCATCCAATATTTTCTCGGCGTGGATGGGCTTGGCCTGTTGATGGTGATGCTCACGGCAATCGTCGTGCCGCTTTCCCTCCTCGCTTCATGGCGCATTGATGACCGCGCACACATTTACAACGCACTGGTGTTGTGGTTGCAGGCGGGATTGTTCGGCACATTCACCGCGTTGAATTTCTTCCACTGGTTCCTGTTCTGGGAACTGGTGCTCATCCCGGCGTTTTTCCTCATCAAACTTTGGGGCGGACCCCGGCGCGGCCCGGCGGCGACGCAGTTTTTCATTTACACCATGGTCGGCAGTGTGACGTTGCTGCTGAGTTTCCTGGCCA
>JBEKSU010000259.1:0-4628 GCA_049516755.1 Verrucomicrobiota bacterium | reverse complement strand
CAATTGCCGGTCACGAATCGAATCGAAGGCTTTGTCCATGACCGCGCGTTCCGAGCGGGTCCGATTGCTGCCGGTCTTGACTTTGACAAACTCGACCATGACCTCCCTCCAGGTGCGATTGATAAAGCTTTCATCCGTGGCCGCCAGATAGGCCTTGGCGATTTGCAGGTTGAGTGCGGGTTGTTGCCTGGCCTCGTTTTTAGCGTGCAAAAGCCGCGTTGCGGTCGCGCGGTCGCTGGTATGCAAACTCTCCTGTTTGCCCGTCAGATCATTTTGAAGGTAATACCGTCCGCTTTTCTTGCGGCGGTAGAGTCGGAATTGCTGTCTCATAGCTGTTTTTCTCTTTCACAGCGATGAGGTTACGACATTTGATCTCGACTCCGGCAGGGAGCAGGTGGGAGTTACAGAGAATCCGCCAGAGTTAAATCCTGCTGGCATTTCTGCTGGCACTTTTACATCCCACGTTCGTAACTCTTTGACATCCAATTGTCAGAGAGTGGTGGCTGGGGGCGGAATTGAACCGCCGACACAAGGATTTTCAGTCCTCTGCTCTACCAACTGAGCTACCCAGCCAAACAGATTGATAACAATGACGTTTTATGCGATTTCAGGATTATGAATTTTGTCATTGCATCCCACCGTTGTATCCCGTATAGTGTTGTTGATGAAAGCAACCAATACAGAGACCACAACGGCGGGAGCAAAAAGCATCCCTAAAACAAAACGAGACCCGCACCTGTCCAAAGACGGCAAGTGGCGTTCATTTCCCAAAGTCCCGAATTTGCTGCAATACGTCATGTCCGGGACATACTACGCCAGAACAAAGGTGCGCGGCAAGCCTGTTCGCCTTTCTCTTGAAACGACTGTTTTTTCAACAGCACGATTGCGGCTGCCGGACAAACTGAAAGAGTTGCGTAAGCCCAAAGCGGAAGTCGGCTCGTTTGGCGATGGGCGCATTAAATACGAAGCAGAAACGCGCAACGGCTACACGTCACGGAAAAAGCGCCTCGTCAAGCTCGCCCCGTTGTCCATTGCATACCGCTTACGCTGTCTTGATTGTCTGGTGCGTTCGCTGGTGGAGTGCCTTTATTTTCCGAACCGCAAATTGAAGGAATTGAACGAGGAGACGCGGAAAGACGCGCTTGCCCGGTTGGACTCCACGAAGGCCAGCGATATTACGAAAGAGGTTTGTGAGGCATGGCAGACTCGCTATTCCAGCCAAAATTCGCCAACGGTGTTTAATAACACTCTGAATACGCTGCGCCGGGTGTTGGAACTGGCCCGACTGTCGCGGGACAATAATCCGGCCTACGACATTGGCCGCATGGACATTCTCGACAAACCCATTCGCTTGCCACGAGCCGAACAGTTTGACCGCATCATTGAAGTGGTTGAATCATCCGGCGCGGCACAGGCGAAAGATTGCGCCGACCTTGTTCGGTTTCTCGCGTTCACCGGGACACGAATCAGTGAAGCCAAACGGGCGATCTGGTCCGACGTGGACTGGCAGGAAAACACGCTGCAAATCCACTCCGTCAAAGTCAGAGGCGCGCATGACGGCGAAGTGACGCGGGTCATTCCGTTGAATCCGGCATTGAAACAGCTTTTGGAACGTTTGCGCCATGAACAGAAGCCCCCACCGACAGACCGCATTTGTTGCGTGTCTGAATGCCAAGGAGCATTAACCAGGGCGTGCAAGCTGGTTGGATGCAACCGGCTAACCCATCACGATCTGCGGCACTATTTCGTCACAAAGTGCCTGCAAGCCGGCGTGGACGTTTTCACTCTGGCAAAATGGGTTGGACACCGGGACAACGGGAAATTGCTCCTGAAAGTCTATTCGCATCTGCAAGCTGAACATTCGCAAGTAATGGCGTGCAAGGTGACATTTGGTGCGACTCCCCTGCCCGCTCCCGCGCCGCCTTTACCAAAAGAACAAGCCGCATAACCGAATACGAAATTTTCAACCGAATCAGCTTTGGCAAATTCGGAATATGCAAATTCCGCGCTTGGCTTAATTCTTCCCTTGCACACTACCGCAGTGGAAACGCAAATTCACCTTGCGCGTTGCCTGACAGCAAGTTTGCCGGCCTGTGTAATGATTTCGCCTAAATCAATCCCGATGGCTTCAGCAATCCGCAGCAGCGTATCAAGCGTGGGGTTTCGCAAATCCCGTTCGATAAGGCTGACAATGGAGTGTGAGAGACCGGAACGTTGAGCCACCACATTCATGGAAAGCCCGCGCTTTTCACGTTCTTCCCGCAGGAGGCGAACCGCGTTGGCGGCGATGGCGTCTCGCAAACTGTTTTTTGACACGCGCTAGTCATAGGCGAAAAGCGTATTGACAAAAGATGTGACTAGAGTCACAATACGCACCGTTTTGGCGATTTGAGTTCTGAAAATGGGCGTTATTCGGAAAATCATTCAGCTCATTTGTCAACGACCTATGACAGGTAAAGGGAAAATTCTGGTGATCGAAGATGAACCGGGTGTTTCAATGATGGCGGTGTATTTGCTGACGCAAGCCGGGTGTGAAGTGCAAACCGCGTGGAACGCGGAAAAGGGGATGCAACTGGCTCAAACCGGGGGATTCAGCCTGATTACGATGAGCGTAAATCTGTCCGGCATGAACGGTTTCGAGATTTGCCGCCGCCTGAAACAAATTCCACATCTTAACAACACCCCGATTGTTTTTGTTTCCGACCGCGCCACGATTGAAAACCAGCAACTTGCCCTTGCCCTTGGCGCGGTGGATTACATCACCAAGCCGTTTGACGCACTGGATTTTGTTTCGCGCATTCTTTCACATGTCAGCAACAATGATGATTCTGGATTGGTGGAGGCAATTCCCGAAAGCTCAATGGCATGAAATCCACCCCTGAAAAAACCATCCGCAGTCCGGTCTCTTGCGCTACTGCCATGCCTAATTTACCTCTTGGGATTCGCCCGTTGTTGAATGGCCTCGGCTTCCGCGATGAGCTTGGAAAGCGGCGCGCCCAACGCCTTGGCCAGTGCTTTGGTAACGTTCAGGCTGGGATTGCGCAAGGATCGCTCCAGCATTCCAACGTAGGTCGGATGCAAATCAGCCTTTTCGGCCAACGCCTCCTGGGACAACGCCTTTCCCTCCCGGTGCCGCCGGAGCACCAGGGCGAAGGCATCCGACATTTCCAAACGCCGCATTTTTTCAGGATGCAGCGGCGGCAGGCGAATGAACACAGACAGTTGTATTGAATACAATAGTATTTGATTTTAATTTTGTTCTTGACCACAGATAAGACAGTGTTAAAAACGTGACGGGTTAAAAAACGGAAACATAACAAGGCTTATGAAGGCAATCCACCGAGGGAACGGTTCGTCTTGGAAACGCATCACCAATTTGGCCGGCACATTTGCCGTTGCGGCTTTCTTATTTAGCACGAGCAGCGGTTTTGCCGGGAACAGCACCAATACGCTCTGGCTGTCCGTGGCGGGAGTGAGCAACGGCTGGGTGAATCTGATCCTGCACGGGACAACGCCGGGCACGAATTATGTCCTTTTGTCCAAGCAAACCCTCACTGCGCCGAGTTGGAGCAATGCTGCGGCGATGACCGGGGCGCTGAATCAAAATTGGACGACGGTGAGTGTGTCGGTGGGCGCTCAAAGCAGTTGTTTCTTCCGGGCGCAGGCGGCGGCGGGGCAGACAACCAGCACAATCCTTTGGCTGAAAGGCCTGACCGTATCCAACAACGTCTTCAATGGGTTGATTCAAACTTCCTCGCCGCTGGTTCCCTATACCCTGTCCTCCAAGCAATCCTTGACGTGGCCAGCATGGAACGCGGAAGCCACGTTCTATGGATCGGGCTTTACCAATTTCACGGCCTTCAGCGTGCCGAAGCTGGGGCGGAACATGTTATTCCTGCGGGCGAGATCAAACTTTGCGCCGCGCATCATCGGAGCCGGGGTTTCGCATAATGTCGTCATCCGGCGGGAAGGCACGGTGTGGGCGTGGGGGGCCAATGCCAACGGTGAGTTGGGCAACGGCCAATGGGCAGACAGTTCCTCGCCGGTTCAGGTGGCGGGGCTTTCCAATATGGTCGCCTTGTCCGTAGCCCCCGATGATTCGTTCACGCTGGCTTTGGATTCGCAGGGAAAAGTCTGGAGTTGGGGAGCCAATGGGAGCGGTCAGTTGGGCCGTAACGACGGACTGTATGCGGATGAGGACACCCCCGCTGTGGTACCGGGATTGAGCAACATTGTGGCCGTTGCCGGTGGCACCGGTCATGCGATTGCGCTCCGCAGCGACGGCACGGTGTGGGCTTGGGGCGGCAATGACTATGGCGACTTGGGCGACGGTTCTGGAACGGGGCGGGATTACGCCGCGCCGGTGCCGGGTTTGACCAATACCATTGGCATCGCCTCGGGCGACTATCATAATTTTGCTCTTTGCGCCAACGGCAAGGTGTGGGGCTGGGGATTCAACGAAGTCGCCGAATTAGGCATCGGCAACGAAAATGATCAGCCGCGACCCGTTTTGGTTGGTGCGCTGACGAACGCGGTGGCTTTAAGCGGCGGTTATTACCATTCCATTGCGCTGCTGTCGGATGGCACGATCAAAGCGTGGGGTGAAAATCTCAATGGTGAAATTGGGA
>JBEKSU010000258.1:0-4639 GCA_049516755.1 Verrucomicrobiota bacterium | reverse complement strand
GAACAGGGAAAGATCCATCGGCTTGACCAGATAACTGTTGGCGTGGTTGCCATAGGCTCTGGCCAGATCCGCATCGGCGGCTGAGGTCGTCAGGACAACGACGGGCAAACGTGCCAGGTCGGCGTTGGCCTTGATGGTGGTCAACACCTCCAAGCCATCCACCTTGGGCAGGCGCAAGTCGAGCAATATCAGGTTGGGCCGGGGTGACAGACCCGGGTCGCGGTATTCCTCCCGGCGAAAAAGATAATCCAATGCCTTCTGGCCATCATCCACATGCATCAACTCCACCCGCCGGTTGACCAGGCTGAAATTTAAAAAATTTCTCCGCACGATTTCGGCGTGGGCAGGTTCATCTTCGACCAGAAGCACGGTAACGGGTTTGCTGCGCATAATAATTATATTATAACTGATAAATAAGCTGGAGTAAAGACAGAGTTAAGAAGTATTTAACATGTCACCTGGCCTTGGAGGCAGCAAGAGCGGCAACGGAATTATCTGCAATAGCCGGTAACGAATTGATTAACGCAAGTACCGTAACGCCGATACCTCCAAGAATGTCTCCAATTTTCATATTTTTCCCGTATGAGTAACATCGGCTGTGTCATAACCTCCATGATTCTTCGCGTGTATTCTCCACCAGTCTGATACGGGGAAAAGGGGCCAATCTTTCAACCTTTTAATCGGATTCCCCGCTATTTTCGGTGGAATAGGAGTTTACGCTCGCCCTCACTGATTACATCCATTTCACACCCTGTCACCCATTGATAACAGCGAAGAACCTTTAATCGTTTCACAACCGGTTCGGGTCAATGGTGATGTTCTGGCCGGCACGCCGGGGGCATTGGCCTTCTGACCATGACCAACAACGACCTGCCGCACTCGCAATAGAGCGCACCTTGTCGTCGGGAAGTGAATAACTTTTCCTAGACAGGAATGGAGGTCGGCGTAGGGTCACAAACAATCAGATGGCCTGGCGCTTTCACAGCATGTTGTGGGATATAATCGTGTCTCAGATTCCAGTCGGGTACGAGGATAAGACCGGGTTTCATTTCGGGATACAAATGGCGCCGGCATTTGCATTTCAGGACTGGAATGATGTTTAGACCGTCAACCCGGCCGGCAATAAACTCAATATGAATCGCATTCTGACGTTAATGCTGATATGCGGGGGAATCATGAATGGAAATTACGCAACGGCCGAATCCAAAGACGAACAGGCCCGCTTCCGGCTGATCACCCTCGACCCGGGACATTTTACCGCGGCGCTGGTGCAGAAGTTCATGTACCCGGACGTGGATCCGGTGGTGCATGTCTATGCGCCCGGCAATGATGATCTGGATGAACATCTGAAGCGGATTGAGCGTTTCAACACGCGAGCCGACCAGCCGACTCATTGGCGCGAGAAGGTTTACACCGGCCCGGACTTCCTGGAAAAAATGCTGGCCGAAAAGTCCGGCAACGTCGTCGTGCTTGCCGGCAACAACACGAACAAGACGGAATTTATTTTGCGGTCGGTTCAGGCGGGACTGAATGTCCTGGCCGACAAGCCGATGGTCATCACTCCGGAGGAATTTCCGCGATTGCAACAGGCGTTCGCCGTCGCAGCCTCCAATCACGTGCTCCTGTATGACATCATGACGGAGCGCCATGAAATCACCACGGCGCTGCAACGGGAATTATCGCAACAACGGGCGTTGTTCGGCGACCTGGTGAAAGGCTCGTCCAACGAACCCGCCATCACCAAGGAAAGCGTCCACCACTTTTCCAAGATCGTTGCCGGCGCGTCGCTCAAGCGACCGCAATGGTACTTCGATGTGCGCCAGCAGGGTGAAGGGATCGTGGATGTCTCGACCCACCTGGTGGACTTGATTCAATGGGAAACGTTCCCCGAGCAGGCGCTGAGTCCGGCGGATGTCAGCGTGTTGAGCGCCCGTCGCTGGGCCACGCCCATCACGCGGGAACAATTCAAACAGGTGACCGGCGCGGAAAATTTTCCGGAATTCCTTAAACCTGACGTGAAGGACGGCGTGCTTCAGGTCTATGCCAATGGTGAATTCACTTATCGGCTGCGCGGTGTTTATGCCAGGGTGTCGGTCGTTTGGAATTTTGAAGCGCCACCGGGCGCGGGCGACATGCACCATTCCACGATGCGTGGGACGAAGGCGAATCTGGTCATCCGGCAGGGCGCTGAACAAAAGTTCAAGCCGGTTCTTTACGTCGAAAAAACCGGCGATGTAGATGAGGCGACATTCGAGACGGCGCTCAAGGTTGCCACTGAAAACATGCAAGGGAAATATCCCGGCGTGGGTTTCCGACGCGACAAGGATGGATGGCGGGTGACCGTGCCGGAGAAGTACGATGTCGGCCACGAGGCGCATTTCGCGCAGGTCACCGACAATTTTTTGCGATACCTTCGCGCCGGGCGGCTGCCGGATTGGGAAGTGCCGGACATGATCACCAAGTACGCCACCATCATGAAGGCCTATGAGTTAAGCCGGTAACGCCGCCGGCTCGCGGCGTGCTGTAACCCGGAAGACATGGGGCCAGTGTGCGCCTATAGCACAAACGTCAAGAAGCATTGCGCATCCTCCTTCGTCTCGGCTGCGGAGGACAGGAATGCTAAATTGTTCGTATCCGTCTGACGGCCCACATCTGGTTTCAGGTGATTATTTCTTGCCAACAGGTATTACGTCAAGGCTGGCTGCCTTGAAGCGCAGTAGCTCCCTGAAATGCTTCATAGGTTCGGGAGCTCAAGTCATCGATTACTCTTTGAAACACATGACGTCTGTGTTTGAAGTTATTGAACGGGGACCCCATTTCTTCGGAGGCATTGGCGGTAATGGTTTTAAGCCAGACTACATTCAGGCTGGTGCAGTTTTTGACCGTCCATACCACCACCAGCGTGGCGTTATACTGGCCATTCCCAAAACTGGTGTCGGATTTTACTACTTGCGGAATCAGAATCAAGTCGTCGGATGCAAATGAAGATGCTTTTTCCTCTGACGGAACAACATCGATCTGCTGGAAACATTTACCAGTGACGTTACGGGCGTAATCTTGCAAAGCAGAGCCAATTGGATAAACATCCGAGCCTCCTACAAGATGGAGTTCGACCTTGTAGTCAGCAAGCTCTTGATTAAGTACCAGAACGGCGTGATGTGGCAACACCCGTCCCGCCGGCAGGGGGCTCTGTTGCATGGAAATTGGCGCGTGCGTAATGGAACAACCGCTGGCCAAGGTCAGCACCAGAACGGAAAACAAGGCTTGAGTAACCAAGCGTATGGATTTCATAGGTAAATAGGTTTGGGTTGGATTTTTAATGTGAAAGTGGAAGCTTCAATTCAATAGATTGCTGGGTTTTGGTCTCAGCCAACTTTATCTTTACGGTGGCAGTGCGGGTCCAATCCTCTCCGTGATTAACCGGCGCGAAGTAAATAAATCCCTCCATGTTTTCACCCGGCGCAAGTGTTTGATCGCCCATTTCTTTGCTCATGAAATTCCTCTGGACTTCAGCGGCATGCGATACCATCGCGATTCCAACCAGGCCCATAAGAGCGCCCGCGCCAATTACCCCCATAACTTGCCCGGTCGGACTTGAACTTTCTATTTTTTCCCCACCTGTCAAATCTCCAGACCCATTTCGAAGCAACTGAAAATCTTCCTTTTTCACCAAAAACGTTTGATTGGCAGTTTTGTTTGCGACACGGACATGTAGAATCGCTATCCCGTGGGCAACCGCGTCGATGTCAAAGTATTTTTTTGTGCGCGCACTTTCGACAAATGGATCGAGCGCAACCTCCACACCCGATTCTTGAGCCGTGCTCTCACTGATTGACGGAGATGCCGGTTGATAATCTGTAATTTTTTCAGTGGTGCAACCGGCAAGCAGCAGAGAGCTGGAGGCTAAAAGTATCAACGACTTTATTTTCATTGCATTTCCATGCTGTTTGTTGGTTGTTTTATATTTGTCACGCTTATTTTGGCCCTGTCCCTAAAAAATGGGCTGCCACAATTAACCCGCAAACTTTGCGCCGTTCCAGCTCGTTGCGCAAATTCTAAATTCTGAAGCTAAATGCTAAAGTAGAACGCGAACATCGAACATCCAAAGTCGAACATCAAACTGAGGCAAATCGCCGCGACAATTTGCGGTTAAAATCCGTGTCTCGATTTTGCGCCATCCTGGCTCCTGAATTCTGGCTTCAGGATTCTGCTCTCAGCGTTCAGCGTTTCCCCCTCCGACTTCCGCCTTGCCTTCTTCATCAAATTGCGTTCACTTCGATGCCCGTGCCTGTTCCCACAAAAATGCTTTCGCTGTTGCGCGACCCTTTGGGGCTGGACCCGTTGGAGCTGGACGGCGATCACCTGGTCAACCGGGCGAGCCGACGGCGCTATCCGGTCGTCGAATCCATCCCCGTGCTGCTCGATCCAGCGGGGCTGGGTCCGCAGAATCTGAAATTTCAGCGAATGTATGATTGGATGTCGTATGGTTACGACCTTGCCCAGCGGGTTGGTGACATGATTTACAAGGGGAAGATCGCCGAAATGCGCCGGCTGTTTGCGACCCGGCTGGCCCTCAAACCGGGGGACCGATGTTTATACACTTCCATCGGGACCGGGATGGACCTGCCTTATCTGGCGG
>JBEKSU010000257.1:0-4647 GCA_049516755.1 Verrucomicrobiota bacterium | reverse complement strand
CCGGCGTGTGGGCCATCAGTGTGGAAAAAGTGATGAACGAATTGCACAAGTTGATGGGTGGGGGCGGGAAATCTTCGCGCGATTCCCATTGATTCTCCTTCAATTCCCGACCTAAAATATTTTTAACATGGGTGCGGGCAATCCATCACGACATCGCGCAAAACCGGAACTCGAAGCCTTTTTCAACTCGCCGCAGATTCACGGATTGAAGCTGCAAATCTGCGACATCGGCCGCCGCCTCTGGCAGCGAGCCTACGCCGATGGCAATGGCGGGAATATTGCCATTCGCGTTGGCCAGGACATGGCGCTTTGCACACCCACTTTCGTAAGCAAGGGGTTCATGAAACCCGAAGACCTGTGCCTGGTGGATTTCAAGGGCAACCAGCTTTTTGGCGTCAAACGGCTCACCAGCGAAATTCTGATGCACCTGCAGATCATGAAACGCCAGCCGCGCGCAGTGGCCGTGGTGCACTGCCATCCGCCGCACGCCACCGGCTTTGCGGTGGCGGGGATGGTGCCGCCCACGTGTTTGATTCCGGAGTATGAACTGTTCATTTCCGCAGCCATCGCGCCGTATCGCACGCCCGGCACGCCGGATTTGGGCCGGCAGATCGCCCGCCTGGTGGACAAACACAACGTCATTCTCATGGCCAATCACGGCATCGTTTCGTGGAGCCACAACAACGTGGAGGATGCCTATTTCAAGATGGAAATTCTCGAATCCTACTGCCGCACCGTTCTCGTCGCCTCGCAATTGAGCCGGACGCCGAACACCATTTCGCCCAAGCAACTGCGGGACCTGCTCAAGATCAAAAAAAGCCTCGGCATCCCCGACCCGCGTTACGGTGGCAGGTAATCCCGATTGGTAAAAGATTCAACATTTAACGCTCAACGCCGATTTGCACTTTTCTTGAATGTTCAATGTTGAATGTTGAGCGTTGAATGTTGCCTGCTTGCCGGCGGCTTTTGAGTTACGGAATCCAACCGCCGGCCTGGGCCAGCCTGACCAGCAGGTAAGCCACGCCGCCGCTGGCCGGCAGCGTCATGATCCACGCCCAGATGATGCGTTCGACCACGTCCAGTTTGAGATGATTGAATCCTTTCGCGCAGCCGACGCCCATGATGGAGGTGGTGACGGCGTGTGTGGTGGACACGGGCATGCCGAAATGGGCGGCGGTTACCAGGATGGTGGCGGCGGTGGTTTCGGCGGCGAAACCATGCACCGGGTGGAGGCGGACCATTTTATGGCCGAGGGTTTTGATGATGCGCCAGCCGCCCACGGCGGTGCCGGCGCACATCGTCAGGGCGCAAAGCACCTTGATCCACGCGGCGATGGCCAGCGGCTGGTTGGCTTCCGGCGGCGCGGTGCGCAAAAACGACAGCCAGCCGGGGAGTTGGTCAAAGGCGCCGCTGCTGGTGCCGGTCAGCAATACCAGCGCGATGATGCCCATGGTTTTTTGCGCGTCATTCATGCCGTGGCTGATGCCCATGAAACCCGAACTGCCCAGCTGGAGAATGCCGAAGGTTTTGTTGACCCTGGCCGGCCGCCAGTTGCGCAACAGGAAGTAAAGCGTTCCCATGACCAGAAAGCCAAAGACCAGACCGAAAACGGGGGACAAAATCATCGGAACAATCACCTTCCAAATCAATCCGGTGCCCAGCCACCAATGTTTTGAACTGGGGACGGACCAGACCAGGACATCCCAATGGTTGTGGGCGGCGGCCAGGCACGCCCCGCATAAACCGCCGACGAGCGCGTGTGACGAGCTGGACGGCATCCCGAACCACCACGTCAACAGGTTCCAAAGAATGGCGGCGACCAGGGCACAGATCAGGACCTCGGACGTGGCAACTTTCGGGTCCACCAGGCCGGAAGCAATCGTGGTGGCAACGGCGCTGCCAATGAAGGCGCCGAGCAGGTTGGTGACGGCGGCCAGCGCCACGGCCTGGCGCGGCGTCAACACCTTGGTGGCCACGACGGTGGCGATGGAGTTGGCCGTGTCGTGAAAGCCGTTGATGTAGGTGAACACCAGCGCCGCCAGGATGACGAGGAAGATGAGGGTCATCGCGCCGGTCAGGAATTTTTGAGCACAATGTGCATGACCACGTTGCCGGCGTCGCGGCAGCGGTCGATGGCCTTTTCCATCAATTCATAAAGATCGCGGATGACCATGGCCTTGGTGGCCTCGTAGCGCCCGCTGTAAAGCTGCTTCAGCAGGTCCGTCATCAGCTTGTCCGCCTCGTTTTCGAGGTACTGCAGCTTGGTGTTCAACTCGTGGATTTGTTCCAGATGCCGCAGGTCGCGCAGATGTTTCACCATGGCCAGCACCACGTCGGTGGATTGTTCCAGGATTTCGATCTGGCGGGTGAAATCCACGCCGTCAATGTGCTGGTGGCCGAGGTTGATGCGTTCCGCCAGTTTCTCGATCGTCTTGGGAATCTTGCGCAACGCCAGCGACAACGCCTCGATGTCCTCGCGTTCCAGGCCGGTCACAAAGGTTTTCACCAGTTCGGCGGTGATTTGCTCCGCGATTTTTTTCTCCTTGCGGCGCGTGAGCGCGAGCTCGTCCAGACCTTTGGCGGCGGCCGGTGTCTTGATCATTTCAATGACCAGCCGGACGCTTTCATGGGCCTCGCTGGCGGCATCCTCCAGCAGTTGATAGAAGCGGTCGGCCTTCCCGAAGAGCATTTGAAGCGAAAACATGGCCGGAATTTGTTACAAAAAATGGACAAAAAGTCCATTCAATTCTGGCGTAGCCATCAACCACGAATGGACACGAATGAACGCGAATTTATCACGCCAAGGCGCGGAGAATTTTAACCGCTGATTGACGCTGATTTGCACAAAAGAAATTTGCGGAGCCAAACCAAGCCCCATCGGGGCGAAAGATAATAGCCCGGAGTACGCCCAACATTCAACGCTGAACATTCAAGTACTGGTCCAATTCGACGTTGAGAGTTGAATGTTTTCAGGTCATCTGCCGCGCTGTAATCGTGGACAGGATGGGGCAGGCATTGTAAGGTTCGCGTAATCATGGCACTGGCAGACATCAGGCGGGAGTATGTGCAGGGTGAGTTGCGGCGCGCGGATTTGGAAGCAAATCCGCTGGCGCAGTTCAATCACTGGTTTGCGCAGGCGTCGGGCGGCGGTCGCTGGCGGAAAATCGGCATTGCACTTTACAAACTCTGGCACGCCGTGCTCGGCCACACGCCGATTGATGTGAATGCGATGGTGCTCGCCACGGTGGACAAGGCGGGCCGGCCTTCCACGCGCAATGTCCTGCTCAAGGGTGTGGACGAACGCGGCTTCATGTTTTACACGAATTATGACAGCCGCAAAGGGCTTGAGCTGGCCGGAAATCCCAATGCGGCCCTGACGTTTTACTGGACTGATCTGGAACGGCAGGTCTGCTTGGCCGGCACGGTGAGCAAATTGTCGCAGGCGGAATCGGAGGCGTACTTCAAAAGCCGTTCGCGCGGCAGCCAGTTATCAACCTGGGCATCGAACCAGCGCGACCCGGTGGCCGACCGGGCGGCGCTCGACGCGAAGTGGAACGAAATGGCGGCCAAATTTTCCGGCGACGTGCCGCTGCCGCCGAACTGGGGCGGTTATGTGTTGAAGCCGGAACGCATTGAATTCTGGCAGGGCCGGTTGAACCGGTTGCACGACCGTTTTTGTTACACGCGGCAGGCCGACAATTCGTGGAAGCTGGAACGGTTGTCACCTTAAACCGGAAAGCCGGCTGCCGGTCATTGCTTTGGATCGGCTGGTGGATGTTCCTTATCTCCCGGCTTGTGAATCAAGGTGGTATCCGCCCCCACCATTTCTTCCAGCGTGATGATATTCATGCCCGACGTGGATGGCGCAGCCTTGGGTTTGGGCGGTTCACTTGGTGCCGGTTGGGACGGCGGTTCCTTCGCCTCGGGTGCGGGCACGGGCGGGGCGGCCGGCGGCGGTTGAGCGGCAAGACTTTTTTTTGTGATCAGGATGGTCCCATCGTCGTCGCCGGCTGAATATTTTTCGTCATTCCGCGCCCGGGCGGCTTCCGTGAGCAGCGATTCCCACTGGCGTTGCACGGTGCGGAGCGGGGGTGCCCGGAAGGGTACCAGGCGAAATTCCCCGTCGGTCAAGGACAGCAATTGATGGAAGGCCTTTTCTCCGACCAGCTTTCCGGCCGCGGCATGAACGATGGCGCCGTTTTCAATGTAAATCTCGCCGGCGGTTTGCTGGTTCCGGACTTCAAGCAGCGAGGAGTTGCCGCCCACGCATTCCAGTTGGATGACATTGTACAATCCATTCTCGCTCAAGGTGCTGACAAAATCGTCGCTGTCCTCCCACCGCAGGAGGCTGGTCAGCAGGTTGAAAATGAGCCGCCACCCGTCCTCGTCACCCGGTTTTGAAAGGAAAAGTTCCGCTCCGTTGGCCAGGCAGACGGCGCGGTGGCGGTCATCGCTTTCGCCGGTCAGAACCACTTTCTTGATATTGGGATAGCGCTGGTGAATGAGGCCAAGCAACTGGATGCCGTCCAGCAGCGGCATGCCGATGTCCAGCACGACCAGGTCAATCAGCTTTTGCTGCAAAATGGCCAGCGCCTTGTCCGGGGAGGAGGCCGTGTGGATTTCCCAGGTTTTATCCTGCCGGGCACC
>JBEKSU010000256.1:0-4656 GCA_049516755.1 Verrucomicrobiota bacterium | reverse complement strand
GCTGTTTGCCATCGGACACGACTCGCCCCAATACAACGAACGTGACCGCCAAGGCATTTTCTATGCCGAGTCATGGCTGCTGACGGACTTCCTGATGGCGGGCGATAATCCGGTTTACACGGCCCGTTTTCGGCAGTTTCGCGATCTGCTGCTCCAGGGCCAGCTTCCCGAACAAGCCTTCACCAATGCGTTGCAAGCTTCCCTGCCGGCGGTGGAAGCCGAACTCCGCCGCTACCTCCGCCAAGGCCGGTTCACGTCCGTTGAATTGTCCTTGAAGGCAGATGTCTCCGCGCCCATCACCGTGGCCACACGGCCTCTTACCCCGGTGGAGAATTATTTCCGTCTGGGCGATGAACTTCTCCGGATTCACCGTCCGGACGCTGCCGAGGTGTATTTCCAGCAGGCGCAAAAACTCGCCCCCGCCAGTCCCCTGCCTTACGAGGGGCTTGGCCTGCTTGCCGCCGAACGTGGGCAGCACGATGAGGCCTTGCGCGATTTGCAAGAGGCGCTCCAACACGGTTCGACCAGCTTCCTGGCCTATTATGTTCATGCCCGGGAAAAATACCGGCTCACAGCGGATGCCGAGGACCGGTATGCCCCGCTCAAAAACGAGGCGTCGGCGGAAATCCGCGGCGAACTCCAGAAATCCATCGCATTGATGCCGGACTTTGGACCGGCGCATGAATTATTGGGCTTTTTTGAAACGGTCCAAGGCGAAAATCTCGCGTTGGCGGAGCAACACCTCCTACGCGCCATCCAACTGGAACCCGAAAACCCGTCGTATCTGTTTTCGCTGGCTCAGGTGCAATTGCGAGACCGCAACCTCGACGCCGCGCGCCGCACCTTGCAACCACTGTTGCTGCCCAACGTGGACACGAAACTTCGTGCCCATGCCGAGGAGATGCTTCAGGGAATCGCCCGAAATCATCCGGTCTATTGACCTTCGCCCGCGTCCACTTGCAGAACCGCCGGTGAGGCTTATGTTTAATCAGAGACAAGGAGTTGCCTATGAAAACAAAAGGCCAAACAGCAAAAATCATGGAACAGCCCAGCCCGTTTACTCCCGGCGTTACCAAGGGCATGGTGCGCGAACATGCGTATCGTCTGTATCGCGACAAACTGCCGGATCATCCGTTGACACTGGAAAACTGGGTGTTGGCTGAAAAGGATCTGGTGGCAACAATGGAAGCTGAACGGGAAGGTTTTGCGGTCTAAGTAACCCGTTAAGGAAGTCACAGCCGACGCAGGGGGGCTCCAACGAATGATTGTTTCCAAGGGGATTTGAGCCTGGTTACACGCCGTTGCCATGCGATGGCGTGGCAGGCCCCGGGTTCCTTAGAAAAAGTGCGGTTTTTATCGGGCGGCTAACCCGCTCCACCGGTGGCGCTCTTTTTGAGTTCGCCCTTGACCACGGCCACGGCATAGTCGCGGTTCATCTTGGCGATGAAGTCGAGGCTGATTTCCTTCGGGCAGACGGCTTCGCACGAGCCGGTGACGGTGCAATTGCCGAACCCTTCCCGGTCCATCTGCGCCACCATGTTTTTGACGCGGCGGTCCTTTTCGGCCTGGCCCTGCGGGAGATAATTGAGATGGGAAACCTTTGCCGCGACGAACAGCATGGCGCTGGCGTTTTTGCAGACGGCCACGCAGGCGCCGCAACCGATGCACGCAGCCGCATCCATCGCGAGATCGGCTATCTCCTTCGAGACTGGCAGCGCGTTGGCTTCGGGCGCATTGCCGGTGTTCACTGAAACAAAACCGCCGGCCTGCATGATGCGATCGAACGCGGTGCGGTCCACGATCAGGTCCTTCACCAATGGGAACGCCCGCGCGCGCCACGGCTCGACGGTGATTGTCTGGCCATCTTGGAAACGGCGCATGTGCAACTGACAGGCGGTGGTCCCCTGGCGGCCGCCGTGGGGAATGCCGTTGATGACCAATGAGCAGGTGCCACAGATCCCTTCGCGGCAATCATTGTCGAACACAAACGGGTCCTGGCCCGCGGCAATGAGGCCTTCGTTGACCATGTCGAGCATTTCGAGGAACGACATGTCCGGGCTGACGTCGCGCGCCTCGTGCGTCTCGAAACGTCCGGGTGATGCCGCGTTCTTCTGCCGCCAGATTTTCAGGGTGAGGTTCATTTGTAACTGCGCGTCGCCAGGTGAACTTCCTCGTACACCAGCGGTTCCTTGTGCAACTCCGGTTTCTTGTCCGCGCCTTTGAATTCCCACACGCCTACGTAGGCGAAATTCACGTCGTCGCGTTTGGCCTCGCCGTCCTCGGTTTGATGTTCCACGCGGAAGTGGCCGCCGCAGGATTCCTCGCGGTGCAGCGCGTCAAGGCAGAGTAACTCGGCAAATTCCAGGAAGTCCGCCACGCGGCCGGCGTGTTCTAGATTCTGGTTCAGTTCCTCGCCACTGCCGGTCACCTTGACATTTTTCCAGAATTCCTCGCGCAATTCCGGGATGTGCTTGAGATTGGTCTCCAGACTCTGTCGGGTACGCGCCATGCCGCAGTTTTCCCACATCAGTTTGCCCAGCCCCTTGTGAAAACTCGTGGCGCTGCGTTTGCCGTTGATGGACAACAACCGCCGGGTGAACCGGCGCACGTCTTCCTCCACCTTTTTGAATTCGGCGTGGCTTGCCGGGACCTTTGCCGGCTTGGCGGACGCGAAATAATTCCCGAGGGTGTAAGGCAAAATAAAATACCCGTCGCCCAGTCCCTGCATCAAGGCGCTCGCCCCCAGCCGGTTGGCGCCGTGGTCGGAGAAATTCGCCTCGCCGACGACAAACAGTCCCGGCACGGTGCTCATCAAACTATAATCCACCCACGTGCCACCCATGGCATAATGGACGGCCGGATAAATGCGCATCGGCTGCCGGTAGGCGTTCTCGCCGGTGATGCGTTCGTACATCTCGAATAGGTTGCCGTAACGGTCGCGGATGGCATTCTCTCCCAGCCGCTGGATGGCATCCGAGAAATCAAGATAAACCCCGCGCCCGCCGGGACCGACACCGCGACCTTCGTCGCAAGCCTCCTTCGCCGCGCGGGAAGAGATGTCGCGCGGCGCAAGATTGCCGTAGCTCGGATATTTCCGTTCCAGATAATAATCGCGGTCGGCTTCCGGGATGGATGCCGGCGGTTTGCCACAGTCTTCCTTGCGCTTCGGCACCCAGACCCGGCCGTCGTTACGCAGCGACTCGGACATGAGTGTGAGTTTGGCCTGATGATCGCCGCTGACGGGGATGCACGTCGGATGAATCTGTGTGTAACAGGGATTGGCGAAGAACGCGCCCTTCTTGTAGGCGCGCCAGGTGGCGGTGACATTGCAGCCGATCGCATTGGTCGAAAGATAGAAAACGTTGCCGTAACCACCGGTGGCCAGCACCACCGCGTCGCCCGCGTGCGAGGAAATTTCGCCGGTGACGAGGTTGCGGACCACGATGCCTTTGGCCACGCCGTCCACGACCACCAGATCGAGCATTTCCGTGCGGGGAAACATGCGGATGTTGCCCAGGCTGATCTGCCGGCACATCGCCTGGTAGGCGCCGAGCAAAAGCTGCTGGCCGGTCTGGCCGCGCGCGTAAAACGTGCGCGACACCTGTGCGCCGCCGAAGGAGCGGTTCGCCAGCGTGCCGCCGTATTCGCGGGCGAACGGCACGCCCTGCGCCGCGCACTGGTCAATGATGCTGGCGCTCACCTGTGCGAGCCGGAAGACGTTCGCCTCGCGCGCGCGAAAGTCGCCGCCCTTGATGGTGTCGTAAAACAGCCGGAAGACAGAGTCGCCGTCATTCTGATAATTCTTCGCCGCGTTGATGCCGCCCTGGGCGGCGATGGAATGCGCCCGGCGCGGGGTGTCCTGGAAACAAAACGCCTTCACCTGGTAGCCGAGCTCGGCCAGCGTGGCGGCGGCAGCGGCGCCCGACAGGCCCGTGCCGACCACAATCACGTCAAATTTCCGCTTGTTGGCGGGGTTGACCAGCTTCATGTCGGATTTGTAACGGTCCCACTTTTGCGCCAGCGGGCCGGGAGGAATCTTGGCGTCGAGATTCATTTTACCGGGCAACCTCCTTTTCCGCGCCCGCGCCCGCCGAGAGTTGCTGGACGGCGGCTTCACGGTACGCCTTGCCAAAACCGCACATCACGGAGACCGGCACCGACGTGTAGAGGATGAAAATCACCACGGCAAACCACCGGGCAATCTGGTCAGGAAGATGGGAAACACCGCCGAACGTCCATTTCCAGCCGACCGACTGGAACATCGCGCGCATGCCGTGGCTCAGATGCAGGCAGAGCAACCCCACGGCAATGATGTAGAAGACGGCAACCGGCCATTTGCTGAAACCGAGCAGCAACATCAGATAGATGTCCGGACGGCCCGCGGAATCGCGCAACGTATTGAAATCCACGCCCGTCAGGTTGACCGCGCGCACCTTGAGCGTGTAATGGAGCAGATGGAAAATCACAAAGGCCGCGATGATGAGGCCGCTCATCATGGCCGTGCGCGAGGCATAGCTTGCGGACAGGGGTGCCGGGTCGCCGGCATAACCCACCGGCCGGGCGGCCTGGTTCTCGGCCCGCAACTTGAAGGCCGACCAGATGTGCAACCCGATCATCGTGAGCAGGACGATGCGCGCGGGCCAGAGAATTTCGTGG
>JBEKSU010000255.1:0-4698 GCA_049516755.1 Verrucomicrobiota bacterium | reverse complement strand
CCGCCGTGGCGCCGACAATGCGCGAATCGCCCGCCGCGCCATTGATCTGGTCCTTTACGCGAAAAACCCAGTCCGTTTGATTGGTTGAACCCGGCGCTTTGGTCTCCTGTTCGAGCACGACGGCGCGCACGAAATTTTTCTGCGGCAGCAACAACTCCGGCTTGCCGTCGCCGTCCACGTCCGCCGACGCCAGCCACGGCTGCTCAATCGCGCCGCCCGGCGGGTCCACGTCCAACTCATCGAAATCTCCGCCGGATTTTTGCAGCAGCACCTTGATTTTTTCATACGGAATCAACGCAACCAAATCCGCCCGTCCGTCCTGGTTCACATCCTGGATGGCGAGCGCCGTGGGGTTCGATTTGAAATTCTCGCTGAGTTTTTGCGTCCGCATTTTGCCGTCCGCCGCGCGGGTCACGAGCGAGCGGCGACCGTCCTTGTCCACGATCACGCACAGCGACGGCTTCGCGCCGGGCTTCAAGGCGCCGACGGCCATCACGAGCGGTTTGCCGTCCAGGGGAATGAGCGTTGGAAACGGCAGCCGGCCGTTTTTATCAAATTGCGTCACGCCGACCGCGTTTTCGTCGCGGCTCAGAAGAAAAATATCCGGGTGGCCGTCGCCATTCCAATCCGCCGCCGCGATCTGGCTCACGCCGGCCAGGGTGGGAAAGGTCTTGGGCGGGGCGAGCGAGCCGTCCGGCTGCTGGGAATAAACCGATAGCTGGCCGCTGGCCGGCTCGGCGACGAGCAAATCAGGACGGCCATCGCCGTTGACATCGGCCCAAAGCAGGCCGCGTTGCGCCGCGTCCGTCTTGTTCAACGGCAGAATTTGAAGCTGCCCGCGCCGAAATGCGCCGGACAAGATTTCGGCTGGCTGGCGTGTGAATTGCGAAACCTCGGCGCGGCCGGAATCCCGCGCGATGGTCACGACGTAATTTTTCCTGCCACCTTCGAGGGTGTCCGCGCAAAACGAGCGGATGGGCGGCGTCTTGAAATAGATTTCCGGCCCGAGCTGGCCGCCGGCGTTTTGCAGCCGGAACCGTATCGGTGTCGGGCTGTCCCAATCCACCAGCAGCAAGTCGTTCCGGCCATCGCCGTCCACGTCCACGATTTGCACCGATTTGGGCGTGCCCGAATAGGGAATTTTTTGGGGTTCGCCGAGCGTATGGTCCGCCAATTGCGGCAGAAAATACAACGAGCCGTTGTCACCGAGCAAAACAAGGTCGGTGCGCCCGTCGCCGGTCAAATCACCTTCGGCCAGCGCATTCGCGTTCATTTGTCCATCCGCAATGTGCCAGTGTTTCGGCTCGCTCCAGCCGTTGGTGCCTTCGTTGTAAATCACTTCAAGGTCCCTCGCGTCGCCATAAAAGGCGATGTCGGGACGGCCATCGCCGTTGAGGTCGGTCACGACCATTGCGCTCAGGCGCTCGTCGGTGGGAATGGAATCAATGCGGAAACGCGCGCCGGGCGGCAGTTCGTTGATTTCGAGTTTGCGTGGCGGGTTGGCGGCAGCGGTTTGATTGGTTTTGCCCGTTTGGTTGTATAGCAAATTGATTTTGGACCGCAGATTGTTGGCGACGATCAGGTCGTTCAGGCCGTCGCCGTCCAGATCCGCCGCGTGCAGGAGGCTGATTTGAACGTCAATCGGGAAAATTTCCGGGCCGGTGAAACCGAAACTGTTCGTGACATTTTCACCATGCCCGACGAAGGCAAAAACAAAAAACAACGCCGTCAAAACACTGGAACGAGAAAATTTCATGGTTTGCATAAACACATCCGCAACCTGCCATTCGGCAGCGTTCTTGGCCAGTTTATTCGACGATGGCCGGGCAACGGCGGGGCGAGACTCCCGGTGAGCCGCTTCGTTGAAATTTGTTCCGGCGCAAGAGAACCCGCGGGGCGGGACTGGCTGCCCGCCCCGCCACCGGCCGGCTATTCGCCGACGAAATGCAGGGTGACGCGGCGCGCATGTCCGCGAACGCGGTGTTCCCACACATAAATCCCCTGCCAGGTGCCGAGGGCGAGCCGCCCGCCGCGCACGGGAATGTTCAAGCTGACCGCCGTCAGCGCCGTGCGGATGTGCGCGGGCATGTCGTCATCGCCTTCGAGCGTGTGCATAAAAAGCGGATCTCCGTCGGGGACCAGCCGTTTGAAAAAGGCCTCCAAATCGCGCTGCACGTCCGGGTCGGCGTTTTCCTGAATCAGCAGCGAGGCCGAGGTATGCTGCAAGTGAATTGTCAGCAGGCCCTCATGGAAACGGTTTTGGTCCACCCACTGTTCAACTTCGCGCGTGAACTCGCACAGCCCGCGACCGCGGGTCGGGATTGTCAATTCATGTAAAGCCTGGCGCAACATGGCAAACAACGGATGATTGGATGGTAGAATTAATGGAGGGTGATGCTGTTTTCCCCAAAAATCCAATTATCCATCAATCCACTTTTCATTGGGGGTTGGCCGGCGCGCCTTTCGCGTCCAGCATTTTTTCCAGGTTCGGATTGTGCGGCTGGCCGGCGTCGAGCGCCTTTTGATAATGCCAGCGGGCCAGTTCCACCAGCGGTGGCTGCTGGCTGATGTAAATCACCGCCAGGTTGTTGTGCGCCGGCCCGTAGTTGGGATCGATTTGAACGGCCTTGCGCAACGCCGTTTCCGCCTGTGCGCGCAAGCCCTTGTGGCTGAGCGTGACGCCGAGATAATTTTGAATTTCGGGATTTCGCGGATCAAGCTTCGTCGCGCGGCTTAACGCGTCAAGCGCTTCGTCGTAATTTGCGCGGAGAAACTCAAGCCGGCCCAGCGTGGCAAGATTGTAGGCGTCGTCGGGGCTTTGAGCAACGGCGGCTTTGATATGTTTTTCCGCATCGTCGAGCCGGCCCTGCTCCATTTCTATCGTTGCCAGATTGGCCAGCACCAATCCGTTGTTTTCATCGTGCTGTAAAATTTTCTGATAATCATCCTCCGCCTTGTCGTACTGCCGGGCGGTGAAATAATTTTGCGCCTCGGCCACGAGTTGGGCCGCGCCGCCGGGCAATTCCTTGACGGATTTTTTCTCCGCCGCGCGGCTGGCCAGTTGCGATGCGGGTTGCTGGAACAAAGCCAGTTCCTCCGGCGTGTAGGGGATAACCCGCGCCTCGTCCACCGCCAGCCGCGCGCGCAAGGCGTTCACTTCATCGGTCAACACATTGATTCGCGCCGCGGCATCCTGTTTCCGGCGGCCGTAAAGTTCCTTGTTTGCTTCGCCCAGCTTCGCCAGCAAATCGTTGCGCTCCTGGGTCAACGCCCGGATGCGCGCCTCGTTTTCCGACTGGTTGGCCGCCGGGACCGGCGCGGAATTCACCGCCGCGATCTGCAACTGCCGCACGCGATTTTCCAGGGCCGACTTTTCCAAGGAACTCACCGTAGCGGCCGACTGCAATGCGGCAATCTGTTTCCGCATCCCGTCCAGCTCGGAATTCAGCCGGGCGGCTTCCACCGGGTCCGGCGCCGCCGGTTTGAAATCGGCAATCTGTTTTTTGAGCACCGCATTTTCCTCGCGCAACGCTTGAATCGTTTCGGGACTGGCCAGCAAGGTCTGGACCCGCGATTGCAACGCCTGATTTTCGAGGGCCAGTTTGTCGGCGCGCGCCGCTTGTGCGGCCAATTTTTGATTCGCCTCGGCCAGGGCGAGCATCGCCAGTTTCAAGGCGTCTGACCCGTCAACCGCCGGTCCGGTGGCCGTTCCGGCCTTTCCCTGCGACAGGCTGACCTTGAGCAAATCATTTTCCTTCATCAGCGACCGGATTTTCGCCCGTGCCTGGGTCAATTCGCGCGCGTCAATGGCCGCCGGTTGCGCCGCCAGGGCCTCCTGGAGCTTGGCTTGAAGCGTCGTGTTATCCGCCTGCAATTTTTGCACCTGTTCATGCAACGCGCCGAACTGCGCCTCCAAATCGGCGGCAGACGTTGACGCAGCCGCGCCCGGTGGCGGTGCCGGTGGAGCGTTCTCGCCTGGCGGGGCCACGGGAAGTTTCGCCGTAACTTCGGCGATTCTGTCAGCGAGATACTTCAAGCGGAAGTTGACAATTCTTGGGTTCCAATCCGGGTAAATATTCTGGAATTTTTGCAGTTCGCCCTGCACCTGGACGTATTGGGCCAGCGCCTGGCGCGATTGGCCGGAGTTGTCCAACGTATCCGCCTGTTGCATCAAACTGTAAATGATGATGTATTGGTCATCGGGCCCCTGCTGCGCGCGCGCCGACGGCAACAGCGCGGCCAACATCAAAATCAGCAGTGCAACCGGACGTTTCATGTTGGAATGCTAGTCCAGCGGAAGCCGGCCTGGCAAATGATTACAGCGAAACTTGTCTCGGCCGGCCTTTGCGGGTAAAGAAATCGTGTGTCACGAAAGACCTTTCCCGGACAAATGTTCATTGGGGGACGAATGCTGCCGGTCTGGCAGGGCGGCTTGATTGTTCTCCTTGTCTTTCTGGCTTATCTGCCGGCGCTGCACGGGGGATTTGTCTGGGATGATGATTCGTGGACAACGAACCTGTCAGCACTGTTTCAGAACACCTCCGGTCTGCGCTCGATTTGGTTCCAGCCCACCGCCTTGCAACAATATTATCCGCTCTCGGGCACGACCTTCTGGCTGGATTATCAACTCTGGAATTTCTGGACGCTGCCTTATCACGTGGAAAATGTCCTGCTGCATGCCTCGGCAGCGCTGCTCTT
>JBEKSU010000254.1:0-4777 GCA_049516755.1 Verrucomicrobiota bacterium | reverse complement strand
GCAACGCCGGAAGAGGAAACCCGTTGCAAAGAAGCCAAGGAGGGCTGTCCGGTCGAAGCCATCGGCGACAACGGCGCCTAGCCGACGCTTACACCGCGGTGGAAATGCCCGAGTCCGTCGGCAATGACACACGGACGACCCCCGGCTGGCCGGCCTGCGGCGGAATGATTTCCAGCTTGCCGTGGTGGGTCTCGATGATTTTCCGGCTGACGGTCAATCCCAGTCCCAATCCCACATTGCGCGTGGTGAAAAACGGCGCGGGCGCCTTGCGCGCGGCCTCGGCGGTAAAACCGGCCCCGTTGTCCTGAACTTCAATCTGCACGTCGGGCGCGCCGCCGCGCTTGGCATCGGTGTGCAACGTGACGCCGATCTTCGGTTCCTTGGGATTCGCCTGAAGCGCATTGAGCATGATTTCCGCCAGCGCGTGTTTGAGCGCGGCGCGGTCGCCGGTGACGACCATGGATTTGCCGGCCGTTTCAAACTGCAATTTGCCGGCATCGGCGGTCTGATGTTTGCGCGCCTCCAGGTAGGCTTCCTCGATCAATTTCCCGATGGTGAAGGTCTCCTGTTCGATGTGCCCTTCGCGCGCGAGAAAACGCATTTGATTGATCAGCCGCGTGACGCGCTTGACGCCGTCGGCGAGGGCCTGGTCGAGTGATTCGCGGAATTCCTTGTCCTTGTATTTCTCCGCGAGCAGCTGCTGGTGCGTGGCCAGCGGCACGAGCGCGTTGCCGATTTCGTGCGCGAGCCGGTCGGCCATGGATTTGATGAGGCGCAGATTGGCGGCCTCGACCTCCAGCCGGCGCAACTGTTCGGTCTGGGTGAGATCGTCGGCGGTCAACAACGCGGACACGGGCACGGCGGAATTCCCGTGCTGAAACGGCACGACACTGACGCTGTAAACCGTGCCCGGTGAATTTTCCGGTTCGTAGCGATAGGGCCCCAGCGCCGCGCCGGTTTTCAGGACCTGGTAGATTTTCGCGCCGAGCACCTGCGGCAGGTCGCTGAATTCGAGTTCGCCGGTGCGTTTGTTTTTCTGGCCGAAATGGCGGCGCGCGGCCTTGTTCGCGTGGAGCACCTTCAGGTCGCGTCCGACGACGATGCACGCGCTGCTGAGTTCGCGGAGCACATCGGTCATCATCTCATGGTTGCCGGTCAGCCGGTCATGCAGTTCGATGTTGCAGAGGGCGAGGCCGACCTGTTCCAGCAGATGGAAGATGAGTTCCAGTTCGCCGTTGACCAGCGGTTCGCCGGTGATGCGCACGTCGAAAACGGCCACGCCGACAATCGTATCCCGGGCGGGTATGGGCACGGCGACCTGCGCGCCGAGCAATTCAAATTCCTTTTGCGTTTCGACGTCGGCGCGCGCCTCGTCGCTGTCGCGGCGGAGAATCCGGCCGAGCCGGGAGAGCTGGCCGCCGATGCCGGAATCGAGCGAGAGCCCCAGATGTTCGATCAAACCCGGCGAAAGGCCGATGGCGGCGACGGCCCGCAACCGGCGGCCGTCCTCCGGCAAAGAGGTGTCCGTGAGCGGCGAGGGACGGTTCAGGAAGATGGCGGCGCGGTTGATGCTGAGCATTTCGCGGAGGAACAGCAGGAATTGTTTCAACATCGCCTCGGCATCCAGCGAATGGGTGAGAATGGACGAGAAATCGCTCAGCACATCCAGCGTTTGGGACGCGCTGACGACGCGGTTGGGCAGCGGGTCGGGCGTTTGGAAAAACGGGGTTCGCGAGGGCATGGGCGCGGGCGGTGGGAACGTTCGCGCCGGGCGCGGGGCGGCCGGTACATTCCATAAACGTTCCAACAGCGAATTCAAAAGCCGGCTGCGAACAGGTTTGGCCAGCACATGGGTGACGCCGTGCAAAAAAGCCTCCTCCTCCCACTCGGATTGGGTGTTGGCCGTGTAAGCGATGAGGGGGGTTCTGGCGTCGCGGCGGCGGAGGCGTTCGATGACCCAGATGCCTTCGACACCCATCAAATCCACGTCGAGAATGCAGGCATCGGCCAGTCCATGCACGAGCAGAGGCTCGGCTTCATCCACGCTGAGCCGATGAACGACACGGCATTGTTCCGGATTCAGACCCGCACGAATGGTTTCGGCGAAATCCGGATGAGGAGCCAAAACCAAAATGGTTTTCATCGCACTTCCAAGAAAAGATACCCGTACTCGGTTGCCACTTCTGTCCGCGTATAATCCACAATTCAAGCCCAAAGGTCAATGAAATCTTGAAGCAAGGGGGCAGATTTTATGGCGTAAAACCGGAAAATCATCCGCTGGCGAGCAGTTTTTCCCAAAGATTTTCGTTCAGCAGCGCTTTTTGAAGGAATTCCGCCTCGCTTGGAGCCGGAGCGGCGGGTTCGGGTTTGAGGGGCAGGCGGAGGGTGAACGTCGTGCCGCAGCCGTGCTGGCTTTTGGCTTCGATCTTGCCGCCATGATGGTGGACGATGAAAAAGCAGGCAATCAGATTGATGCCGTATTCGGACGGCACGCTGCCACTCACAACAAACGGATCAAAGATGACGCGCAAGGCTTCCTCCGGCAGGCCCGGCCCGTTGTCGCTGATTTGAACGACAATTTCCGGTTTGGCCCCCGCATTCTGCAATTCCGCCGAAAAGACGATGCGGCTGCCGGCGGGCAGCATGGCCAGCTCGTCCTTCAGCAACAATTCAAACAGCCGGTAAAATTTCGGCTGGTCCGCATGCAGCGCGGGTAATGTATCGGGAATCTGGTTTTCAATTTCAATCCGCCGGGCGGCGAACTGGTCCTTGAGCGGGGCCAGCACCGCGCTGACGGTCTGATGCAGCAACACTTCGTCGGCGAACTGCGACGCGGCGTTGTTTTCCGACGCGGTCCAGAGGTCCTTGAGCAGGTCGTTGATTTTTTCAATCTGCGACTGGACGTTCTGGTGATATTCCTTCCAAAACTCGGGGTTGCGCAGGCTGTTCAAATCCTTTTTTTCCTCGGCCATTTTTCCAGGCGCGAGGTCGAGAAAGGTTTTCACCGCGACGAGCGAGTTGCGGATATGATGGCTCAAACCGGCGGCCAGCAGGCCGAGGCTCACAATGCGGTCGGCGATCATCATGTTCCGCAGCACGGACATTTTTTCGCGGAGCAGCTGGTCGCGTTCGGCCTGCACCATGAAGAATTCCAGCCCCTGCTTGAGCGCGAGTTCGAACTGCGGCGGGTCCCAGGGCTTGGTGATGTATTTATAAATCGCGCCGCTGTTGACGGCGGCGATGGCAGCGTCCATGTCCGCATAAGCCGTGACCAGCATGCGCAAGACCTGCGGGCGCAACTGCCGGGCCCGGCCCAGAAGCCAGACGCCCTTTTCCCCGGGCATCCGCTGGTCGGTCAGCAGCAGGCCGATTTCGTCGGCGTGCTGTTCGAACAGCTTGAGCCCGTCCTGGGCGTTGGCCGCCGTAAAAATCCGGAACTGATCCTCAAAGGCGCGCGTGAAATATTTTAAAGACTTCTCCTCGTCGTCCACGTAGAGGATGGCGAATTTTTTATAGTCGTAGAGATGATCTTTCATGTCCGGCTTTCAGTTGGTCGCCTGATTTGTCCTGACGGGGAATTCCATCGTAAATTCGCAGAACTTCCCCGGCTCCGATTTTACCGAAATCTTCCCCCCGGATTCCTGCATGATGCGGTAGCAGATGCTCAGCCCCAGTCCCATGCCTGCGCCCACGTCTTTCGTGGTGAAAAAAGGGTCAAAAATCTTGCCCACATCGGCCGGGGCAATGCCCGGACCGTTGTCGTGAACCGACAGGATGCTGCTGCCGTTTTCCACCCGTCCTTCGATCCGGATGGTTGGTTTTTCATCCTGAAACGACTTGGTCATCAACGCATCCAGCGAGTTTTGGAGCAGGTTCGTGACCAGATGGATCAATTTGTTCTTGTTCGCCCAGATCGTCTGATGCTCGGGAATCATTTGGTCGATCTGGACCTTGTCCTTCCACTCATTGCTCAGGAACCGCAGCGCCGGGGCGATCACCTCCGCCACCGTCACCTGGTCCCGGCTCTCGGTTTCAGGATGCGTGAACATCCGCAAATCCGAGACGATGGTTTTCACCCGTTTGACGCCTTCTTCGACGTCGTTCAAAATCTCGGCATAATCTCCCTGCTGTTCGGGGGCGATGAACTGGCCCTTTTTGCGCAGGGTAAACAGGCCGGTCGTGGCGAAGTTCAGCGGATTGTTGATTTCGTGGATGATGCCCGCGCTCATGCGGCCCAGCGACGCCAGTTTTTCGGATTGCACCAGTTGCAACTCGTTTTCCTTGAGTTGATGGAGGCTCGCTTCCAGTGCTTTGCGGCTCTTGTCCAGTTCGCAGCGCGAGACAAACTCGCTGACCCGGACCTGGCTGTGATAATACGCCCCCACGATGATCGCGATGCCCGGGAACACCAGGAAGAACAGGTTGTTCAGAAATATTCCGAAGTTGGCCCCGGAGGCCGAAGGCACGCTGGCCAGCAGGTACAACATCAGGACCAGCAAAACCGAGACGACGCTTTGCAGGAACGTCCAATCCAACACCACGGCGAGCACCATCAGCACCAGGGTCAGCCCCGCATAATACGGCGACGCGGCCCCCTCGGTCGCGTAAATCATCCAGGCAATGGTCGCCGAGGGCAGGAACAACAGGACCACGCCCATGAAATGATAATGCTTCCGTCCGAAATGGGTCGTCAGCAGGGGATACAACCCCGCCATCAATGCCGAACACAGCAGCCGCGACAGGAGAAACGAAACCGTGTGCTGCGGATAAACATAAT
>JBEKSU010000253.1:0-4799 GCA_049516755.1 Verrucomicrobiota bacterium | reverse complement strand
GAGCCGTACCAGGCCCAAATCATCAAGGACTTCGGCATCCGCGGCGTCATCGGCAAGGGCGGCATGGGCGACAAAACGCTGGCGGCGTGCAAGGAATTTGGTTGCGTGTATCTGCACGCGGTCGGCGGCGCGGCGCAGGTGCTGGCGGATTGCATCAAGAAAGTCCGCAACGTTTATCTCATGGACAAATTCGGCGCGCCGGAGGCGATCTGGGAATTTGAAGTGCAGGATTTTCCGGCGGTGGTGACGATGGATGCGCACGGCAATTCGCTGCACAAGGAAGTATTTGCGAAGAGCCAGGCGGAACTGGCGAAGCGGTTATAAAAACAACCCAAAACGAAAATCCCGTGGAAAGCAGGAGCGGAGAAGGAATTCCCCCGAATTTCTGCTTTCCTTGTTCCAGCTTTGTTTCAAAGCCTGGGGCGAAGTTTCCCATGCAGCTGCCACTTTTCCGGCGGTGCAGGGATTTCCCGGCGGGCGGTCAACGAATGGCAGCCAAAGTCTGGTTGTGAATTCTCCCCGAACCAATATCAACTGGAAGTCTGTGGTTCGCCTGCTGATCTGGGCGGGGGTCATCGGCTATGTGTTCTCCCGGTTCATTCCCTGCGAGTTGACGTATGATTATCAGGTGATTGACGGGCTGGATAATGGCTGGATTCAGGGTTTGCATAGGGCGTTTGCCGGACATATGCAGTTTGGCACGGACATAATTTTCACCTACGGCCCGTGGGGATTTCTTGCCGGCGGTTATTACCCGCCGACATTTCCGGTTTCCGTGATCGCGTGGATAATCCTGACGCTTGTTTTTTTATGCGCGGGCTGGCGTCTGGCGCGCCACTTTTCGGACAACCGGCCGGTCGCCTGGCTCTGGTTGCTCGGGTTCACGGCGACGGCCACCATCCCGCCGGGGTATGATTTCAACTCCCGGCTGGTCGCCTGGGGCGTGCTGCTCTTGTTCCTGCATTTTTTTGTGGAGGATTGCGCTTGCACGTGGCTCCAGGCCCTGCTGGTGGTATCGCTGGGATGGTTGAGCCTGGTCAAGTTCACCGGCCTGGTGGAAAGCGTGATGCTGGTGTCCGTCATTGCGGCGGACAACATTTCCCGCCATCGGCGCTTCCCCTGGATCATCCCGGTATGGGCGGCGAGCGTCCTGTTCTTCTGGGTCCTGGCCGGGCAACATTTGGGTTCCTTCGGGGTGTTCCTGCGCAACTCCTGGCAGATCACCAGCGGTTACACGGATGCGATGATGCAGAACAGAAATTCGGAAGCCCGCAATGTTTTCTGTTATTTGCTGATCGCCCTGGCCCTGTGCGCGGTGACCGGCCGGATTGCCTGGTTGCGGCGCCGGTTTTGGGGGGTGCTGCCTTTGGCGGGACTGGGAACAATTCTATTCATCGTTTTCAAGCTGGGTTATGTCCGAAATGACCGGCATGAAATTGCCTCGGCCATGGCGCTGGTGCTTGTCTCGTTGGCGTGTCTCGCGGTGGCCTGGCCGGAGAGAAAACGGGCGGCGGGTGCGGCTGCCTGCTTGTTGATTGCCGCCACTCTGTTTGCTGCATCCGTGTTCAACCGCTGGCTTCCGGGCGACGGGCTGCGGAAGCAACTTGCCGCAACGTTGGACACCTACAATCTGCTCGCTCCATTTGACGGCCCGCCAACCGGGTATCTGAGGAATGATTACGAAAAAAATCTGGCGAACGAGCGAAAGGTGCGACCGTTGCCGCCAATCCGGGGCAACACCGACCTTTATTCCTACGATCAAACCGTCCTGTTTGCTCACGCGCTGCCCTATCAACCGCGGCCGGTCATGCAAAGTTATTCCGCCTACACGCCGGAGCTGGCGGCAATGAACGCCGCCCACCTGCGGTCAGCCAGCGCCGCCACCAACATCCTGTTTGCCATCCAGCCTCTGGATGGGAGGTATCCTTCGTTGGACGATGGCCTTTCCTGGCCGGAATTGCTGACGCTTTACGATGTCACAGGCTTGTCGGCTGACGGGGGAAAATTCCTGCACCTGTCGCGGTCGGCAGCGCCACGACAATTTTGTTTGGCACCTATTTTGGATACATCGGCCCGCTTTGGCGAACCGATTACGGTGCCGGCGGCGACCAACGGCCCGGTCTGGGTTGAAATCGGGATCAAAAAGTCAATGGCGGGAACCGTGTGCTCGACATTTTATAAACCGCCGGTGTTGATGCTGACCGTGTCGCTTCGGGACCACACGCAACGCCGTTTCCGCCTCGTCCCGGGCATGGCCGGCGGCGGTTTTCTGCTGTCACCGCTGATTGCGGATACCCGGTCTTTTGCCGTGCTCGCCTCCGCTGACTGGCAGGATTTGGCCGGATTGGAAGTCGAGGCCATGACCATTTCCGCCGCCACGGAATCGGGTTCAACCCGCTGTTATCAGTCGCCGATGCCGGTTCGGTTTTACCGTCTGGATTATCCGTTGTCGGAGTTCAAAATACCGTGGCCGTCAACGCCGGGGAAAATTAAAACTTAAAATTCCATTCACGCGTGGCGTATTTATGCCGCGCCAGCGCCGTAATTTTTTCCAGCGGCGGATTTTTCAACGGCACAGCGGCCTTCCATGCCTCTCGTAACGCGGTCTTCACTTCGTTCGCCGGCACGTTCAGGTTGGCCAGAAAATCAGTGTGTGCGCGGTGTTCCCGATAATCAGGTTGGGTCGATGGCATCGGCAAAAGTTTGCTGACCAGCGCGAGGTCAAAATTCAGCAGGAACGTTCCGTGAAAGAGCAGGAAATGTTTCCGGCGGCGCTGGGAGTTGCCGGAGAATTTGCGGTCGCCAATCGTCAGGTCGGTATGGCCCCGCGCCGCCACCGGCCGGTTCACGACCGGTTCCAGCGCGGCGCGGTTTTGGCGCATGATGAACTGGTTGGCCAGGCCGATATTGTGGAGCGGCCCATCCGGGGTGATTTGCAGAATCAGCGTGTAGTTGAGACAGCCGGATCCTTGCACCACGGTGCCGCCGCCCGAACAGCGCCGCAAAACCGGGATGCCGCGCGTCTCGCACGCCGCCACGTTTACCTCCGCTGCCACCTTGTTTGCATAGCCGACAACGACAAACGATTCGCGCGATTCCCAGAAACGCAGCACCTCGCCGCCGGCACCGGCTTCCGCGGCATCCAGCAATACCTCGTCGCACGCCAGGTTTTCGGCGGGCGAGGGGAGCGTCAGATCGAGTAATTTCATTTTGCAGTTGCGCTGATTTCGCTGGCGTTGAGTGTACGGTTCCGGTTTAATCTTACCGAGCTTTTTTGTGAGATTGGACAATGGCGGATGACAGAATAAACATGGAGAAAAAAGAAATTCACGGGGCGATCGACAAATGGGCGGAGTCGCTGCAGTCGGTTTTTGATCTGGCCCTGGAAAACCAGGGTCTGGAACGGACGGCACAATTGTTGAACAAGCTGGCCGACCGTCTGCGCGCCTCGCAGGACGGGTTGCCGCGCGGCTTCAACACGCCCTACGTCAACACGATTCCGCCGGAGCAGCCGCCGCCGTTCCCCGGCGACTGGCAGATGGAGCGCCGCATCAAGAGCTACATCCGCTGGAACGCCATGGCCATGGTGGTCAAGGCCAACTCCACCACCAACGTGGGCGGCCATATTTCCACCTACGCCTCGGCGGCGACGCTTTACGAGGTGGGGTTCAATCATTTTTTCCGCGGACGCACGGATAATTTTCCCGGCGACATGGTTTATTTTCAGGGACACGCCGCGCCGGGCATTTATGCGCGAGCGTTTCTCGAAGGCCGTCTGGAGGATAAACATCTGCAAAATTTCCGGCAGGAGCTGGCCGACGGCGGCGGGTTGTCGTCGTATCCGCATCCGTATCTGATGCCGGAGTTCTGGCAGTTTCCGACGGTCTCCATGGGGCTTGGCCCGCTCATGTCCATCTACCAGGCGCGGTTCAACCGCTACCTGCAGGCGCGCGGCCTGGTCAAATGGCCGGAGGAACCGAAGGTCTGGTGCTTTGTCGGCGACGGCGAATCCGACGAGCCGGAAACGCTCGGGTCGCTCACGCTCGCCTCGCGCGAGAATCTCGACAACCTCGTCTGGGTTGTGAATTGCAATCTGCAGCGATTGGACGGTCCGGTGCGCGGCAATGGCAAAATCATCCAGGAACTCGAAGCCGCCTTTCTGGGCGCCGGCTGGAATGTCATCAAGGTCATCTGGGGCAGCGACTGGGACGATTTGCTCGCGCGCGACAAATCCGGCCTGCTCCTCAAGCGCATGGGCGAGGCGGTGGACGGCGATTACCAGAAATATTCCGTCGAACCGGGCAGCTACACGCGCCGGCATTTCTTCGGCAAATATCCCGAACTGCTCGAACTGGTCAATCATTTGAGCGACGACCAGATTCGCAAGCTGCAACGCGGCGGCCATGACACGCGCAAGGTTTATGCCGCTTACCGGGCAGCGATGGAACATAAAGGGCGGCCGACAGTGATCCTGGCCAAGACGGTGAAAGGCTACGGGTTGGGCGAAGCGGGCGAAGGGCGCAATATTTCGCACCAGCAGAAAAAGATGAACGAAAAGGAGCTGCGCGAGTTCCGTGAACGCTTCAAGATTCCGATCAGTGACGACGTGATTGCCGAGACGCCGTTTTACCGTCCGCCGGTGGACAGCGCAGAGATGAAGTATCTGCTCGACCGGCGCAAAACGCTCGGCGGCTTTTTGCCCGCGCGCCAGGTCAAATCCGGTTCGCCGGGGCTCGACGTGCCCAAGCCCGATTTTCTCGCCGAGTTTTTCAAAGGATCGAGCACAGGAGTTTCGACGA
>JBEKSU010000252.1:0-4813 GCA_049516755.1 Verrucomicrobiota bacterium | reverse complement strand
GTTCTGGTCAATGATGAATTGCGCCCTAATAGGGCGTGCCACGCGACGCCAAAATTCACGCGCAACTGAAGAAATTCGGCGCGAGTGTCCGTCGCGAACGAATCGCCAAGGGCATCACACAGGAGAAACTGGCCGAACTGGTTGATTTGAACATCCGGTCCGTGCAAAAAATAGAAGCCGGACAAATCAATGTTCTGGTGACAACGACGATGCGGATTCAGAACGCGCTGGACTGTCCTTGGGGCAAGTTGATGTCATGAGCCAATTTTGGCAGTTTGCATCCGCATACCGAGCGTGCCTCGTGCCTCTATTATATGGCTCGCTCACGCCGTCAAGGTAGTGCGCCCCGCCGTCCCTCGCCTCCACCTTGACCGCGTTCGCTTCGCCAAGGGATGGCACTTAGGAATCACGCTCGGAGTCTGCATGTCTGGTAAAAATGTGAACTTCAGCGCGCGGACAGCAGGGAAAGCAGTTTGGCTTTCACATAAGCCCCGGCTTCCTGCGGGTCGTAGATGATTCCCACCCGCAACAATGGATTCATGTCCGAGCAAAATCCACGGTCGGCCAGATGCGCGTCCAGCAGCGCAATGAACTCCGCCCGGCCCGCAACGCTGCCTTCTAATTTGAGATAATGCTGAAACGACTCGATGATCTCGGCGGGAACAACCGCTGGTTTGGCCCGTGTCAGCGCCCAATACAGGTCAAACAAATCCCGCCCGCGCCGACGTTGAAACAAGGCCCGCATTTTTGTTCCCAGCATCTCATGAATGTCGTAACCGCTGACCTGGGTGCTGACCGCTGCATCCTGAAACGGAAATTCAAACGGGATTTTAATCACCGGACGATGCGGTTTGCGCTCGGTGACATTGGCCTCCACCACAATTTCCAGGTTCGTTCCCAGTTCCATGAGGGACGGAATGGCGTAAGTCATCCGCAGCACCCGCGATGGTTTAACCGTGTTGCGAATGGCCAGTTTGAGATTGGCCCACACGGATTGCTGTGGCGTCCCCAGCACACCCTTCAAAACGCGATTGAGCGCCTTGCGAATGTGACCCTCCGGGCGATCACCCACCACGACTAGATCAATGTCCTCGCTGTATCGTGATGGCGGTGCAAGATGAACCTTGTGCAGCAACGTGCCGCCGCGCATAGCAATCTGGCTCTGCAAAAATTTATCATCGAACAGCGCCACCATCGCCCGGCACAACAATAGATCCTGCTCGACTTGAATCTGGCTTGGCCACGGAACGACTGCATGATGGGCAATGACATCCCGGCGGGTGATGGGCGTTGTCATCGTTCAAACTCCCCGGCGTTGTTAAGAATCCGCCAGCGTTTGATTTCAGGTGCGGCACCGCGTCCGCCCGGAACCAGCGACACAAATACCAAATCCGCCGGCAGCCAATTTTCGACGGTCCTGGCCAGGTCGGTTGCCCGTAATTTTTCCAGCACAAAACCCAGGCGCTGGGCGGTGGCCGGCGCGCCTTCGATTTTCAGCACCCGCCGCAATTCAGCCGGGCGCATGAGCGGCAACAGCGGAGCGATGGTTTCCGCCGCCCGTCCGATGCCGCCGATGCGCGCAGCGTATCGGATCAAATCAAAAGCGGTCGCCTCTGGCGTGCTGACTTGCAACGGTGCAAACGCATTTGCCAACGGCTGCGTGGGGGTCTGCTCCACGGTGTGTTTCACAAAAAACTGGAGGCGAATGCGGCCCACCTCGACGGCACGCCGCGAAATCCTGGTCATCACCTGGGTCACCTGCAATGCCTGCGGATTGGAACCGAGTGAACTGGCTGCCGACTGAAGCGCCAGATAATACGGCTCGCCCAGCCATTGAAAATAATCGTGCAACCACCACGCCACGGGTGGCGCCCCCACCGCACTGTGTTCAGGACTGACGATCAGAAAAAATTGATGGCGCGGCGAAACTCTCGTCACCCGTTTTTTCAACCGCAACAACTGATTCCTGGCTGCCGTCACCGACAATCCGGTCGCTTTGACCAAATCCATCAGCGGGAAAGCCACGCGCCCCAGGGCCAGTCGCTGTTCAATATACTTGTCAGCCGCCCGGTCCATGCGAGATTTGGATTGAGATGGCTTCATTTATTGCGTCTGCGGATTGTAGCGAACTTCGCTTCATTGTGCAAACGGAATAAATGCCATTCGACACTGGCAAAATCCAACCAACTGATTTTACAAAATGTATTCACTTGTTGCCATCTGGATACATTCTGTAAAAAAATTTCTGAGCACCGCAGAACTCCGGCACCAATTTGCGACGGGAAAAAGTGCCAGCAAAAGTGCCAGCACGGAGGGTTTTAACGGGGCAAAAACCGATACAAAAAGATATGTTCGGATTACGGTTGACAGTCGGCGCAACTCGTTTATAGTCAAATAGTCAGCGATGCCATAGACGATTGATTTCGAGTGGCTTGTGGAAGGTGAGACCCGGTCGATTCCGACCCTCGCCTCCAGCCCTTTTGCTGGGCTTTTGGAGGAAAAAGCGTCGAGTTTCAGTGAAATCTTCAGTGCCGGGCTTAACTCCGGCACTATTCGGGATAAATCACTTTAACTCTGCCATAACTCGCTAACGCGGGCGGATGTAGGCGGTTCATGCTCACAACATGAACCGAAACATGAAAAGCCGTTACCGGGTATTCCGCCGCGACTGGGGCACCTTCTATTGCTAAGACCTCGTCACCAAAAAGCAAACCACCCTCAAAACCCGCGACAAGGAGGAAGCCTACCGCCTCGTCGCCGCCAAAAACGAAACCGAGGACGCGCCCGCGTTCAGCCTGCATCTGGTGCGGGTGTATTGGAAGGCCGGCGATCCGGCCGCCGCCAAGCGAACGTGGCAGAACGTCATGGACGAAATCCCCAAGCTCAGGACCGGCGACACGCAGGCCCGCTGGTTCACCACCATCAAGGACAAGGCGTTTGATTCCATCCGCAACAGGGTGATTTTGGAAACCCAGGCCGAGCACTTCCTGAAAGTGCTGGAGAATGGTTCAGTCTCGACGAACGTCTATTTGCGCCGCATCCACAACTTCGCCCTCGACATGAGTTGGCTGCCGTGGCCGGTGCTGCCGAAGAAGCGCTGGCGACCGTCAAATTCAAGGAAAAGCGCTCCATCACCTGGAAAGAGCATCAGGCCATTGTCGCCCGCGAATTGAATCCCGAGCGTAAGACGTTTTTCCAGTTGGCCTGGCACTTGGGCGCATCCCAATCGGATATTGCGTTTTTGGAAGCTGAAAATGTTGATTGGGAAACCAATGTAATTAGCTTTTCACGCAAGAAGACCCGCTCAATAGCCATCATGCGTTTTGACAAGGAGGTTGCGGAGATTCTGCGGGATCTGCCGGGGACCGGCCCCCTGTTCCCTTATATGCGGCGCAGCCGCGCCTCTGATCGGGCGACGGAGTTCAAGCAACGCTGCGCCGGGCTGGGCATCAAAGGCGTCACGTTGCACAGCTACCGCTACGCTTGGGCCGGACGTGCCAAGACCGCCGGATACCCCGAACGGTTCGCCCAAGAGGTTCTAGGGCAACCGCGAATGCGGGACTGGACCGGCCATCCCGCGTTGCCTGCAGAAGCCGGGGCTGGGGATCAAAAGTCCGCTGGACAGGATTTGAACGGGTTAGTTCTGGGGATAAAGTTTGGGACTCGTGTAACTTCCGCCACCGCGATGCCAAGGCATCGCTACGGTGGACAGGCGCCCCACCAGATTGGACTGAGGCGGCGCAACGGCTCGCTCCGTTCGCCTCCACGCAGCCACCCAACCAAAGTGTCACGCATCAGGTGAGAATATTCACAGCACCGCCCTGCCTCAACCCACTCACATTACACTTCGATCCCGTAGGCCTTGATTTTGTTGTAGAGGGTCTGGCGGCCAATGCCGAGGCGTTTGGCGGTTTCGAGCTTGTTCCCGCCGGTTTCCTTGAGGGTCTGGATGATGGCGTTACGTTCGACGCCTTCGAGCAGGGTGAAACTGGTGTCGGTGCCGTCGGCGGAGCCGACCTTGGCGTTGGTGACGGAGAGATCAGCCACGTCCACTTCGTTGCCTTCGTTCAGGAGGACGGCGCGCTGGACCTCGTTTTGCAACTGGCGGACGTTGCCCGGCCAGTCAAAGGCGGTGAGCCGTTCAACCGCTCCCGGCGTGAAGCCGGAGATGACGTGATTGGCCTGCGCGGCGAACCGTTTCAAGAAGGAGTTGGCGAGCGGCATGATGTCTTCGCGGCGTTCGCGCAGCGGCGGCAGATGGACCGAGATGGCGCTGATGCGGTAATAAAGGTCTTCGCGCAATTTGCCGTCCTTGAGGGCGTCTTCGGGCTTGCGGTTGGTGGAGGCGATGACGCGGCAGTTGGTCTTGTAGCTGGTCTTGCCGCCGACGGGCCGGACTTCCTGGTCCTGGAGGACGCGCAGCAGTTTGCTTTGCGTGTCGATGGGCATTTCGGAAATTTCATCGAGCAGCAGCGTGCCGCCTTCCGACTGGCGGAAAAGGCCTTCGCGGTCGGTGTGCGCGCCGGTGAAGGCGCCTTTGACGGAGCCGAACAATTCGCTTTCGATCAATTCGCGGGGCAGGGCGGCGCAATTGATTTTGATGATTTTGTTTTTGCTGCGCGGACTGAGCGCGTGGAGGAGGTCGGAGATGACTTCCTTGCCGGTGCCGCTCTCGCCGGTGATGAGCACGGTGACGTCACTGGGGGCGATGCGTTCAATGGTGCGCACGACTTCCTGCATGGCGGCACTGCGGAAAATCGGCGACGCCGTTCCGCTCATGGTTTCCAGCGCGCGCCGGAGCGTACTGTTTTCC
>JBEKSU010000251.1:0-4919 GCA_049516755.1 Verrucomicrobiota bacterium | reverse complement strand
GTTTCGCGATGAGGTTCGCCGTCGCCGGCGCGATGAGCAGCAGGCGGGCCGCGTCCGCCAGTTCAATGTGCGCCGGCTTCCAGCCCTCCTCCTCGTCGAAGAGGTCCGTCACCACCGCCTGGCGCGAGAGCACCTTGAACGGCAACGGCGTGATGAACCGCTGCGCGTCGGCGGTCATCACCACCCGCACGCTGCATTTCTGTTTCGTCAGGAGGCTCGCCAGGTCCGCCGCCTTGTGCGCGGCAATCGACCCGGTCACGCCGAGAATGATGAGCTTTTCCATAGTCGTAATCTTGATCGTAATCCTAATCCGTTTTCCTGCCAACCCGATATGACACCGTATTCTCGTGCAACCGGTCCGCTGAATTGCTGCGGATAAGCCCAACCAGCATTGAAACTATCTTGTTCAAACTCTCTTTGCCTTGATTCAATTCCGGTTTGGATGCGATGTTTTTTATTTCAAACAAATCCAGACAAGCCGCGCATTCCAGGGCCGAGCCGCGTGCCATGTCGAAAAATCGGCAACGATCCGGCGCAGTGAAACGTCCATTTCCTTCGGCAATATTCAATAAAATTGAGGCGCGCGCACGGTCAAGCTGGTCATGCAATGGGCTGGATTTTTTGGCGTGTTCCAAAATAACTTCAACCTGCGCTGCAAACTGCAGGGCCTCCTGATACACCCGCAGCTTTTCGTGGTCGAACATTTGAGATTAGGATTGGGATTACGATTTCGATTAAGAATCTTCAAAATTCCGGCGCTTGCGCCCGGGCCGCGTGCATTTTCTCCGCCTCCACAATCGCCAGCATCCGCCGCAAATCCTCCGGAATCGTCGTGCTGATCAGCAGATAATCAAAAGTTGTCCATTGCGCGATTTCCTTCCGCGCAATCCCCAGCCGCTTCTGGATTTCCTCCGGCGCGTCCGACGCGCGCTTCCTCAGCCGTTCCTCCAGTATCCCGATGGACGGCGGCGTCAGAAACACCGTCACCAGCGCGCGGTTCAATTCCGGATCCGCCTGCGCCCGGGCGCGAATCGTCGCCGCCCCCTGCACGTCCACGTTCAGCAGCACGTCCCTGCCCCGCCGCAGCTTGTCCACCAGTTCGGAACGCAAAATGCCGTAGCTGCGGCCAAAAACCGTCGCGTGCTCGATGAACTCGCCCGCCTGCACGCGCGCCTGAAATTCCGTCGGGTCAAAAAAATAATAATCCACCCCGTCCTTTTCGCCGGGCCGCAACGCCCGCGTCGTGCTCGTGATGGCCCGCGTCATGTCCGGCCGCGCCGCCAGCAACTGCTGGCATAACGTCGTCTTCCCGCCGCCCGACGGCGCGGAGATCAAAACCAACAACGGCGCAGATTTATCCTGCGCTGACTTTGGACTTTGGACTCCCGCCTTCGCTTCGTTCCGGCGCGGCAAGTTGGACTTTGGACTCCCGCTTTTCATTCCACATTTTGTGCCTGCTCGCGGAACTTTTCCAGTTCCGCCTTCAGCGTCACCACGTCGCGCGAAATCAGCGCGTCATTGGCCTTCGACCCGATGGTGTTGATTTCCCGGTTCATTTCCTGCGCCAGAAAGTCCAATGTCCGGCCCACCGGCTCCTTCGATTTCCGGCAGTCCTCAAACTGCTGGAAATGGCTTTGCAGCCGCGTCAATTCCTCCGAAATGTCCGAACGGTCGGCGAACAGGACGACCTCCTTCAACAGCCGCTCGTCGTCCGGCGCCGGTGATTCCAGCCCCGCGCTCTTGATGCGCTCGATCAGCTGCTGGCGGTAACGCTCCGCCGTCTGCGGCGCGTGCTTTTGAATCTGCCCGGCGCACTTTCGCAGGACGCCGACGCGCGCGGCCAGGTCCTGCGCCAGATGCGCGCCCTCGCGTTCGCGCATTTTCACCAGCGCGGCCAGCGCCTGCTGCAACGCCTTGTCCACTATCGGCCAGATCGTTTCCGCCTCCACCAGTTCCTCGTCCGTCTGAAAAACCCCCGGCGCGCGGACAATCTGATCCAGCGTCACCGCGCCGGACAGCTTCAATTGTCTGGCGAGACGGTTCAACTCGGCGGCGTAGGCCCGGGCCAGCGGCAGATTGATGTGCTGGCGCGCCGACATCTTGCCTTCGGCGGCGTGGATGGCGATGCGCGCCGTGACGCGCCCGCGCGCGACCCGGGCGTTGATGGCATCGCGGATGGGCGCCTCGAGCATTTCCAGCTCGCGCGGCAGGTTCACGGAAATTTCCGTCTGCCGCCGGTTCACCGCGCTGAGTTCCACGGTGATTTTAAAACCGTCCCGCGCGCATTCGCCCCGGCCGTAGCCCGTCATGGATTTCATCGGGGTGCAATATGCAAAAACCCGGCGCGGCAGGCGAACAAAATTTCCAGGCCCGGCGGGACGAGTTCCACGAGTCCCTGATTCACAATTCGTCCTCGTCCTCGTCCCTGGGCGCGGCGAAGTGTTACGCAGACGGCTCGTCCTCGATCCGGCGTTTGGCCCGGAAAAGATTTTTAACCGCTAATCAACGCTAATGGCAGGGGTTTGCGGCGGGAACCACCCGAACCCATATTGTCCGCTGTTATCCCGCCCCCGTCTCTGGGATCAGCGGCGATGAGCGAAGATTAGCAGTTTCAACTTCGCAATTCGGATACCGGTGTTGGCTGTTCGATGTTCGTTGTTCCCAAAGGTAGGGCGCGTCACTCCGTGCGCGCCGCCCGCTGATTCGCGGGACAAGTTCCACGAGTCCCTGATTCACAATTCGTCCTCGTTCTCGTCCCTGGGCGCGGCGAAGTGTTACGCAGACGGCTCGTCCTCGATCCGGCGTTTGGCCCGCAAAAGATTTTGAACCGCTAATCAACGCTTATCGACGCTAATGGCAGGGGTTTGCGGCGGTTTAACCGCAAAGAACGCAGAGTTCGCCCAGAACCACTGGCACTCAGCCTTCAGCCTTCAGCCTTCAGCCTTGATTTCAAAGGCTGTCCAACGGACTTTTCATCCCGCAGCCGCCCTGGCCCATCACATGGGTGTAAATCATGGTGGTGGAGACATCCTCATGCCCCAACAATTCCTGAATCGTCCGGATATCCGCTCCACCCTGCAATCCGTGCGTGGCAAAACTATGCCGAAACGTATGACTGCTCACGCTCTTCTGGATTCCCACCCGCGCCACCGCCGCTTTGATCGCTTTGTTAATCGTGGCTTCATCCACATGATGCCGCCGTATCTGGCCCGACCGGGGGTCTTTCGATAAATCGCGGGCCGGGAAAACGTATTGCCAGCGCCATTCGCGGGCGGCATTCGGATACTTGCGCTCCAACGCGCCCGGCAGGTAAACGCCTCCCCCCCCTGCGGCCAAATCCTCCCGATGAATCAACTGCACTCGTTGCAGGTGCTCGTGCAAAACGGGAATCAGTGCCTCGGCCAGCGTGGTGTAACGATCCTTGGCCCCCTTGCCATCGCGCACCGTCACTTGTTTCATCTTCATGTCCACGTCCTGCACGCGCATTCGCAGCGCTTCCATCAACCGCAAGCCGCTTCCGTATAGCAGTTTCACCACGATTTGCGGCGTCCCGGTCATCGTCTGGAGCACTTGCCTGACCTCATCAACCGTCAGCACCACCGGCACACGTACTGGCCGGTCGGCTCGCACCGCCTGCACATTTTCCAACGGGCGGTGCAACACCTGTCCATACAGGAATAACAGCGCATTGAAGGCTTGATTCTGCGTACTGGCCGCCACCTGCCCATGAACGGCCAGATCACTCAGGAACAATTCCACCTTTTGCTCCGCCTCCACCATTAACTCCGCCCGCGATTTGAGGCGATGAAAATGGATATACCGGCGAATCCAATCACTATACGTCCGTTCGGTGCGAAGGGAATAATGTTTCAGGCGCATGACTTCACGCACCTGATCCAATAGCTTGAGTTTGGGGTTGGGAATGACCAGTCCGGCCCCGCCCAGTCCCTGGCCACCACCGCCACCAGCCTTTGCCCATTGACTTTTCTGACCCGATCCCATATCTTTTATAAGTTGCTAATGAAACTAGGAATGAATTCCCAGTTTGTCCACTATTATCTACATAGTAGGAATTCTTTCCTACTAATTAAATAGTTAGGGGTCATAGCAACGCGCCTTGGTTACACTCACTCTCAAGACGGGCGCACGCAGTCTTGAAGTGTTCCGGGTCTTTTTCTATCCCGATAAAATTGCGGTTGGTTCGCAGACAGGCGATTCCGGTCGTTCCGCTGCCCATGTATGGATCGAGCACGGTTGCGCCTTCCGGCACTTTTGCTTGTTCCATACACCAGGCCATCACGCGCACCGGCTTTTGCGTTGGATGTCCGACCCGCTCGGCATTCGTTGCGGCGATGCTCCACGAGATTTGACGCGCATTTTGGTCGCGGTTTGTCCACGCCAGTTCGAGGCTTGCCATTGAGGGCGGCGCGTCCGGTTTGTGCCACGAGAGCCATCCGCGAGACGGCGGCAGTGTGTAGTAGTTTCCGCCCCACACGACCAGCACCGGAGCGAGCGCAAGCATTCGCTGGAGTCCTTCGGCGCGTTCCTCGTCCCACATTTCTTTGCGTTGCCCGCGTGCGCGTCCGCCAGTTGTCGGTTGAGACGCGAAGCCGATGCCATACGGCGGGTCGGTTATCACGGCATCTATCGCTGGCAGAAGTTCGATCACGTCCAGACAGTCAGAGTTGTAGAGAGTCACATGGTTATGACCCCTAACAAAGCGCCGGAGCGAATGAGCGCCGCGTGCGTCATTTGCAGTGGGTATGGTTTCAGTGGCGCTCATCGCTCAGCTTGGTTGTTAGGTGACGCCTGGGCGACACGATTGGGATGGAGAAGAAAAAGATTTTCAAATGGCAGAGAAGATGTTAGTCGAGGTGCAACCCGTACCGGTGGCGGGTCAAGCTCGCTTGGACTCCGCC